>JBBIQR010000462.1:0-3436 GCA_037442245.1 Candidatus Solibacter sp. | reverse complement strand
CGGCCGCAATCGCGATAGCTCGATCCCGTCGAGAGGAACCGCGCGAAGACGCAGTGCTCCGTATGGAAGACGGGCAGGTGGTGATAGGCCACCGCTTCGATGCGCGCGCCGCCGGCTTCGCGCGCCAGGTGCGCGATCTGCTCGCCGTTGAGGTCGTGGGTGGGCGTCAACAGGTCGAGCCCGAGATCGAGCAGTTCGCGGGCGGCGAGCGAGTTGGCCGCGTTCAGGCTGAAGTCTCCGGTGAGCGCCGGGTGCGGACGCGAGCGCAGCATTTCCAGCAGGCCGGCCGAGCGCACCAGGATCGCGCAGCCGCAGGAGAGCAGGAAGTCCGCAATCTTCTCCTCGCCGGGTTTGAGGATGCGCGGCGCGGCGACGCGGGGGAGGAGTCCGGCGTCGCGGACGCGCGCGAGCGAGGGCTTCAGCCCGTAGAGATCGAGGTAATCGAGGGTAATCGAATCGGGGCGAATTTGGATGGCCGCGTCCAACTGCTCCGGCGTGCGGACGAGGAGGTGCACGGTCGGGCCGTCCTGTGGGATTGCCGCGGCCGCGGGCGGCGGAGCCTGCCAGGGGCGCGCCGCGGGGCCGGGGGCGCTTTGCGCTTCCTGCAACCGTTCCACCGCCTCGCGCCGAAGCCGATTCAGCACGGAACTCGGGGCAAAGGGCGCGCCTTCCAGGTCCACCGCGATGTCCGCCAACTCATACGGCGTCCCCCCCAGGCGCCCAAGTTGCGCGCGCAGATACTCCGCGTCGATGGGGCGGTTGGCGGCCCGGCCAAGGGGCTCGGGCGATTCCGTCTCCACGCGATGCCGCCCCACGGTCCAGACAGCACGCAGCGGCGCACCCTCGCGGGCGGCCACCCGCAGGCTGAGGGGCTGCCGCCGGAGCGGCGCGGCGGCGTCCGTATAGGCGCGGGCCAGCTTATCGAGGCCGGGATCGTGGGTGCGCCACACCAGGTCGCCGGGGCGGATGCGGGAAGCGTCGATGGCGCGGTTGGCGAAGCGCAATTCGTTGCCGTGGATTTCGAAGATGCGCCCGCCCTCCTCCGGCTCCTCGGGACTGCGCCACGCGGCCGCGTCGAAGACCACGCCGTCGCCGGGCTTGAGCGGCGCGATGCGCTGCGCGCCGGCCGGGTCGATCACGATTCCGCGCGGCGTGGCGCGGAGCACGGTGCCGATGAGGACGCCGCGATGCCGCGGCGCTCTGCCGCGGACCACGGCCTGATGGTCCGTGCCGGTGAGGAAGAAGGGGCCGAGGCCGCGCGAGTAGACCTGTTCGAGCTGCAGTTCCCCGGCGGGCGTGACCGAGAGAGGCTGCCCCGCGCAGGCCTCGTCGACGGCCTTGCGATACGCGGCGGTGGTGAGCGCGACGTAAGCGGCGTCCTTGTAGCGTCCTTCGATCTTCAGGGTCGAGATTCCCGCGCGGCAGATCTCGGGGATTTGGCGGAGCGTGTAGAGGTCGCCGGGAGAGAGCAGGTAGCGGGCATCGCCGAGGGGCCGCGCGGCGCCATCCACCAGCATTTCGTAGGGCAGGCGGCATGCCTGCGCGCACTGGCCGCGATTGGCGCTGCGGCCTCCCCAGGCTTCGCTCGAAAAGCACTGGCCGGAGTAGGCGACGCACAGCGCCCCGTGGACGAAGATTTCGAGCTCGCACTCCACCGCGGCGCGGATGGCGCGGATCTCCTCTAGCGAGAGCTCGCGCGCCAGCGTGACGCGGTGCGCTCCGAAGCGTTCGGCCAGGCGCACGCCCTCCGCGCTGGTCACGCTCATCTGGGTGCTGCCGTGGATTTCCAGATCCGGCGCGATCTGCCGGACCATCTTCACCACCGCGAGATCCTGTACGATCACCGCGTCCGCCCCGGCTTCGGCGATTTGCGCGAGAGCGCGGGCGGCTTCGTCGAGCTCGTGCTCGAAGACCAGGGTGTTGAAGGTCAGGTAGCCTTTCACGCCGCGGCGGTGCAGGGTGCGCATCACCTCGGGCAGTTCCGCGAGGGAGAAACCGGTTTTGGCGCGGGCGGTGAAGTGCTTGAGTCCGAAATAGACGGCATCCGCGCCGGCTTCGACGGCGGCGCGCAATTGCGGCCAATAGCCGGCGGGACTCATGACTTCGGGCTTGGGGAGAGACGGCATCGCGGGGTCTGCTTTCAGGCTACCACCACCGTGGGGTTGGTCTGGAACGTGCGCGGGAGTATAGTATGTCCGGAGGTCAAACTCTGATATGGCGGACTTTCGCGCCGATCTCGCCGGTCCCGGAATCGGGAACTACGAGGAACTGAACAGGATTCTTCCTCTGGATTACTCCTCCCTGCTCACTCCGAAGGAGACGCAGAAGGCGATCTTCGCCACCAAGGCTTTCATCGAGGAGCGGCTGTGCAAGGCGCTCAACCTGATGATGGTCACGGTGCCGTTGATCGTGGACACGCAGAGCGGCATCAACGATTACCTGGACCGCGACGGCTCGCGCACGCCGATCGGGTTCCACATCCCCAACGACCGGGAAGTCCACCCGGTGGACGCACAGATCGTGCAGGCGGCCACCAAGTGGAAGCGGCTGGCGCTCCAACGCTTCGGCATGGATCCCGGCGAAGGGCTGTGCACGGACATGCGCGCCGTGCGCAAGGACTATTTCCTGGATCACGACCACTCCTGCTACGTGGATCAGTGGGACTGGGAAAAGGCGATCCACTTCTACGAGCACGAACTCGAATACCTGAAGCAGACCGTCACCGCCATCTGGAGCGTGCTGGTGGAGGCGGAGGAATTCGTGCAGGAGATGTTCCCCGCGCTGCGGGACCGCCGCTACCCCGGGCTGCCCAAGAAGATCACCTTCCTGCACACCGAAGACGTTCTGGACATGTATCCGGAGCATCCCCGCAAGGAGCGTGAGACGATGCTGCTGCGCGAGTGCCCGGCGGTGTTTCTGATCGGCATCGGGTGGACGTTAAAAGACGGGTACCCGCACGAGATGCGGGCCGCGGACTACGACGACTGGTCTACGGAGACGCACTCGGTGGACGGGCGTCCGTGCCACGGACTGAACGGCGACATCCTGGTATGGAATCACGTGACGCAGCGGCGTCACGAGCTGAGTTCGATGGGGATCCGGGTGAACGCCGAAGCGCTGCTCCGGCAGTTGCAGATCGCCGGCCAGATGGATTTTCTGAAATACCCGTATCACCAGATGATCCGCAACCACGAATTGCCGCTCTCGATCGGCGGCGGCATCGGGCAGTCGCGGGTCATGATGCTGCTGTTGCGCAAAGCCCACTTGGGTGAGGTCACGGTGAGCGTGTGGCCGCAGGTGCTCAAGGACATGTGCGCGCGCAAGAACATCCACGTGCTCGAGTAGCCGCGGAGTCCGCATGCAAAAAAGGCCCGCCGAGGCGGGCCTTTTCGCTGGTTGTTGGAGTTGTTAAATTTGGGGAACCTCAGACGCGGCT
>JBBIQR010000461.1:458-3463 GCA_037442245.1 Candidatus Solibacter sp. | reverse complement strand
CGGCGCGGGGCTTTCATAAAAGGTACCGACGATGGGGCTCTTCACCAGGACCAGGTTCGGGTCCGCGGCCGGCTTCTCCGGTTTCGCCTCGGCGGCTGCTGCGGCCGGGGCGGCGGCGGGCGGCGCCGGCATCGCCGCCAGCGTGGCCGGGTGAGGCGCGACGGCATACGCGTGAGGCGCGACCAGGATCTCCTGCGGCGCGGCAAACGGCGCGCGGCGAATGCGCACGCGGTTCTCCCCGCGCTGCACTTCCAGTTCCGCGATGCCCGTTTCCCCGGCCAGGGCGATCAATTCTCGGATTTCATCGACGGTCATCAATGGTTTAGATTACCAGATGGCGGCCGGCCCTCAGCGGCGTCCGCCCCCTTGCCACGATGAAGCGCACCCTCACCCTCTGGCCCCTCGTCGCCTCCATCTACCTGATGGTCGCCGGCGGCCCCTTCGGCCTCGAGGACACCGTCGCCCAAATGGGCTACCGCGGCGCCATCCTCATCCTCCTGGTCACCCCCCTCGTCTGGGCCCTGCCCGCCGGCCTGATGGTCGCCGAACTCGCCAGCGCCATCCCCGAGGAGGGCGGCTACTACGTCTGGGCTCGCCGCGCCATGGGACCATTCGGGGGATTCCTGGAGGCCTGGCTCACCCTCACCGGCAGCGTCTTCGACATGGCCATCTACCCCACCCTGTTCGTCAGCTATCTGGCCCACTTCAGCCCCGCCATGACCGCCGGCGCCCGCGCCTACTGGATCGGCGCCGCCATGATCGCCGCCTGCGCCCTGCTCAACCTCAGCGGCGTCCGCGGCGTCGGCGCCAGCAGCTTCGCCTTCACTCTCCTGCTGCTCGCTCCGTTCGCCGTCCTCTCCTTCTACGCCGCCACCCACCCCGGGCCCCCCGCCGCGCACCCCCCGGTCCGCTTCGATTTCCTCCTCGGCATGCTCGTCGCCATGTGGAACTACATGGGTTACGACAATTCCTCGCCCATCGCCGGCGAAGTCGACCGCCCGCGGCGCACCTACCCTCTCGCCATGGCCGCCACCGTTCTGCTCGTCGCCGTCACCTACGTCGTCCCCATCGCCGCCGTCGCCGCCACCGGATTGCCCAGCGCCCAGTGGACCACCGGCGGCTGGGCCGATATCGCCCGCACCGTCTTCGGCGGCGGCGCAATCGCCGGGGTCCTCGCCGCCGCCATCACCGCCGCCGGCATGATCGGCGCATTCGGCACCTGCAGCGCCCTCACCATGGCCCTCTCCCGCCTCCCCATGGTGCTCGCCGCGGATGGCTTCCTGCCCCGCATCCTCGCCCGCCGCAACTCCCGCACCGGCGCGCCCGTCTTCTCCATCTTCGCCTGCGCCGTAGTCTGGGCCCTCGCCCTCAACCTCAGCTTCGACAAACTCGTCATGCTCGACGTCCTGCTCACCGGCCTCAGCATCCTGGTCGAGTTCCTCTCCCTGATCGTCCTCCGCGTGCGCGAACCCGGCCTCGACCGCCCCTACCGCGTCCCCGGCGGCCTGGCCGGCGCCATCGCCATCGCCATCGGACCCGCCGCCCTCCTCGTGCTCGCCATGGTCCGCAACCAGGCCGAGCGCGTCGGCCCCGTCAACGCCCTCCAATTCGGCGGCATCCTCATTGCCCTCGGAGTGCTAGCCTATTTTCTGAGCCACCATGATCGTCGCTGACCTTTCCCAGATCGCGGGCCGCACGTATCCGGCGCGGCGCCGCACCCAGAACCTGGTTGGGGGCGCCAGCCCCATCCAGGCCTCGAACTTCAGCATGGGCCACGTCACCCTCGAACCCAACGGCGGCCAGGTCCCGTGGCACAACCAGCAGCAGGAAGAGATCTACTTCATCGTCGAGGGCGACGGCGAAATGTGCCTCGGCGAAGAACGCCGCCAGGTCCGCGCCGGAGAGGCGGTCTACATCCCGCCTACCGTCTTCCATCAGCTCACCAATACCGGCGCCACCCCCATGCGCATGATCTACTGCTACGGTCCCGCCGGCGATGTCGCCCACTGGCGCCAGGAACTCGACGGCACCCTGCCGCGCGCCGGAGTCGATGTGCCCGCACTGCCCGCCGGCGCCGCCCCCCAGTGCACCGAAAAACCCAAAGCCTGACCCCTCCCACCAGCCATGAGCGAAAAGAAAATTCACCCCGTCGGCATCATCATGAACGGCGTCACCGGACGCATGGGGCTGAACCAGCACCTGCGCCGGTCCATCTGGGCCATCATCCAGCAGGGCGGCGTCCCGCTCGGTCCCGGCGAGGCCATCATGCCCAAACCCGTGCTCGTCGGCCGCAACCCCGCCAAGCTCGAACAGATCAGCCGCGAGTGCGGCGGTCTGCCCTGGAGCACCGGCCTCGATTCGCTCCTCGCCGACCCCCAATACTCCATCTACTTCGACTCCCAGACCACCGACCGCCGCGCCCCCGACGTCAAGAAGGCCATCGCCGCCGGTAAGCACATCTACTGCGAAAAACCCGTCGCCGATTCGCTCGCCGTCGCCCTCGAATTGGCCGATCTCGCCGCCAAAGCCGGGGTCAAGCACGGCGTCGTGCAGGACAAACTCTGGCTCCCCGGACTCCGCAAACTGCAAACCCTCAAGGACCTCGGCTTCTTCGGCCGCATCTTCAGCGTGCGCGGCGAATTCGGCTACTGGGTCTTTGAAGGCGATACCGTCCCCGCGCAGCGCCCCTCCTGGAACTACCGCAAGGAAGATGGCGGCGGCATCATCATCGATATGCTCTGCCACTGGCGCTATGTCCTCGACAACCTGTTCGGTCCCGTCAAAGCCGTCTCCTGCACCGGCGCCACCCACATCCCCACCCGCTGGGACGAGAGCGGCCGTCCTTACACCTGCACCGCCGACGACGCCGCCTACGCCACCTTCGAAATCGAAGGCGGCATCCTCGCCCACTTCAACTCCTCCTGGTGCGTCCGCGTCCGCCGCGACGACCTCCTGACCATTCAGGTGGACGGCACCAGGGGCACCGCCGTCGCCGGTCTCGCCTC
>JBBIQR010000461.1:0-448 GCA_037442245.1 Candidatus Solibacter sp. | reverse complement strand
CGAATGGCGCCGTCTCGGGCGTCCACAACGCCATCCCGACCCTCCCGGCCAGCCCAACACTCAACATCTCCGTCACCGACGACACCACCACCGAAAATCCATCGCCGGTGTCGCTGACCTTCCCGTCGTCCATCGCCAGCCCCCTCGATTACTTCGAAGGCTGGCAAAAGGTGCCCGAGCAGGACACCTTCGATAACGCCTTCAAAGTCCAGTGGGAACTCTTCCTCAAACACGTGGTTTGCGACACGCCGTTCCGCTGGGGCCTGATCGAAGGCGCCAAAGGAGTGCAACTTGCCGAAAAAGGCATCGAAAGCTGGCACAACCGCCGCTGGGTCGACATCCCGGCCCTGTAGGGTAGGCCTCCCGGCCTACCCATCTTACTTACTAACTAACTAACCCCCATGCTCTTCGAACCCCTCCCCCTCCGCTCCCTCACCCTCCGCAACCG
>JBBIQR010000460.1:0-3477 GCA_037442245.1 Candidatus Solibacter sp. | reverse complement strand
GGGCGACCTCGCCGACCGGAAAGCCATCCACGCCGCCTCGGGTCAGGTGGTGCCGTCATCGGATCGTGCCCCCTCTGTCATGGCATCCGGCGGGTCGCCGGGCGCGACAGGCCAGTGGCCTGTGCCACCCGACCAAATCATTTCCACCATTGAGAAATCCGGCCTGCGTGGCCGGGGCGGGGCGGGTTTCCCGACCGGCCAGAAGTGGCGCGTCGTCAGTCAACAGCCCGGCGAGGTCAAATACGTCATCTGCAACGGCGACGAAGGCGACCCGGGCGCGTTCATGGATCGGATGATTTTGGAGTCCTTCCCCTATCGTGTCATCGAGGGGCTGGCGCTGGCCGCGCTCGCCGTCGGCGCGCACGAGGGCATTTTCTACATCCGCCACGAGTATCCGCTCGCGGTGAAGCGCGTCCGCGCCGCGATCGCGGAACTGGAGAAGCGCGGCTGGCTGGGGGAGCGATTGCGGGGCAGTGGCTACCGGCTCCAGTTTACCGTCTTCGAAGGCGCCGGCGCGTTCGTCTGCGGCGAGGAGACGGCGCTCATCGCCTCGGTGGAAGGCGAGCGCGGGATGCCGCGGTTGCGCCCGCCCTTCCCCGCCCAGGAGGGGCTTTGGGGCAAGCCCACTTTGATCAATAATGTCGAGACCCTCGCGCTGGTGCCGTGGATCGTGCGCAACGGCGCGGACAAATTCGCCGCCATCGGCACGGCCAAGAGCAAGGGGACGAAGGTCTTCGCGCTCGCCGGCAAGATTCGCCGCGGCGGATTGATCGAGGTGCCGATGGGCACGACCATTCGCGAGATCGTCGAGGAAATCGGCGGCGGCGCGGCGGAGGGCCGGCGGTTCAAGGCGGTGCAAATCGGTGGGCCCAGCGGCGGCTGCGTGCCGGCGCGGTTGGCGGACACGTCGGTGGATTACGAGAGCCTGCGCGAGGTGGGCGCGATCATGGGCAGCGGCGGCCTGGTGGTGCTCGACGACACGTCGTGCATGGTCGATATCGCGCGGTATTTCCTCCAGTTCACGCAGGACCAGTCGTGCGGCAAATGCACCTTCTGCCGTATCGGCACCAAGCGCATGCTGGACATCCTCGAGCGTCTTTGCGCGGGCAAGGCGTCGCGCCCGCATCTCGACGAACTGGAGCGGCTCGCCCGCCAGGTCGGCGCGGGCAGCCTCTGCGGCCTCGGCAAGACCGCGCCGAACCCGGTGCTCTCGACGCTGCGGTATTTCCGCGACGAATACGAGGCGCACGTCGCGGGCCGTTGTCCCGCGGGCAAATGCACCGCGCTCATCCACTATCGCGTCACCGCCGACTGCACCGGCTGCACGCTCTGCGCCCAGCATTGCCCCGTAGACGCCATCCCGATGACGCCCTACCAGCGGCACGAGATTGACGATGCGAAATGCACCCGGTGCGACACATGCAAGCAGGTGTGCCCGCAGAAGGCCATCGAGGTGAAATGAATCGCCCTCTCTTTCAACGCAAAGGCGCAACGACGCCAGGCCACAGGGAGCTTGGCGCCGCTGCGTCTTTGTTTCTTTGCGTTAAATGCGTTCCGTCGCGATGAACGCCTCGTTCTCCATCACCCTCGACGGCTCGCCCGTCACCGTCTCCGACGGCGAGACGGTCCTCCAGGCGGCACGCCGTCTGGCCATCGACATCCCCACTCTCTGCCACCTGGAGAAGTGCGGTCCGCTCAATTCCTGCCTCGTCTGCCTGGTGAAGATCAACGGCAAGCTCGTGCCCTCGTGCGGCACGAAGGCCGCGCCTGGCATGGTCGTCGAGAGCGAGACGGAGGAAGTCCACGAGGCGCGCCGCACCGCGCTCGAACTGCTCTTCAGCGACCACGTCGGCGATTGCCTCTCGCCGTGCCAGCGCCTTTGCCCGCTCGGTCTGAACATCCCCGTGATGCTGCGGCAACTGGACGCCGGCCAGGTCGCGGAAGCCACCGCTACCGTGCGGGGCGCCCTGCCCCTGCCCGCCGTGCTCGGACGCCTCTGCCACCATCCCTGCGAGCAAGGCTGCCGGCGCGGGCATTGGGATGATCCCGCTGCCATCCGCGATCTTGAACGATTTGTGGCGGATGCGGATCTTGGGATCGGTGCGGGGGCCATTGAACCAGTTTCGCGTTCCGTTCCCTCTCCCCCTCAGCGCGAGGGAACCACAACTACCGCTCCTTCCGGCGATTCTGCGCGGGTGAATTCGCCCGTCGCTGAAGCCTCCGTTGCTCCCCGGCTGAACGGAATTCTCCCTCTCCCCCAGGGGGAGGGCCGGGGTGAGGGGAAAGGTGACGTTGACCAACCGAGCGCCTCGCCTCCCGTTCGTGGCCGATTCCTCCCCGCCGGCAAACCTTCCACCGGCAAGCGCGTCGCCATCATCGGCGCCGGGCCAACGGGACTGACGGCCGCCTACCAACTCGCGCGCCAAGGCCACGCCGTCACCGTCGCCGACCGCCACCCGCAGGCCGGCGGCACGTTGCGCACCGGCACGGACGAAAACGTCCTCCCCCGCGCCGCGCTCGACGGCGAGATTGGGCAACTCACGCGGCTGGGCATCGAGTTCAGACTTGGCGTCGAACTCGGCCGCGATCTTTCCCTGGAGGGGTTGTTGCGCGGCTTCGACGCGGTGCTGCTGGCCGTTGGCGAAATCGCCCCGGGCGACAGCGCCAAACTCGGGGTCGCGCTCGCTGCCACCGGCATCAAGGCGGATCCGAACACCTGCGCCACGACCGTGCCCGGCGTGTTCGCCGCCGGCAGCGCGGTGCGCGCGCAGAAGCAACTCGTCAAGGCGATGGCCGAAGGCAAGGCCGCCGCCGAATGCGTTCACCTGCACCTTCGCGGCAAGGCCCCGCGCCGCCCGGAAAAGCCCTTCTCCAGCATCATGGGTCGCCTGGAGCCGGGTGAACTGAAGCTCTTCCTGCAGCAGGCAAATCCCGGCGCCAAGGTCACGCCGTGCGATGCTTGCCGTGGTCACACGCCGAAAGAAGCCTCGGCAGAAGGCTCCCGCTGCCTGCACTGCGACTGCCGCAGTTCCGGCAACTGCGTGCTCCAACACTACGCCCAGGTCTATGGCGCCGACGCCAGCCGGTTCCGCGCCGAGCGCCGGCCGTTCGAGCAGCACCTCCAACCCGGCGGCGTGATCTTCGAGCCGGGCAAGTGCATCCTGTGCGGCATCTGCGTGAAGCTGTGCGAGCTGGCCGGCGAACCGCTGGGCCTGACGTTCATCGGCCGGGGCTTCGATGTGCGCGTGGCCGCGCCTTTCAACCGGACCATCGAGGAGGGTCTGCAAAAGGTCGCTGAGGAATGCGTCAAGCATTGCCCGACGGGCGCGCTGGTGTTTCGGGAAAAGGGCGCTGTGGCTTAGCTGCCGCCAGCGGTTTTGCCACGTCACTCTCGGCTGAAACAACGGGGCCTTGATTTCCGCGGTGGAGGCTGACTTTTCCGGCGATGATGACATCGATTTGCGGCGGGGTCGGCCC
>JBBIQR010000459.1:0-3482 GCA_037442245.1 Candidatus Solibacter sp. | reverse complement strand
TTCGTTGCAAACTGTGTCTTTTTGCCGTGTCTCAGTTTTGGGGTTCACTCCATTATGGGGTGAAGTTTGGCTATGCTTTAGCCATGGTGACGATTTCGCTGCTGCGCGGGGTGAACATGGGGCCGCATCACCGGGTGCGGATGGAAGCGCTGCGCGCGGTGTACGAATCGCTGGGGCTGCGGGACGTGCGCACGGTGCTGGCGAGCGGCAACGTGCTGTTCCGCGCGGCGGCGCGGGAGAGGGCGGGGATCGGGAAACGGATCGAGGACGCGATCGAGCGGGAGTTCGGATTCCGCGTGCCGGTGATGCTGCGCACGGCGGAGGAGATGCGGGCGGTGGTGGAGGCGAATCCGTTCGCGGGGCGGAGCGGGCTGGAGCCGTCGAAGCTGGCGGTGGTGTTTCTGGCGGCGGCGGTGGACGACGCGGCGCGGGCGCGGCTGGGGGCGATCGCGGGAGTGCCGGAGGAGGTCCGCGTGGGGATGCGCGAACTGTACGTGTACTATCCGAACGGGATGGCGGAGCCGGGGTTGACGGCCGCGATGCTGGAAAAGGCGCTGGGTGGCAACGCGCGCACGAGCCGGAACTGGAATACGGTAAAGAAGCTCGCCGAACTGGCGGGAGCGAACGAGCGCGGCGCTTGAGGAGCGAGATATGAAGAGCAGGGTAAGCCGCAGGGTGTTTCTGGCGGGAGCGTCCGGCAGCGGGCTGGCGATGCAGGCGCGGGCGGGAAGCGACAAGCCGGCGCTGCTGGGCGGCGCGAAGGTGCGGAACAAGCCGTTTCCGGCGTGGCCGGTGACGGGAGCGAGCGACGAGCGCAACCTGATGGACGTGCTGCACAGCGGGAAGTGGTATCGCGGCAGCGGGCAGAACGTAAAGCGGTTCGAGCAGGAGTACGCGCGGGTGACGGGGGCGAAGGAGTGCCTGGCGGTATGCAACGGGACGGCGGCGCTGTTCGTCGCGCTGAACGTGCTCGGGGTGGAGCCGGGCGACGAGGTGATCCTGCCGCCGTACACGTTCGTAGCGACGCTGAACGTGGTGCTGCGGCAGCACGCGCTGCCGGTGTTCGTGGACACGGATCCGGAGACGTTTCAGATCGACGCGCGGAAGGTGGAGGCGGCGATCACGGCGGACACGCGCGCGATTCTGCCGGTGCACCTGGGGGGCAACGTGTGCGACCTGGACACGCTGCTGGCGGTGGCGGGGAAGCACGGGATCCCGCTGATCGAGGACGCGTGCCAGGCGCACCTGGCGGAGTGGAAGGGGCGCAAGGCGGGGACGTGGGGCGACGCGGGGTGCTTCAGCTTTCAGGCGTCGAAGAACCTGAATTCGGGGGAGGGCGGCGCGATCCTGTTTCCGGACGCGGAGCGGCGCGAGCGGGCGTACGCGTTCCACAACAACGGCAGCGGGCTGCGGTTCATCGGGTCGAACTTCAGCTACGCGGGGTCGGGGGCGAACCTGCGGCTTACCGAATTTCAGGCGGGAATTCTGCTGGCGCAGATGGAACGGATCGAGCAGCAGGCGGCGCGGCGTACGGAGAACGCGAAGTATCTGACCTCGCTGCTGCGTGGGATTGCGGGTATCGCGCCGGAGAAAGAGTATGCGGGATGCACGCGCAACGCGTATCACTTATATATGCTGCGGTACGACGCGGAGGCGTTCGGCGGGCTGCCGCGCGAGAGGTTTCTGAAGGCGCTGGCGGCGGAAGGCATTCCGGCATCGGCGGGATACCGTCCGCTGAATACGCAGGGTTTCATCGGGGAGGCGCTGCGGGGGCGCGGATGCCGGAGGATTTTCGGGGAGCGGCGGCTGAAGGAGTGGGAGGAGCGCAACCGGTGTCCGGCGAACGACCGGTTGTGCTCGGAGGCGGTGTGGTTCACGCAGAACATGCTGCTGGGAGAGCGGGAGGACATGGAGCAGATTGCGGAGGGCATCCGGAAGATTCAGGCGCATGCGGGGGAGTTGGGGCGGGGGTGAGGGAAGACCCGCACAGGAAGATGGGTAGGCCGGGAGGCCTACCCTACTGATTGGATGAGGCGGTAGAGGTGGGCTCCGTATTTTTCGACGGTGCTGAGGCCGATGCCGGAGATGGCGAGGAGTTCGGCGGCGGTGGCGGGGCGCTGTTCGGCGATGGCGCGGAGGGCGTTGTCGGTGAGGATGCGGAAGGCGGGGACGCCGCGGCGTTTGGCTTCGGCGAGGCGCCACTGGCGCAGGGACTCTTCGAGACCGTGAGGCGCCGGCGTCTTCTCTCGCGCGGCCTTCTTTTTGCCTTTCCCCTTCGTCTTACTCTTGCGCGGTTTGGTTTTGGCGGGCGGGAGGGCCTTGATTTCGAGGGATAGCTTTTCGCCGGCTTCGATGGCTTCGCCGGCGGAAGTGAGATGGGCCTTGCGGAAGGGGATGGTGCGGCCATCCTTTTCGAATTCGGTTTCGACGATGCGGACGAGTCCGGCGCGGGCCATGGCGCCGAGGACCTCCTCGAAGTCGTCGCGGGTGAGGTCGCCGCTCGCGCAGACCTCGGCGTGGAGTTTGCCGGTGGAGCGGGCGCCGGCGCGCAGGGCATCGATGGTTTCGGCGGCGGCGCGCTCCTCGGCGGGGGTGAGGGAACGGAAGCGCTGCGCGATGCAGGCGGCGGGATCGCAGAAATCGCAAATGCCACAAGTCTTGCGGCTGTCGGCGAGGTCGCCGAAGTGGCGGACGAGGGCGGCCATGCGGCACTCGGCGCCCTCGGCGTAACGCAGCATGAGATCGAGCTGCTGCTGCTTGTGTTCGGCCTGGGCGGAGTAGGATTCCTGCCAGCCGTCGCGGCCGCGGGCGACATTCTCGGCGAAATCGATGAGCGCGCCGCCGTGAATCCATAGTTTTTCGAGGGCGTTATCGAACTCGTCGGCGGATAAGCGGGCGAGCCGCTTGAGGGCTTCCTTTTCGATGGGTTCGGGGCCGAGGCGGTCGAAGATGCGGGCGAGCACGGAGGGGTCGGGGTAGCCGCGCTCGAAGAAGAAGTCGTGGGTACGGCGGTCGGCGTAGGAGTGCATGAGAATGGTGCGGCTGGGAAGAGCGTCGCGTCCGGCGCGGCCGATTTCCTGGTAGTAGGCTTCGAGGCTGCCGGGGAGCGCGGTGTGGATGACGGTGCGGACGTCGGGCTTATCGATGCCCATGCCGAAGGCGATGGTGGCGACCATGACCTGGAGGCGGCCGTCGAGGAACTCCTGCTGGACGCGTTTGCGGCGGTCGGCGTCGAGTCCGGCGTGGTAGGCGGCGGCGGGGAAGGAGGCGGCGAGATCGGCGGCGAGCGATTCGGTTTGCGCGCGGGTGGGGGCGTAGACGATGGCAGGGCGGCGGTCTTCGTCCTGGAGCAGATCGCAGGCGAGCGCGGCGCGGGCGGAGGGGGCGATCTCGACGGCTTCGATGCCGAGGTTCTCGCGGCGGAATCCCTGGATGAGGCGCTCGGGGCGGTCGAGTCCGAGCTGGGCGGCGATGTCGTTCTG
>JBBIQR010000458.1:0-3520 GCA_037442245.1 Candidatus Solibacter sp. | reverse complement strand
CGCCAGGTCCTCCCCGATGCGCCCCGCGTCCCCCGCGTACCGCCTCCGCCGCAGAGCGTCCGCCGCCCGCCACAACCACCCGATCACTTCACCACCTCGAACTCGAACGCCATCGCCTTGCCCCGCACCACGTAACACAAGTAGTGCTCCCAGAACCGCCGGTATCGAGGAAAAGCATTCACCAGAAGCTCGAACCCCAGCCACCGCCAGAACGCCAGCAGCTTCACCCGCACCGACACCTCCCGGAAGCGCGCCCGCGAATAGTATCCGAATCCCCCGTGATCCTCCCCGAAATACCGGAAGCTGAAGCTGTTCAGATGGTGCCGGTGCGTCGGATCGCAGAACGAGCTGAAATCCGTGTAGTGCGGCGTCTCGATCCGCACGCTCCCGCCCGCCTTCACCAGCCGGTGGAACTCCTCCATCGTCCGCATCACATCGTCCACGTGCTCGATCACGTGAATCGCCGTCACCCGGTCGAAGCTGCTATCCGCGAACGGATACGGGAACCGGTCCAGGTCCGCCAGCACGTCCGCGCGGCTCGCCGGATTCCGGTCCAGCCCGATACTGCCCGGCTGCTTGTGTACCCCGCAGCCGACGTCGAGGATTCTCAGGCGGGGCGCCCCGCTAGCGTCAGGCACGTCTCCAGAGTATCAAGCGCGAAATCGCACTGGTCGCGCGTAATCAGCAGCCCGCGCTCGAACGCCATCTGCACCACCCGGTCCCGCAACTCGGGAGCCTTCTCCCGGCTCTCGCGGTCCTTCACCAGTTCCACCCCGATCATCAGCCCCAGCCCCCGCACGTCCCCCACAATCGGGAAGCGCGCCGGCCAATGGTCCATCCGCGCCCGCAGGTATTCGCCCATCCGCGCCGCCCGCTCCACCAGCCCCTCTTCCAGCAGCCGGATCGTCGTCAGCGCCGCCTCGCACGCCACCGGGTTCCCCCCGAACGTCGAGGCGTGCGCCCCCGCCGGCCACGTCATCAGTTCCGCCCGCGCCACCGTCGCCCCCAGCGGCAGCCCGCTCGCGATCCCCTTCGCCACCGTGAAAATGTCCGGCGTCAGTCCGAAATGCTCCGCCGCCCACATCTTCCCCGTCCGCCCCATCCCGCTCTGTACCTCGTCCAGCACCAGCAGGATGCCGTGCTCCCGGCACACCCGCGTCAGTTCATCGAAAAATTTCTGCGGCGGCACGATGTATCCGCCCTCGCCCTGCACCGGCTCCACCACCACCGCCGCCGTCTCCTCCGCCGGCGCGATCGTTTTCAGCAGCGTCTCCTCGATGTGCCGCACGCACTCCGTCGCGCACGTCTCCACCCGCTGCCCGTACGGACACCGGTAGCAATACGGATACGCCGCGTGCACCACCCCGGGCACCAGCGGACCGAATCCCGCCCGCTGCACCGCCTTGCGCGCCGTCAGCGACAGCGCCCCCATCGTCCGCCCGTGAAAGCTCCCCAGGAACGCCAGGATCTTCTCCCGCCCGGTGGTCCACCGCGCCAGCTTGATCGCGCCCTCCACCGCCTCCGCGCCCGAGTTGCCGAACGATACCCGCCGCGCCACGCCGCCCGGCGCGATCTCCCCCAGCTTCTCCGCCAGCGCCACCAGCCCCTCGTAATAGAAATCCGTCCCCGACATGTGGATCAGACGCGCCGCCTGCTCCTGAATCGCGCGCACCACTTCCGGATGGCAGTGTCCCGTCGCCACCACCGCGATCCCCGCGTTGAAATCCAGAAAGCGGTTGCCGTCCACATCCTCGACTACCGCTCCTTCCCCCTTTGCCGCCACCAGCGGATAACTCCGCGTGTAAGACGGCGACACACTCCGCCCGTCGCGCTCGATAATTGCCCGCGCGCGAGCGCCCGGCAGCGGACCGTGCAATGCCGGAAGGTCCCTGCGGACCTGTTCCAGAGTCGTACCCATGGCTGCACTCCTCGATATTCAGTTGTCAGTTTTATGGACCGGCACGCCTCGCGGCGCGCCCCGCGGAAACGCGGCCGGGAGTTAGTCGGATCCGAAGAGACCGGGTCGCGAAATGGAGGGCGTCGTCTCCATGCTTTTATCTTACACCCCGCCCCGCTTCCGCCGTCCATGGCGTACTTTTTACATGGTACGAGCCGGTACCGCACCGGTTTCCAGCCACTTACAAAATGGCACGACCCGTGCACTACATCACCCCCGGAGGGTCGATTCTACATGAAGAAATGGTTCTGTCTCGCGCCGCTCGTCCTGCTCGCCGCCTGTTCCCGCACCGCCACCAGTCCATCCGTCGCCGGAACCGCGGCTTCCGCGCAAAACCCCGAGCCCGTCGCCTCCGCGCCCAATTCCGATCCCGGCGCCCCCGCCCCCGATGCCGCCCCCCAGCCCATGCAATCCGCCCTCGTCATCCCCAGCGGCACCGCCCTCCGCGTCCGCCTCGATGAAACCGTGGACACGCGCCGCAACCGCGCCGGCGACCCCGTCTCCGCCACCCTCTACGACCCCATCGTCATTCAGGGTCAGACCGTCCTGCCCGCCGGCACCCGCTTCGCCGGTCACGTCACCGTCGCCGATTCCTCCGGTCGCCTCCGCGGACGCGCCTACATCGGCGTGGCCCTCGATTCCTTCGAATTGCAGGGCCGCCGCTACCAGATCGACACCACCAACGTCGAACGCGCCAGCAACTCCCATAAGAAGCGCAACGGCATCCTGATCGGCGGAGGCGCCGGACTCGGCACCCTCCTCGGCGCTATCGCCGGCGGACCCAAAGGCGCCCTCATCGGCGCCGGTGCCGGCGCCGCCGCCGGTACCGCCGGAGCCGCCGCCACCGGCAAACTCCAGGTCGCGATCCCCGCCGAAACCCTCCTCCGCTTCACCCTCCGCCGCCCCGTCGAAGGCTGAGCTGTTCTCCCGGCGTAGGATTCAAATTGTCCGTTTGTGATTTGCTCGGCGATCGGCCGGACCGTCGGCACGGATCTGGAGGGATTGCGCGCCTGCGATGCTAAAAGGGGGCCTAGATCCAAGGTCCTTCTGTCTTGGGGATGAGCCTTCGCTTTCGAGAGTGAGTAAGTGTTGGCACATGGGCATCTTCACCGTGGGCATGCTGGCCTGCCTGCTGATGCTCGAACCTGCGTTGCGTGATATCCTCCAACCCTGGAGGTGCCGCGAGCCGGATGCGAATCATAGGGTTCTTTCCGCTCTGGGCTCTGTTCATTCCCTGTGCGGCCGCGCAGTCCACGTGCGGGAACGTGCAATTGCAGCTCACGCCGGATTATAGCTTTGCCATCGGCAGTTCCAGCGGAGGATATTCGTACCAATTCACTCTTGGCAGCCAGACTGTCGCTTCTGGGCCGACGAACCAACTAGCGCTTTTCCACTTCGAAGACTCTCTTAACAGCACATCCGGAATTGCTCCGACCGAATCGAAAGGGACCTCGTTTGTGCCAGGTAGGTTCGGTGTGGCCATGACCGTGGCGACGGGTGGAACGCTAACCTACCCGCAACCCGGGAACGTGAGCTTTACAGATGGCACAGTGGAAATGTGGG
>JBBIQR010000457.1:0-3529 GCA_037442245.1 Candidatus Solibacter sp. | reverse complement strand
CCTTCACGGTTTGCAGCGCCCCGTCCGAGACCCCGACCATGATGCGGTTCTTCTCGCCTTCGATGGCGCTCAACACCTCGGCCTTGCTCGCGTCCAACTTGGACCGCTCCAGGTCGTACTCGCTGGACATCTTGCTCATGGCGTCGTCTTCGTCGTCCATGCGCTGGGAGGCCTTGGTCTGGGTAATCTGTCCCTCCACCGCGCGCACGTTGGTGGTGCGGGTCAGCACGAACTGCTCCTGCTGCGACCCATCGAACTCCACCACCACGTCGCCCTTTTTCACGGGACGCCCCGGGTCGGCAAGATGCACGATGCGCAGACCGGGAACACGCGGCGCCTTCAGCACCTCCGAATGCGCGCTCTTGATGTCGCCGCGGGTCCGCACCGACACGATGAAATCGCCCTTGCGCACGCGCGCCACCGGAACTTCCACCTCGGTCGTGCCGGCCACCCGGTACGCGGCGAAGACGCCGCCGCCGCACACCAGCAGCCCCACTGTCCAAGTGAGGACCTTCATGCGCCGGGGATTGGATTTGCCGAGCCGCTGGCTGGGCCGTTTGTCCTTGCTAGCCATGATTCGATTGCCTGAGATGGCGCCGCTACATGGGCCGCTGCAGCGCGATCACATCCCCTTTCTGAAGTCCGCTCCGGATGGCGACCGTGGTGTGATTGGGAAGCCCCGTCTCCACCTTGCGCCGGACCCAGCCCTCGGTACCCTGCACGAAGACGTAGGATTCGTCGTTCTCGGCGAACACCGCGGCGCGCGGAATCATCATGGTGTTCCTCTCCCAGCTCAACTCGATCTCGGCGCTGCCGGTGAGGTCCGGGATCACGCGCGCATCGGTGCGGTCGATCTTCAGCCGGATCGGGATCTCTCCCACGTAGCGCGCGCGGAAGGTGCTCGCCTTGGAGAGTGCGCCGATCCCGATCACCGTGCCCGGCAGGTTCACGTCCGGGTAAGCGTCGATGTGGACATTCGCCTTCATCCCCAGCCGCAGTTTCTCGGCGTCCACCTGGTTGACCGCGGCGTTCAGCACCATCGAACTCGGGTCCACAATGGTCATGAAGGGCTGCCCTGCCGCCACCACGTCCCCTTCCCGGATCTGGCCGAACTCGCCGTTGCGGGTGGTCGTGTTGAGCACCACGATGCCGTCCATCGGCGCCTTGATGGTCATTTTCTTGACGTTGGCCTCGGCCCGCGCCATCTCCAGCTTGGATTGGTCGCGGTTGAGTTCGCTCGAGCGGATCGAGGCGCGCTGCGATTCATCCACCAGGGCGGATTCGGCGACCAGTTGCTGGTAGCGGGCCTCGTTCTCCTCGGCGGTGAGCCGGAACTTCTCGGCGTCGATTTCGCTGCGCACTTCCTTGGTTTTCAGATCGAGCAGCGCCTTGTCCCAATCGCTCTTGGCGGTGCGCACCGTCTGGTCGTGCGCCTCCTTGACCGCCGCCAGGTTGGCCAGCATCTTCTTGACCGTGTTCTCCTGCTGCACGGCCGAATCCTTGTAGTCGTCCAACCGCTGCAACTGGTTGGTGGGATCGAACTCGGCCACCACGTCGCCATCCTTCACGCGGATGCCCGGCGCGGACAGTTTGAGCAGCACCAGCGTGAAATCGGTCGGACCGCCCATCATCATCATCATGGCGGTGGCGTCGCCCCCGCCCATCGGGCCGCCGCCCCCGCCGCCACCGCCGCCCCCGCCGCCGTGGTCGCCGCCGCGATTCAACCCGCTGCGGCTGCCCATGATTCGCGGCGCCAGCAGCGAGGCGAAGTTCTGCGCCGCAATCGTTCCGGTCACCCGCACGCTGGAGCGTACGTCGCCCACCCCGACCACCGCGGTCGAAACCGTAATAATGCCGCCACCGCCTTTGGCCGCCAGTTTCGCGGCCTCGTCGCGCTGGCTCAGGTAGTAGGCCAACCCGGCGCCGGCCAAAACCACCGCGGCCAGCGCGGCCCACCAGCGGCGGCGGCGCTTCGGCGGCTCATGATGGGGTACGATTTCCGGTCCCGGCTGCGGGACGGCGGGCTGTGGTTGCGGCGCCCCGGCTGCCGGCGCATCAGTCGCGTTGGGATGCATGAGGCCTTCTTCGGATCTTTCTAATGTCGCTCCGATACGGATATCGGGGTCTGTATTTCCAACAAAAAGACGCCGCCTGGCCCGGAAAGGTTATCCCTGCCTAGCCCTAAAGTACATTTTTCCGTGGAACTTTTTGGTTTTTCGGGTGTTGCCAGGCGGGTCCCGCCTAGAACAACACGTCGAAATCCATGGTGAAACGACGTCCGCGGTGTCCGAAGAAGTAGCCGTACGCCGGGTCATCGACGTTGGCGTGGACGGCCTCGGGGTTGAAGTGGTTGGTCAGGTTGAAACTGGCCAGCGACAGACGCACCGCGTACTTGGGAGTCACCTGAATATCCTTGGAGATACGCGCGTCCACGCTGAAAAAGCTGGGGTAGCGCTGCCCATTGGGCACCCCCACCCAGTTTTGCAGGGCGTCCTTCGCCAGGTACGGAAAACCGTTGCGATATTCCACAACCGGCGAAATCCGGAACCGGTCCGGCAGTTTCACGATGCCCCACGCCAAAAAGCGGTTGGGCAGGTCCGCCGGCAGGATTCCGTACTCGTTCGGGCGCACGATGGGAATCGGGAAGGTGCCCAGGAAATTCCCAAACTCGTTCAGATCCCCCCGTCCCCGACTACGGACGTAGGAGAACATGAGTTCGCGCTCCTCGCCGGCGCGCACCCGCAGGGTGGTTTCGAACTGCCGGTAGCGGGCCGCCCCGGTCCCGGACAGCAGGTAGGACCCCAGACCCGTGACCGGATCGGGCGCGGTCGGGTCCAGCACCACCAGCCCGTCGGAAATGCTCTGCATGTAGCCGGCGCGCAGGCGCAGGCGCTGTCCGATCGGCTGTTCGAGCTGCAGGCTGGCGGTCAGGCTCCGCGGCGAAAAGTTGCCGTCCTTCGGCTCCTGGAACAGGAACGGATGCCGCACGCGAACCTGCCCAAGCGTGTTCAGAAACAGGTAGGGTCCGGCGGAAACGCTTCCGTCCGGCGCGTAGTAGGTGGCGATCTGGTCCGGGTAGCGGTTGAAGACGTAGACGTTCAGCGGCACCCGGTCGTAAAACAGGCCGGCGCCTCCGCGCAGCGTGGTGCCGGCTCCGGGGATCGGGTTCCAGGCGAAGCCGACGCGGGGCGCCAGCCGCTCGGCGCCGGATATCTGCTGGGATTCGATCCGCGCGCCGATGTCGAAGCTCAGCCGGGGAGTGGCGATCCAGTGGTCCTGCGCGTAGAAGTTCAGTTCGACGTCGGAAATATCGAAGTCGCGGTTGCGGTTGAACGTGATTCGTTCCAGCAGCCGCCCGGCGTTATCCAGCAATTGGACGGGATGCTCCTGCACCTGGCCGTCCTCATGACTCCCGGCGGCGTAGGACCCTACCTTAAAGTGATGCTCGCCAAGCACGTGGAGCGGAGCGAAGGACAGGTTGGACAGACCCGCCAGCCGGGATGCGGTACGCTGCTGCGAGGCGAAGTAG
>JBBIQR010000456.1:0-3532 GCA_037442245.1 Candidatus Solibacter sp. | reverse complement strand
CGGGTGGTTCGGCGTGGCCACCTTTTTTGCAACCGATTGCCTGCTGCGCGGCGTGGGCGCGGCGCCGGTGCCGGGATCGGTTCCATTCATCGCGGTCGGGATCGTGTGGGGCGTGGTGCTTTCGTGGGTCGGCGCAAAAGGCATCCAGTATGTGGCCAGGGTTGCGACGTACCTCAATTTTGTGCCGGTCCTGATGCTGGCGTGGGTGCTGGTGCAGACGGTGGGCGGCGTGGGCAACTACCACCCGGCGCCGGAGCACGAGAACTCCTACATGGCGCTCACTAAAATCCTGGCGGTGGTGATCGGCTTCTTCGCCACGGCGGGCGCGGCCGGCGCGGACTTCGGCATGAACTCGCGCAATGAGGACGATGTAAAGAAAGGCGGCCTGGTGGGGATCGCGCTGGCCGGTGTCATCGCCGCCGGACTGCCGCTGATTTCGGTGGCGGGCGCGCACGGCATGAACCCGAGCCTCGGGTGGGCCTATCGCGACGTCATCGGGGTGGCCGGCGGACCGATCGCGGGCATCATGTTCATCCTCTTCGCGCTGGCCTCGATCCCGCCGACGTGTTTCTGCGCGTTCATCGCGGGCAACAGCTTCTCGACGATGATTCCGGGAGTGCCGCGGGTGGCTTCGACAATGGCGGGCGCGGCGATCGGGATCATCCTGGCGGTGACCGGAGTCGCGGGGAACCTGGCGAGCGTGTTCGGCCTCGTGGGCGCGTCGTTCGGCCCGATTTGCGGCGCGATGGCGGCGGACTTCCTGCTTTCGGGGCGTAAGTGGGCCGGTCCGCGGGAAGGCGTGAACCTGGCTGGATACGTGGCGTGGGCGGTGGGATTCGTGGTGGGAATTCTGCCCGTGCTGCCGCTTTCGCCGGACATCAAGCCGTACCTGGAACCGGCCGCGCTCTACAGCTTCGTGGTCGGCTTCGTGCTGTACTACGTGCTGGCGAAAGCCGGATTGCAGCCGAAGACGGTGCCAATGCCGAAGGCGGCGTAAGGGCCGGGGCTGGCCGCCCGTTATCCTGGAACCATGAACCTGGCATTCATCGGACTGGGAAATATGGGCGCGCCGATGGCGCGGAATCTGCTGGCGGCGGGCCACGGGCTTACGGTCTACAACCGTTCGCGGGCCAAAGCGGAGGCGCTCGGCGAAGGGGTGCGGATCGCCGCTTCGCCCGCCGAAGCTGCTGCCGCGTGCGATGCGGCGATCACCATGCTCGCCGACGATCCCGCGCTCGCGGAGGTTGTGTTCGGCGATTCCGGCATCGCCCGTACCCTGCCGCGGGGCGGTGCTCACATCGGGTGCAGCACGATCAGCACGGCGCTGGGGCGGCGGCTCGCGGCGGAACACACCGCGCTCGGGCACGACTACGTCAGCGCGCCGGTGTTCGGACGGCCGGATGCGGCGGCAGCCGGGAAACTGCTGGTGGTGGCGGCGGGCGACGGCGCGGCGGTGGAGCGCGCGCGACCGGTCTTCGACGCCATCGGGCGGCAGACCTTTATTGCCGGAGCCGAACCCTGGCAGGCCAACGCAGTCAAGGTATGCGGCAACTTCATGATCGCGAGCATGCTGGAAACCTTCGGCGAAGCCAACGCGACGCTGCGTAAAGCCGGGGTCGATCCCCACCTGTTTCTGGGCGTGATGAACGCGCTGTTCGCATCGCCGGTCTACGCCAACTACGGCGCGATTGTGGCGGACGAACGGTTCGAGCCCGCCGGGTTCGCACTGCGGCTGGGCTTCAAGGATTGCCGGCTGGCCATCGAAACGGCGCGCGAGTGCAACTCGCCGATGCCCATCGCCAGCCTGGTGCACGACCGCCTGCTGGAAGCGATCGCGCTCGGCATGGGCGAGATCGACTGGTCCGGCGTCGCCCGCGTTTCCGCACTGCACGCCGGGCTGTAGGCTGGGCGAGGCCGCGGGCGGAGGTGGGATAATCGGCATGTGAAACTCCTATTGCTGGCCGCCGCGGGTGCACTGGCGCTTTGCGCGGCCGATCCCGCGCCGCTGTTCAACGGCAAGAACCTCGACGGTTGGGAGGTCCTCGGCGACGGCCAGTGGACGGTCATGGCGGACGGCACCCTGCTCGGCCAGCGCATTGCGGACTTGCGCAAGCAGTTCGTGCCGGGCGGACCGCTCACGACTCCGCAGCAGTTCCGGGGATGGGTCGATACGCAATCCTGGCTCTACACCACGCGCAACGATTTCGCCGAATTCGATCTGCACCTGGAGTATTGGACGAAGACAACGGGAAACAGCGGCGTTTCCATTCGCGACACGTCGCGCGCGAAGTGGGCCATCATCACGCCTCCGGACTTCACGAAGACGCCGTCGAAGATCGGCTACGAGATCCAGATCAACAACCGGTACCCGGACCCGCACCCATCCGGCAGCATCTACGGATTCGTCGACGCGCCGAAGGATGCGCAGCACAATGACGACTGGAACTCGATGGACATCTCCTCGCGCAACGAGGGGATTACGGTGCGGCTGAACGGCCGGGTGGTTGCCGAGTCGCCCGGCGATCCGCGCCGCTCGAGGACCGGTCCCATCGGACTGCAACTGCACGATCAGTTCTGCCTCATCATGTTCCGCAATATCCGGATCGCGGAGCGCTGACGCCCAGGTGCGCGACACAGAAGTGGGGCGGCCCGTAACCCGATCAGAGCCGCGACCGTAAGGGAGCGCTCCCGCCCAGCCGGAATCAAGATTCGTCGGATTCGAAAGCACTCATGGCAACGCCCTGCCCGGCCACGACGAATTGTGCTCCCATGACGTGCCCATCGCTTCCGGTTCGGCGCATCCAAACTCATCCGATGGAGTCAGCGGCTCGCATAAGCCTTGAAATGGTTCATGACGCGCTCCGGCTCAGCCTCCGCTTCCACGGCCGTGTGTACGGTATTGCTTCGCACGTGGGCCGCCGGCCGATTCCAGCCGCGCTGCCGGCATACCTCCCGAATGGCTTCTCACAGCGCGTCGCGACGCATCTGGTCCAAGGGATCAGGAGGCTGGTCTATCCGTTGTTCCTCAGGTGAACGGAACGTCACCCAACTCTAGCGCTCCCTTACGGTCGCGGCTCTGATTGAAGTACTCCTACGCTAGGATTTGCTCGATTGCGGGGCATTTTGTGAATCTCTCACTTTCATGTCGCGGAGCGCTGACGCCCAGGGTCAACTTCGCGCGAATCCCGGTTAAGATAGGATGAATTTCCCGCGTGCGGAGTGGAACATGCGAAGTACGTCCTTTGTCCTTTCGGTTTTCGCGATTGCCGGCGCCGCGATGCTTTCGCCGGCGCAATCTGAAGGGGACCGCGTCCCGGCCGGCGAAGCCGCCTTCCGCGGTTTACGCTACCGCCTGATCGGACCGTTTCGCGGCGGACGGAGCCTGGCGGTCGCGGGTGTGCCGGGCGATGCGGCCACCTATTACTTCGGCGCCGCGGGCGGCGGCGTGTGGAAGACGACGGACGGCGCGGTCACCTGGGCTCCAGTCTTCGACCACGAGACCGCCTTCTCGATCGGCGCGATCGCGGTCGCG
>JBBIQR010000455.1:0-3550 GCA_037442245.1 Candidatus Solibacter sp. | reverse complement strand
CCAGAACATGTAAATTCCGGAAGGATTTCAGTGCAGTTGGCCCAGAAAAAGCCGGATTCCCATGTTGACGTTGCGATCTACTTTGGCTTGTCCGGCGGGAGCCGGCATGAGATGGCCGCAGGTCTGGCATTCGTATAAGGCCACTCGTCCGACGTGGATCTGTTTGCCTTTCAACTCGCCCGTCATACCGCAGGCTTGCTGGAGTTTGTCTTTCTGGGCATCCTCTACCCCTTTCGTCGTGCGGCTGTCGTCAGGCCACCTTGGCCAGCGCGGCTTGCTCCAGCGTCGCACGATAATTCCATGGCATCCACGCCGCCGGGTTTGGTTCGATCTCCGCAGCATGCTTCTGCAATTCGGTGAGGTAGTCGAACGGATTGCCGCCGCACAACTCACAGGTATGGATCAAGCTCATATACAGGTCGCCCACCCGCGCTCCGTTGCGGGTTTTATAGAATAGCCCATTTTTGCGATTCAGAATCGCTTTCTTCAGCGCCCGCTCAACGATGTTAGAGTCCAACGGAGCTCCGGGTTGGCGCAAAAACAAAGTCAGCTTCTCCCAGTGCTTCAGCAAGTAACGGATCGCTTTGCCCAGCCCCGAGTTGGGCTCTACCTTGTGTTCGTCTAACTGCTGCTCGCCCCATTGACGCAGTTGCTCCATGAGCGGACCGCTGCGCGCCTGATGATGCCTGAGCCGCTCGTCCGGAGTCATCGCTTGCTCGCGCGCCGTCTCGTCGTTGCCGTACACCTGGCCCAGCGTTTCCAGCACATACTGGCATTCCGCAGTGAAGTTGGGCGCCACTTCCACAAAGTTCCTTCTGAGATGGGCCAGGCAGTTTCCCATCAGCGGCTCTATTGCCGGCGCAAGCTTCGGCGCGTTCCGCGATAGGGCGTCGCACATTTGGATCGGCGGCGGCAGGCCCGCCGCGCGCCTTCTCAGCACATCGGCCAGATTCTCGCCCGCATGCTTGTCGCCGCTGAAAAACAGCGCCATGCGCCGTCCTTGGGCCACCGCCACGATGCCCGTGGTGAACACCCCCGTACGCTCCGGCGCCGTCTCCCGCTGCAGCGCCAGAATCCGCACCGCCGTGTCGTCGTTGTACAGCACCTCACCCTGTGCCGCCTGCCGGATCAGTTCCTCATACACCGACTGGAGCGGTTTGGCTGCTTTGGCCACCATATCCCATTGCGTCGAGCGCGGCAGCGGAATGCCGAGGTTGGCTTGCAGGCCTTCCAGCCGGTAGTACGGAACGCCCGAACCATACTTCAACAGCGCCACCATGCTGGTCGCCGTCTCCTCGCGCTTATCCTCACCCATCTGGGCCGGTGGCGGCGCTTCGTACACCTGCTGGCACAAGTTGCAGCGCAGCCGCTCCAACTGATACACCGTCGCCTGCACCGGCGCTTGCCCTACAATCCGCACTCGTACGGCCGGATCCTTCAGCGGATACACTTTCCCCTTCCCGCATTCCGGACACGGGTCTGCCGGCTTCAACATGGGGTGGGCCACGTTCACTTTCTCCGCTCCTTCGAACGCGCGCGCCGGATTGCGCCCGTGGCCTTTGCGTTTCTTCTTTTGCACGGCCGGCTCCCCCGGCTCCGGCTTCACCCCCGCACGCTCCAGCACCACGCGCGTCTTCTCGGTCGTAGCCGGTTTCAACAACATCTGGCGCAGTTGCCGCAACGTCGCGTCCTTGTTTGCCAACAGGCGCGCCATCTCTCCCAGCGTTTCCACCGCCCCGCGCAGTTTGCGGTGATCGCCCGCATTCAGCGTCCGGTCGCGCGCTCCATCCACCAGAGCTTCCAACTCCTCCATGCTGATGTCGATGGTCTCCGGGTCCAGCTTCATCGTCTTCCTTCATTGGCTCAGCAACTGCCGGAACCGCCGGTGAAGCGGCAGCGCCAGCACCTGCTTGATGGGCCGGTTCGGCCGCTTGCTGGGTGCATCCTTGCCCCGCCCGGTGGTTTTGCCCACCACGATCCAGTTCGCCGCCCGATAGCACGTTCCGGCGAACCGCTGCGGATCGATGAAGGTCTCCAGCAGATAAATCGGATGGGCGTACATCCGCTCCCAATCGCGCGGCGCCTGGCGCGCCATCCGCCCCAGAATATGCGAAGCCAGATGCGGCACCCTCACCCACGGCAGAATCAGAAAGCGCGTGTTGTAAGCGATCAAGTGAATGTTGCGCCGCCGCGCCGCTGGGTCCCAGCCGATGAACCGGTCGCGGCTGCCCAGATGCCGCGGCGCGCTGGACCAGGCCACACACGCGATCGCCTGGCTCCGCGCCTTGACCAGATACTTCAAATGTTCGCCCACCGGCTGCTCATAACCCAAATAGTGATACTGCTCCATCAGGCTGTTGAACAGCGGTTCCTCATCGCCGCGCCGCACCTGTTCGATCTCCAGCGGCAGAAGATCGTCGAGCGCGCCCCGCACCGGACGGTTATCGGGCACTACTGGTTCCGGGCGGCGGCGGACGGCCAGCGGGTTCGGCGGGCGCGACCGCATCGGCGGCAACTCGATCTGGCCGCCGCGGTCCAGCATCAGCAGCATGCCGCGGCAGACCATATCGCGCGGCGCGCCGTTGGGCTGTTTCCAATCCCACGCCGCGCACAACCGGCGCGACAGTTCGCAGCGGCCAGCCGTGGGATGGGCGGCGATTAACTCACGAATGAAGCCGACGTCGCCGCCGGTGATGGTGCGGCCGCGGTATCTCCACGCTGGTTCCATGACGAAGCAGCAGTGTGACAGAGTTTGCGCCCGAACGCAAGCCCCCAGCGCGATTTTCTTATCCCACCTTGCGCCACACCGGCGCCGCTTCCGTTTCCGGGTTGCCCGCCGCCAGCAGCAACTGCGCCTGATGCGCCTGGAGCGTCTTGGCCGCCGTATCTCCGGTGGGCCACCACGGGAACCGGCCTTTGCTGAGACGCTTGTGAGCCATCCAAAACCCCTGGCCGTCGTACACCAAGGCCCGGATGGCCGTCGCACGGCGGCTGCGGAATAGGAACAGCCATCCCGAGAATGGGTCGGCTTGGAGTTTCTCCCGGCACAGCGCGGCGAGCCCGTCGATGCCCTTTCTTAGATCCACCGGCTCCAGCGCTACCAGGACGCGCATTTGCGGCGTGATCTGGATCATCGCTCGCCTTGCCGCCACGCGCGCAGCAGTTGGCTCCAGTCCACGGCGCCGTTGCCCTGTACCCGCAACACCTCCACGCAATAGCCGGTCCCGGCCGGTGCGGGCGATAGTTCCACGAACTGCACACTGGGGACGGTTACTACCGGCGCCGCACTTGGTAGGCGTTTGCGCAGGTTGACGTAGTCGACCGGCAGCGCGCGGGCAGTGCGGTACACGCCGTGCTTCCGCGCCAACCCGACCGCCTCCGTCCAGAACGGTTCCGGCAACGGCGAACGGCGCGGATGACTACTTCGCCATTCCGCCAGCCGGCGCTGTAAATCGAGAAACTCCTCGGCAATTGATGGTTGCTTCCGGGGCATTCCCAAAACTACTATGCCTGGTCACTTCGAGTCACGCACGCTTGCCGGACGCTCACG
>JBBIQR010000454.1:0-3553 GCA_037442245.1 Candidatus Solibacter sp. | reverse complement strand
GCGCCAGCGTCCGCGTCCCCTCCGGCGTCACCGGGAACGTGCCCTCCCGCGCGTTGACGCGCAGCAGGTGCTTGCGGCACCACGCGAGCTGCTCCTCGATCGGGCGGTCGACCGGCACCTCGCCCATCGCATCGTGCCGGTCGATCCGGTACATCGCGCCCGTCTCCAGCCCGCGCCGCCCGATAAACTCGGCCAGCTCATTCGAAAAAAGGATGTCGATGTTGGTCGCCAGGACAAACCGGCCCTTCGCCCGCCGGATGCCCACGTTCTTGGCGATCATCTGGTACAGCGCCAGCGCTTCGGAGTGCGCGAACCGCCGGTGGACTTCCCCCGGCACCTCGATGAACCGTACCTCGCACGCTCCCGTCTCCGCCGGCCACCGCAGCGCCTCGCGCAGCCGCGGACGGTCCTCCGGCGGGTTCCATTCGACGAAGATCAGCTCCGAGGGAATCCGGTAGCGCGCCGCCTGCGCCAGCCATCCGCCCGCAAAGGCCTGCATCCGGCCCGGCAGGTTGCCTCCGTGATCGTCGTTGCGCGCCGTGACGACGATCGAAAGGTACGGCTCTGCGCCCCCCGGGTTCATTCAGGCCGCGCGGTCAGGCACAGGTGCCAGCCGAACGCGCGTTCCAGCCCGCGGAAGAGAAACCGCGGCATCATCCGCCAGTACCACATCCGCCGGTAGCGGTATTGCACATACTCGGCGATCGAGTACGGGAAGATGTGATCCACTTCCGTCTTTGTTACCGCGAAGCCGTGCTCGCCCAGTAGCCGCCGCCCCGCCCTCCGCGAGTAGCTGTAAGTCACCGGGCAGCCGGTCTGCGCTTCGCTGTACTCCGCGATCAACTCCTCCAGCTTCCAGAACCGCCCCTTGCCGTACACCAGCAGAATCCACAGCACCTTCCACGACCACCGGTTGTACACCATGATCTTCACCGTGCTCTCCGGCGTCACGTACTGCCGGAGCTGCTCCAGCACCGCTTCCGGGTGCGGCGTGTGGTGGATCACCCCGAACGAATACACCAGGTCGTACTTCTCCACCGGAACCGACTCGCTCAACGTCTCCGCATTGGCCTGATAGAACCGCACGCGGTCCCCGAGACCGAATACCTCCGCCCGCTGCCGCGCCACTTCGAGCGACTTCTCCGTCAGGTCCACCGCGGTCACCTGCGCCCCGGCGCGGGCGAAACGGATCGTGTCGGTGCCGATGCCGCAGCCGATTTCCAGCACCTTCTTCCCCTTCCAGCGCGCAAATTCGGCGAACCCCGGGATGTGATACTCCACCCTGTACTTGCGCTCCTCGACCTCGTCGAAGTACTGGCGCGTGCCCACCGGCAGGGCCGAATGCCGGATGTTGCACGGCCGCGCATTCCAGTAGTCGTGTACGCGCGCTACCGGGACTCGCCCGAAGGATTCCATCGCCTCCATCCCGCCGTCAGACCGCCACTTCCCGCGGTTCCACCGCCCGCGCCGCCTGCCCCTTGCCCAGCGTGAGATACTCCGGCACCGCTTCACGCGCCTCCGCCCCCAGCACGCGCCAGCAGTCGATCACCAGTCCCGGACCGTTCGCCAGGTCCTCCGCGGTGAGCGTGCCGAACTCCGCCCACGGCGTCGTGATCGCCAGCACGTCGCTCTGCCGCACACATTCCTGCATGCTCGCGGCGAATACGATCTTGCCGGCAAGCTGCCGCCCCGCGTTGGCCATCGCCGCCGGATCGTACACCGCCACCCGCGCGCCGGAGGCCAGCAGTTTCCTGGCGATCGCCACGCCCTGCGATTCCTCGATCACGTCCGTTTGCGGCTTGTAGGAAAGCCCCAGCAGCCCCGCCGTCCCGCCCTCCGGCAGCCGCGCCAGAATCATCTCCGCGATGCGCGGCGCCTGCCTCCGGTTCATCGCGTCGGTCGCTTCCGCCAGCAGCGCCGGGACCCCGTTGGCCCGCGCCAGCGCGGAAAACGCCACGTTATCCCGCGGAAAACACGGCCCGCCATATCCCAGCGCGCCCTTCAGATACTTCGTCCCGATCCGCGTGTCGCACCCGATCGCCGCCGTCACCACGTCCACATCCGCCCCCGGCAGCGTCTCGCACACCTGCGCCAGCATGTTCGCGTACGAAATCTTCGTGGTGACGAACGTGTTCACCGAAAGCTTCGTCAGCTCCGCGTTGATGTAGTTCATGCGCCGGATGCGCGGACGGCTCTCGCAAATTCCGGCGTATAGCTCCTCGATCCTGGCACCCGATCGCGCGTCGCTTTCGCCGATCAGGATCAGGTCCGGATTCAGCATGTCCCAGACCACGCTGCCCAGGGCGATGAACTCCGGGTTGTAGCACAGGCCGAAATCGATCCCCGCCTTCTTGCCGCTGGCCGCTTCCAGCGCCGGCAACAGCGAGCCTTCCACCGTACCCGGCATCACCGTGCTCGAGAGCACCACGATGTGCCACCCGCTCTTCGTCCGCAGCGCCCCGCCGATCTTCCGTGCCGCCTCCAGCACGCACTCCACCGAAAAACGCCCGTCCGCGCCGGAGGGCGTCGGAACGATAATGAACGTCGCGTCCGTCGCATGAACCGCTTCCACGCAGTCCAGCGTGGCGCTCAACCGCTCCCGGTTGGCGGCGATCATCCCGGCAACGTGCGGCTCGTTCACCGGCGCCCGCCCTTCCTGAATCGCCCGCACCGCAGCCGGGTCAATGTCCACCCCCACCACCGTGTGGCCCTTGTGCGCCATCACCGCCGCCATCGGCGCCCCCAGTTTCCCTAAACCGATAATCGATAACTTCATGCGCACTCTATTCTTGTCTGACAATCGGCATCCGCCACCCGGTTCCGAACGCCCGCGACGTCACCTTCAGCACGGGAGCCGCCTGCTTGCGTTTGAACTCCGCGATCCGCACCAGCCGTAACACCCGGCGGACCGTCGCGTCGTCATATCCCCGGGCCACAATCTCCTCCGCGCTCATGCACTGCTCCACGTGCAGTTCCAGAATCTCGTCCAGCACCTCGTACGGCGGCAGGCTGTCCTGATCCGTCTGGTCCGGCCGCAACTCCGCCGACGGCGCCTTGGTCAGCGTCGATTCCGGAATCGCCGGTCCGCGCCGGTTGCGCCACCGCGCCACCCGGTACACCATCATCTTCGGCAGGTCCGCGATCACCGCCAGCCCGCCGTTCATGTCCCCGTAAAGCGTGCAGTAACCCACGCTCATCTCGCTCTTGTTGCCCGTGGTCAGCAGCAGCGACCCGAACTTGTTGGAGAGCGCCATCAGCAGGTTGCCCCGGATCCGCGATTGGATGTTCTCCTCGGTGACGTCCGGCTGCAACCCGGCGAACGGCTCCGCCAGCGCGCCTTCGTAGGTCTGCATGATCCGGCCGATCGGCAGCAGCATCGAGCGAATCCCCAGGTTCTTGGCCAGTTCCACCGAATCGTCCACGCTACCCTGGCTCGAATACACCGAGGGCATCATCACCCCCAGCACGTTCTCCGCGCCCATCGCGTCAGAAGCGATCGCCGCCGTCAGCGCCGAATCGATGCCGCCCGAAAGCCCCAGCAGCACGCTGCGGA
>JBBIQR010000453.1:1499-3559 GCA_037442245.1 Candidatus Solibacter sp. | reverse complement strand
AATCAGGGATCCCCGGTTGCCGCGCTTCCACTATGCGAAGCTTCACGAAAAAAGCGGTCGCGGTCGTCTTTCGCACACCCAAGCTCATCAAGCAGCGGGCTCGTTTTCATAGGGCTCGTCTCCCGTCAATTCCGCCAGGGTGCAAACGCGCGGCAGAACGCGCTTGACGCACGCTCCCGCCGGCAGAATATCACCGGCAATGAACCCGACGCCAACGCAATCCTCCCTGAACCGCATGGCGTCAAATAAGCAATCCCCAATCCTCACCAGTTGCTGGACACACCTTGGTCTGGCCGTCGGGGCGAGCGTCTGGATGGCCACCTCCCTTCTGGGGCAGCCGCTCCCCCAACTCCAAATGCGGGTGGTGTTTCCCCAATTGGTCACCCAGCGGCCGATCTGGATGGAGGACGCGCCGGACGGTTCGGGCCGGGTGTTCGTGGTGGAACAGGCGGGGCGCATCGTCGCGATCCCTCGCGGTAGCGACGGCCACGACGCGCGGGAGTTTCTCAACATCACCAATCGGCAGCCCTTGGTGGCCAACACCGAGGGCCTGCTCGGCTTCGCTTTTCATCCGCAGTACCGCACCAACGGGAGGTTTTATGTCTTCTATTCGCAGGAACACCCCCGGCGCAACGTGGTCAGTGAATTCCACGTGAGTCCGACGGACCCCGACCGCGCCGAGCCGGCCTCGGAACGCGTGTTGTTAACGATTCCCCATCCCTTCTTCGACAACAATCATGGCGGGCAGATCAGCTTCGGTCCCGACGGCTACCTCTACGTCACATCGGGTGACGGTGGCGGTCCCGGCGATCCATACAACAACGGGCAAAACGTCGCTTCGTTGTTGGGCAAGGTGCTCCGTCTCGACGTGGACGGCCGGACCGGCAAACTGGCCTATGGCATCCCATCGGACAACCCGTTCGTGACCGAGACCAACGGGGTGTGCCGCGAAATCTGGGCCTACGGCCTGCGCAATGTCTGGCGGATGAGCTGGGACCGCGCTACCGGCGACCTGTGGGCTGCGGACGTGGGCGCCGACAAGTGGGAGGAGGTGGACCTGCTCGTCAAAGGCGGTAATTACGGCTGGTGCGTGCGCGAGGGATTCCACCACTTCAAACCCGGCCCGCCGGGGGCACACTACATCGAGCCGATCCTCGAATACGCGCACAACCCGATGCTGGCCAAGGAAAGCCCTTTTCCCAACCACAGCTACGGCAACTGCATCATCGGCGGTTACGTTTATCGCGGGACGAAGTGCCCGTCGCTGCGCGGGGTCTATGTCTATGCTGACTACACCCTGGGGACAATCTGGGGCCTGCGTTATGAACATGGCAAGGTAACGGCTGATGGAATCCTCCTCGAACAGCCCAAGAACATCGCCAGTTTTGCCGAAGACGCGCGCGGGGAACTCTATGCGTTGGCATTTGATGACCACATCTATGCCTTGGAGGCAGTGGATGGCGCGATGACCCAGGGGCCGGCTCAACCGCAGGCAGGCGCGGGTGCCGGGGAAAGCGGCAGCGCGACCGCGACCCCTTGACGCGCCGACGAGGCCGCCCGCTGCCGCCGTCGGCACAAGCCTTGGCCCGGACGCCACCGCGACCGGTGTGGGTGAGAAGGTTCTCCCCCCGGCGCGTCATTTCCCTCCCGCCCATCGGCGTGTGGACGGCGGGTTTCCGCTTGAAAATGCCGCCGCCTCCTCCCACGGTGGTGCTGCCGCGTCATATCCCAACGATGGGCGCGCAACTGTGAAGCGAACTGAACGTTCCATGCCGCGCCCTGAAAGCTTGCCTCGCATCCGCCGCAGGCCCGGTTGCCACCGGCACGCTGCTTGTTTGAAGTCCTCCGTGCTCCGGCTTCTTCCCGCCGTCGGCTTGGCACTGGTGCTGGGCGCCGCCGCCGCCGCAGACCAGCCGATGCTGGGCTTCAGCCGCGAGGGGGCGGAGCGGGAACGCGCGCTCGAAGCGCAGTTCGACGCCGCGCTCCGGCGCGAAGATTTGCGGGACTGGATGCAGCGGTTGACCGCGCATCCCCACCATCTGGGTTCGCCTTACGGCAAG
>JBBIQR010000453.1:0-1489 GCA_037442245.1 Candidatus Solibacter sp. | reverse complement strand
GCGCGCCTGGCTGGGAGCATAAGTCACTTTTTCACGCAGGTCGCGGATTTCATCGCGGCGCAATTCCGCTCCTGGGGCTACGAAACCGAGATTGAGCGCTTCGACGTGCTTTTCCCTACGCCCAAGACGCGGCGGCTGGAGATGACCGGGCCGGAGACATTCATGGCCCGCCTCGCCGAGCCGCCGCTGCCACAGGACACCACCTCCGGTCTCACAGCCGAACAATTGCCGATCTACAACGTCTATTCGGCGGACGGCGATGTCACCGGCCAGATCGTCTATGTCAACTACGGCGCGCCGAAGGACTACGAGATCCTGGCGGAGCGCGGCATTGACGTGCGGGGCAAGATCGTCCTCGCGCGCTACGGCAGCGTCTGGCGCGGGATCAAACCCAAGGTCGCCGCCGAACACGGCGCCCTCGGCTGCCTCATTTACTCGGACCCGCGCGACGATGGATTCTTCCAGGGGGACGTTTATCCCGCCGGCGGCTGGCGCAGTGCGGAAGGCGCGCAGCGTGGTTCGGTCGCCGACATGCCGCTCTACGCCGGCGACCCGTTGACCCCCGGCGTGGGCGCGACCCCGGAGGCAAAGCGGCTCCCCATCAAAGACGCGCCAACGCTGACAAAGATTCCCGTGCTGCCCATTTCCGCCGCGGATGCGGCGCCGTTGCTGCGCGCCCTCGGTGGCCCGGTGGCGCCCGAGGCCTGGCGCGGCACGCTGCCGTTCACTTACCATCTGGGACCGGGACCGGCGAAGGCGCATCTCCAACTGGAATTTGACTGGAAGCTGGTGCCAGCGTACGACGTGATCGCCAAGCTGCGGGGCGCCGAGCGGCCCGACGAGTGGATTATCCGCGGCAACCACCACGACGCGTGGGTCTGCGGCGCCGATGATCCGATCAGCGGCCAAGTCGAGATGATGGAAGAGGCGCGCGGGCTGGGCGAACTGGCCAAACACGGCTGGAAGCCCAGGCGAACGATCGTATTCGCGGCCTGGGACGGCGAAGAGCCAGGTTTGCTGGGATCGACGGAATGGGTTGAGACCCACGCGGACCTCTTGCGGCAGAAGGCGGCGGTGTACATCAACGGCGACAACAACGAGCGCGGGTTTCTGAGCGTCGGCGGCAGCCATACGCTGGAGAAGTTCGTGAATGAGATTGCCCGGGAAGTCATCGACCCGGAGAGGAAGATCCCCGTCGCGGAGCGATTGCGCGCCGAGCGCCTCGTCACCGCCAGCGCGGAGAACCGGCGCGAGATTCGCGCGCGGGCCGATTTGCGCATCGACGCCCTGGGCTCCGGCTCGGACTACACCCCCTTTCTGCAACATCTTGGGATCGCCTGTCTGGACATGCGCTACGGAGGCGAAGATAGCGGCGACGCCTACCATTCCATCTATGATTCGTTCGATCACTACCTGCGCTTTGGCGATACCAACTTCGAGTACGGGATAGCCCTCGCCCAAACCTCCGGCCGCGCCCTCCTGCGCCTGG
>JBBIQR010000452.1:0-3559 GCA_037442245.1 Candidatus Solibacter sp. | reverse complement strand
TCAGTTTTGGGGTTCACTCCATGAACGCAGATGAAAAGCAGCGTGGAGTGAGTCCTCCTGGACACATAGCGGGACACGAGGACTAGGGGATGGCCGGCAGCGATTCGGGCACGGCGGCGGGGGCGGGCGGGAGGGTGACGGTGAAGGTACTGCCGCGGCCGGGTTGGCTGGCGCAGGTAACGGCGCCGTGGTGCGCTTCGGCGATCCACTTGACGATGGAGAGGCCGAGGCCGAAGCCGCCGGCGGCGCGGGAGCGGGCTTCGTCGGCGCGGTAGAATCGCTCGAAGACGCGGGCCGCATGTTCCGGGGCGATGCCGATTCCGGTATCGGCGACGGCGATCCGTACGGCATCGCCGGATGCCTCGAGCGATACGGTGACGCGGCCGCCGGCGGGGGTATAGCGCAGGGCGTTGTCGAGCAGGTTGCGCAACATGCGGCGCAGGAGCTGCTCGTCGCCGCGGTATTGCAGGTCGGCGGCGGGGAGGCACTCGACGGCCACGCCGCGGGATGCGGCGAGGGTGCGGAACGTGCGGCAGCAGTCTGCGAGGAGTTCGTTCAGGTAGAAGTCGTGGACGTCGAGGCGCACGCGGCCGCTATCGGCGCGGGCGAGGTTGAGGAGGTCGTCGATCAGGGTGGAGAGGCGGCGGGCTTCGTCGAGCACGATGGCGAGCGATTCGCGGTACTCGGCGGAGGTGCGGTCGCGGGAGAGGGCGACGTCGGCCTCGCCGCGGATGACGCTGACGGGGGTGCGCAGTTCGTGCGAGGCATCGGCGACGAAGCGGCGCATGGCGTCGAAGGAGTTGTCCAGGCGGGAGAGCAGGTCGTTAAAGCTGCCGATCACGATCTCGAGTTCGGCGGCGGCTCCCTCGGCCGCGAGGCGGGTATTCAGGTTGTGCTCGGTGATACGGCGGGCCTGCGCGGCGACGGCGTCGAGGGGGCGCAGCGCGCGGGTGGCGACGAGCCAGGCGCCGGCGCCGGCCAGCAGCAGCGCCAGCGGCAGGCCCAGGATCAGGTCGCGGCGCAAGTCGGAGAGTTGTTCGTGCACGGGAGCGAGCGAGGCCGCGACCACCACGCGGTAGGCGGCGCCGCCGAGGATCACGGCGCGCTCGGCGGTGCGGCGCGCGGGACTCACCAACTCCGCCGCAGGCAGCGGCGGCTTGATGGCGAGCGGCCACTCGCCTTCGAGGACGGCGACCAGGTCGCCGCGCAGTTTCATGTCGCCGACGATTTCGCGCGCCGCGGCTTCCGGTTTGTGGCCGAGTTCTTCGTACTCGTCTTCGAAGAGCCCGGCCGCGGTGTCGGCTTCGGTGGCCAGGGTTTCATCGAACCGCTGGTAGAGGGAGTGCGCGAGGGCGCCGTACAGGAGCACGGCGGAGAGCACGAACAACGCCGCGAAGAAGGCGGAGTAGAGCAGGGTGAGGCGGAAGCGGAGGCTCTTATTCCACACCGGCGCCCTCCGTGAAGATGTAGCCTTCGCCGCGCCGCGTATGAATGAGCTTGCGGCCGGCGCCTTCGAGCTTGGCCCGCAGGCGTTTGATGTAGACGTCGATGACGTTGGAGAGCGGGTCGAAGCTGTCGTCCCAGACGTGCTGCGCGATGGCTTCGCGGCCGAGGACGCGATCCTTGTGGAGCACCAGGTATTCGAGCAGGGCGTACTCTTTGGCGGTGAGGGTCACGGGACGTCCGCCGCAGGCGACCGCGTGGCTGGCGGTGTTGATGACGACTCCGGCGACGCGCAACACTTCGGGACGGGGCTCGGGGGAGCGGCGGGAGAGAGCGCGCAGGCGGGCGAGGAGTTCCTTGAAGTCGAAGGGCTTGACGAGGTAATCGTCGGCGCCGCTGTCCAGCCCGGCGACGCGGTCATCGACGGCATCGCGCGCGGTGAGCATGAGGACCGGGGTGCGGAAGCCGGAGTCGCGCAATTCGCGGCAGACGTCGCGCCCGTTCTTGATGGGCAGCATGACGTCGAGGATGACGAGATCGTACTGGTTGACGGCGGCGAGGTAGAGGGCCTGTTCGCCGTCGGCGGCGATATCGACCGCGTAGGACTGCTCGCGCAGTCCGCGCGCGATGAATCCGGCAACGCGAGTTTCGTCTTCGACCAGGAGAATCCGCACCTATTGTCATTGTGCGCGGCCTCACATGAAAGCACAATGAACGGTTCGGGACAGGGATTTCCCGGCGCAATTTTTACAAGCTTTTGAAGAGGGCGCGCGGCGGCGCGAGGGGCGTCCGGGTAAAATAAGACTTAGGAGTAGTTTTGGCCTCGATATCCTTTCCCAGCCCCTTTTCCTGCGAGAGAGACCTGCGTGCGCGCGTGCTTGGCGCCTGCGAACGCGCCGCCGGCGCGGTGCTGCTGATGCTGGCGCTGCCGGTGATGCTGGGGAGCGCGCTTGCGGTGCGGCTGCTTTCCGGGCGTTCGCCGTGGATCGCGCACCGGCGCGTGGGATGGCAGGGGGCGGACCTGTGGATGCTGAAGCTGCGCACGATGTGGGGTACGGACACGCCGCCGGCGCAGGGATGGGTGGAGTACATCGACGACGCGGCGGGAGCGGACGGCAAGCGCAGCGGCGACCCGCGGGTGGGGCACGGGTTCGCACGGTTCTGCCGGCGCCATTCGATCGACGAACTGCCGCAGTTGTGGCACGTGGCGGCGGGCGAGATGGCGCTGATCGGTCCGCGCCCGATGACGCGCGCGGAACTGCGCCGGCACTACGGGGAGGACGCGGCGGAGATCGTGCGGGTGAAGCCCGGGCTGGCGGGGTTGTGGCAGGTGTCGGGGCGCAACCGGCTGACGTACGAGGAGCGCCGCAGGCTGGACCTCGAGTTCGTGCGGGAGGGCGGTTTGGGGATGTACCTGAAGATCCTGCTGCGCACGCTGCCGGAAGTTTTGGGCGGCGAGAACACCTGGTAGTGAGCGTGTTATTTTGGCCGCATGGCCTGCAATCCTGAAGTTCTGCGCCAGGTGCCTCTGTTTGCACTGCTGGACGATGAAGAAGTCGCGGTACTGGCCGCGCAGGTAGAGCACAAACGGTTTGCCGCGCGCCGGCGGATCTACCGGATCGGCGATCCCGGAGGGCAGGCGTTCGTGATGGTAGCGGGCAAGGTCCAGGTGAGCACGGTGGACGAGGACGGGCAGGAGTTGATCGTGGACGAGCCCGCCGCCGGCGAATTTTTCGGATTCGCCTCCATGCTGGAGCAGACGCCGCACCAGACCAATGCGGTGGCGCAGACGGATGTGGAGTGCCTGGAGGTGGACCGGCGCGACATCGCCATCCTGCTGGAGCGCAAGCCGCTGGCGGGGATGGACATGCTCACGGTGCTGGGCAGGCAGTTTCACGGAGCGCACAACCTGGCTCGGCGGCGTACGCTACGCAATCCCAATGAGGTGATCGCCGAGGAGGCGACGTTCGGAGACCGGGTGGCGGACGGGGTGGCCCGGTTCGGCGGGTCGTGGAGTTTCATCCTGGCGTTCGGCTTCGTGCTGACGATCTACGCGGCCATCAACGTAAAACTGGGCGGGCGGGCGTGGGATCCGTACCCGTTCATTCTGCTGAAC
>JBBIQR010000451.1:0-3569 GCA_037442245.1 Candidatus Solibacter sp. | reverse complement strand
CATCCCCAGCGTGAACGATTGCCGGTTCCCCTCCGTGATCCCGATCCGCGGCAGCAGCCGCGGCGCGCACACCCCCGAAAGCTCGTACGCGTCTAGAATCTTCGCCGCCGCCTGCTCATTCCCGTAGTGCGCCGCGATCCGCCCGATCCAGTACCGCCGCTCCGCCGCTGCGTCCCGCGCCGGATTCCACGCATACCGCCCCCACGCCGCAAACCAGATCCAGTCGCGCTCGAATTGAATCTCCGCCGGGTTGTCCGGACTGTTCGGCCAATCCCAGTAGCGCAGCGGATACACGTGCACTCCTTTGATCCCGATCCGCTGCGCCGATTCGAGTGTCTTCTCGACGAACGTCGGCGCGCCCCACCGGTACGGCTCCAGGTTGCTCAACAGGTGGATATTGGCGATGTGCGCCGACCCCAGCTTCACCAGCGACTCGTGCAGCCGCAGCACCTCGCCGCGCACGTCCGTCCACGTCAGCGACTCCCCGTTCCATTTGTGCATCGTATAAATGTTGCGGTACAGCGGCAGCGCCTGCCGGATCGCGTCTTCGATCCGCGTGGCGTGCGCCCGCACGATGATCGGCGGCTCCCGCGTCAGCCCCAACTCCCGCATCCCGTCCTTCACCCCGGGAATGATCGTCCCCGTCAGCCACGCGGGTCCGTACTCCGGACGCAGCGCCTCCCCCAGCGTCATCATGATCCCCACGTTCGGATACGTCCGGATGAATTCGCCGACGCAGTAGCGCGTGTACGCGCTGGTGAATTCCGTCGGCGTCGAAAGCTGGAACGGGATCCCGTGCGCCCGCGCCAGCGCGTGCGAAATGTGAATGTTGTAGAACGCTTGAATCACCCAGATGCCCCGCCGGTCCGCTTCCGCCGTCAGCCACCGGAACATCTCCATGTTCCGCTCCAGTTGCGCATCCGTCAGTTCCTGCGCCTCCGGATACCGCGCCAGCTTCAACAGCGACGTGAACGGATGCCCGTTCCACAGGTACAGCGTGTTGAAGCGGTTCTCCAACAGAAAATCCAGGTAACGCGTCCACAGCCCTTTGTCGTAGAAGAACGGGAACTCCTCCGGCGTGTAGCGGTAGTCGTACATCCCCCCGTCGTACGTGATCGCGGTCTTCTGCATCCCCAGCGCCGGACCGCGCAGCTTGAACACCGGCGCGTCGGCGAAGTCCAGTTTTTCCGGCAGCCGCCCGCCTTCCCGCACCCGCCGCGCCAGTTCCAGGCATCCGTACAGCACCCCGGATGGACCCGAGCCCACCACCAGCCACGTGCCGCCTCGCCGCGCCAGGTGGTACGCCTCCGCGTCCGCCGCGTCCAGTTCCGGCAGCGGCGCAAACCCCGCCAGCGCCGCCGAACCCCGCGTCGCCGCAATCACCCGCGCGCCCGGAGCCGCTACCCCATCCAGCGCCGCCCGCAGCCGTTCGATTCCCGTCCGTTCCCGCGCCGTCGCTCCGGAATCCCCGGCAACCGGCACCGCCGCCTGCGCCAACGGCGCCAGCCCAAGCAGAAGACCAAGAATCAAGTGCATCCGATCCGATAATACCCCTTCACTCACCGGAAAGTCCTTGCCGTACCGTTACCCTGTTTACAATCCTTTACGAAATATCGCCCGGCTCCGGACCACAATTTGGATACCCACTCCGGTCCATGCAGCGACGGTGCGGGTACGGGCCTGTTACTAAGTCAGGCCGCACGTCATCGAGGTCAATATGCTCCGAAGCAATTTGTGTCTAGCTGCAGGTGTGCTCGCACTTACCGGCATCGCACAGGCCGGCACCGTGATCGATCTCACCTTCTACCCCTATCAGGCGGGGGGCATCGTCGTGGGAGATACCACCAAGAGCGGTCCCGGATTCGGCGACAGTTCCTGGCAGAACGGCGCCACCAGCGGTTCTACCAAGGCGGAATTCTATCTCCCCGCGGCCCAACTCTTCGGCTTCGCCCCCACTATCGCCCAAATCGATTCCATCTCCTACATGACGGATAATCCCACCGCGGATATCTACAATTGGTCCCTCAACCTCTACACCAACCCGCAGGGTGCTTTGACCGGCGACGTGGCTACGTGGTACCGCAGCCACCTCGTGGCCGAACCGTACTTTGTGGCCAACTACACCGGCGTCGAAGCCGAAAACACCTGGGCGACGTGGTCCACCAACGATCCCAACCAGCCCCTCAAGTTTTACGACAACACCAGAATGGGCACCGGCGCCCTGAATAGCTACTACGGGGCGTACACCGATCCCACCTTCAGCGCCTACCAGTCCGGACCGGTGAAGGTGGCCAACGGCGGCACCTGGGACTACACCAACGAAACCGTCAAGTACTTCAGCCTTCAAGTGGGCAGCGCCTGGGCCGCGGGCTACCGCGGCAATCTCGATGGTCTGGTCATCAAGCTGAAGGACGGCACCCAGGCCAACATCAATTTCGAGGCTGTGCCGGAGCCTTCGCCCTTCGTACTCTCCCTCTTGCCGCTCAGCCTCTGGCTGTTCCTCAAGAAGCGCTAACTTAGTAGGGTAGGCCTCCCGGCCTACCCCACCAGTATCTTCTCAAACCTATTATTGACTTCCTTCAAATACGCTCCATCCCCGCCCGATAACTCCACCGTGGCCGTCCCCCGGTACCCGATCTCGGTCAGCGCCGCGTGTACCGCCTTGAAGTCGATCTCCCCCTCCAGCAGCGGCGTGAACTCCGCCAACCGCTTGCGGAACGCAAAGTCCTTGATGTGCAGCTTGACGATCCGCTTGTTCAGCGTCCGGATCCAATCCTGCGGATACCCGTTGATCGCCACGTTCCCCACGTCGAAGTACGCCCGGATCCACGGCGACTGAAACTCGTCCACGTACCGCGCGAATTCGAGCGGGCTCAGCAGAAACTTGTTCCACACCTCCTCGATCCCGATGATCACCTTCATCTCCTCCGCCAGCGGAATCAGCGTCCGGATCTGCTTCTGGCTGCGCTCCCACGCCTGCGCGTAACTCACCTGCGGGGTCACCACCGCCGGCACCAGCAGCACCGTGTCCGCCCCCCACATCCTCGCGTTGCGCAGGCTCGTCCGCATCCCCGCCAGACTCCGCTCCACCACCGCCGGATCCGGGTCCGACAGCGGACTCCGCCAGTGTTCGGAGTTCATCACCGAGTGGATCGGCAGCCCGGCTTTCTTCGACGCCTCCAGGATCTCCTCCGCCTTCGCCTGCTCCGGCGTGGTCGGACACTCGATCTTCTCGAAACCGCATTCGCGCGCCAGTTGGAAGCGCTCCAGCACGGAAAGCGTGTTCGGAAGCATGGAAAACTCTACCGCCTTCGTAATCGGAAGGCGCGCGGCCGAAGCGGCAAAGGGAGCGGCCAGAATCGGCGCGGCAAGCAAGGTGCGGCGGGTCATGCGGTGATTGTATAGCAAAGACCTCCTGCCCGGACACCGTACCCACCGCCCCCCCACCCGCTACACTGAAAGACGCATGAAACGGCTTGCCGCCCTCCTGCTCGCCGCCGCCTGCGCCGGCCGGCAACGCGGCGACCGCGAATTCCTCGAGGGCCGCTACCTCGACGCCCTCGCCGTCT
>JBBIQR010000450.1:0-3582 GCA_037442245.1 Candidatus Solibacter sp. | reverse complement strand
GCGGAACATGCCTGAGTTTTCCGTGACCGCACTGCGGACCGATCCGGTCCGCGTATCGGTAAGCTGTACCTGGGCGCCGGGAACGACGGCGCCCGCCGGATCAGTCACGGTACCTACGATGGAGCTGGCAACCGTCTGCGCAAACATCGCGCCGGCGGCAAAGAACGAAGCGAACAGCAACTGGATGGATCGATTCATGGACGGACAATCCCCCTTGTAAACCTCTAGCGATCCCTACCCGGCGCCGTGGCCGTCCGGGTTGTGGTGACACTAGTACGGAAGGGGCCGGGCGGCAAGTGCAATACGGTAGGAAGCGCCAGGCTTTTGAAACAACTGTAGTTCCTGTCGACGTAGGAACACGTAGAAAGACGTCCCGGACGTCAACAATGTCGGCAGAACAGGGCGTGACGCGGGCGGCTAAGTGTGATAACATTCCGCGCCGGGGGTACGGGGAGATGGCCACGCGAACCACGCCGTTCGTTGCCGAGGCATCGGGCGAGCGCCTGCGGGAATGGCAAGCGCACCGCGGCGAGATCCTGGAGCAACTCAACCGCCTGCTGGCGAGTCCGCTGTTCCGCAGCAGCCGCCACTATCCGAAGCTGCTGCGCTTCGTGGTGGAACGTACGCTGGACGGGCAGGCCGCCGGAATGAAGGAACGCGCCCTGGGGATCGAAGTGTTCGGGCGCGCGCCGGATTATGACACCAACCTGGACCCGGTGGTCCGCACCTCCGCCTGCGAGGTGCGCAAGCGCATCGCGCAGTACTATCATGAACCGGGCCGCGAGGAGGAGTTGCGGATCGACCTGCCCAGCGGCAGTTACGTCCCCGAGTTTCACTTTCTGGACCGGCCCGCGCCGCCGGCGGCGGTCCATGACGCCAAGCCGGCCCACGGCGTGCTGGCGGCGCTACGGCTGCATCCGGCCGCGGCGGCGGTCCTGCTAACGGTGCTGGCGCTGGGCGCGGTGGCGTCCGCCCGCCGCGGGCCGCGCAGTGTCCTGGACCGGTTCTGGGACCCGGTGTGGAACGGCTCCGATACCGTGCTGGTCTGCCTGGGAGGACGTCCCGGCTTGCAGGCGGCATTGGATGCCGATGCCGGCACCAGCGCGGTGCCGAGCGCGAGCGACGTCATGCGGCTGGATCACGTCGCCTTTGCCGACGCGCTCACCATGGGCCGCCTGTTCAGCGTGATTCGCGCGCACGGCAAGACCTACGACGTGCGGCGCGGCGCGGTCCTCACCCTCAACGACCTGCGCCGCGGGCCGGTGGTGCTGATCGGGGCGTTTAACAATTCCTGGACCATGCGGCTCAAAGAAGACCTGCGCTACACCTTCGAGCGCGAACCCGGTAACGCCGCCGCCACCCAGATTCGCGACCGCAACAACCCGGCGCAGGTCCGCTGGCGGGTGGACGCCGCAACGCCCTACAGCCAGATCGCGCAGGACTACGCCATCGTGTCCCGCGTCACCGACCCGCTCACGGAAAAGATCGTGGTCACCGTCGCCGGCATGACCAAGGACGGGACGCTGGCCGCCGGCGAGTTCGTCACCGAGGAACGCTACCTGGCGCAATGGGCGGCCCGCGCGCCCGCGGAATGGGAGCGGCGCAACGTGCAGGTCGTGCTCGGCACCGAGATCGTCAACGGCGTCCCCGGTCCGCCCCGGGTGCTGGCGCAGGCGGTCTGGTAAGGGACGGCGGCGCGCGCGATCTTGCGCGGCCGGCCCGCCAAACCTAAGATGGTGTATTATCGGAATTCCAAATCCACCCTAAGTCCGGAATAGCGCCTTTTCCGGGGGAGTCTGGTCCCTTTGATGCAACTTCCCGCCCGCCTCGGCAAATACGAATTGCAGCAGTTTCTCGGCGGTGGCATGTCGCACGTCTACCGCGCCCAGGACACCATCATCGGACGCACCGTCGCGGTCAAAATCCTGACCGAGCAGGGAGCGCAGGACCAGGAAGCGCGCGACCGCTTCCTCGACGAGGCCCGCACCGCCGCCAAGGTCACCCACGAAAACGTCATCAACATCTACGATTTCGGTGTCGATCCGGAAAAGGGCCTGTTCATGGTGATGGAGTTCCTGGAAGGCGAGGACCTCCGCAACGCCATCCGCAACGGCCACACCGGCGACCTGCGCAACAAGCTGAAGATCGCGCTCCAGGCGGCCCGGGCGCTGGACTTCATCCACTCCAACCGCATCATCCACCGCGACGTCAAGCCGGAGAACCTGCACATCACCACCAACGGCCAGTTGAAGCTGATGGACTTCGGCATCGCCAAGAGCGAGGACTTTTCGCGCACGCAGCCCGGCTTCGCCCTCGGCACGCCGTACTACATGGCGCCGGAGCAGGTGCGCGGCGAGAAGGTGACGACCCAGGCCGACGTCTACGCCTTCGGCATCGTCCTGTTCGAATTGCTCACCGGGCAGAAGCCGTTCACCGCCGACTCGGTGGACGGCATCTTCTATCACATACTGAACGTCCCGCTGAAAACCGATGCTCTGGCCGCGGCCGAGGTGCCGCCGCCGGTCATCGACCTGGTGGTGGCGTGTACCGCGAAGAACCCGGCCGACCGCCCGCAGGGGCTCGGTCCGGTCGCCGCCGGGCTGGAAGTGCTGCTCGCCATCGGGACCACCCAGACGCAGGCCGCGCCCACCCCGCCGGCACAAACGGCGGCTCGCACCTCCTCCGCCGCGCCGCCCGCGGAGCCGAAGAAAGGGCTCAGCCCGGCGCTGCTCGGCGGCATCGCTGCCGTAGTCGTCGCGGCCGCCGTCGGAGGCTACTTCGCGCTGCGCCCGGCGCCGGTCCCGCCCGCGCCGGAGAAGAAAGAGGCGGCGAAGCAGGAGTTGCCCGCCACGGTCTCCACGCCCACCGGCACCATGGTGCTGGTCCCCGCCGGCCAGTTCCAATACGGGCAACAGAAGGCGGCCATGTTCCTGCCAGCCTTCTACATCGACAAGACCGAGGTGACCAACGCCGCCTACCAGCAGTTCTGTCAGGCGGCCGGCCATCCGCTGCCTCCCGATTTCCCTACGGACAAGCCGGGCTACCCGGTGGTCAACGTGACGGTAGGCGATGCCCGCGATTTCGCGCGCTGGGCAGGCCAGCGCCTGCCCACGGCGTACGAATGGGAGAAGGCCGCGCGCGGCACCGACGGACGCCCGTTCCCCTGGGGCAACGACGACGACACCTCGCGCGCCAACGTGGGCAGCAACCAGCTTCAGCCCGCGGACGGATTCGCCTCCGGCGTCAGCCCGTACGGCGGACTGCAGTTCGTGGGCAACGCCTGGGAAATCGTGGACCAGGTGCGGCAGCCGCCCTCCGACGTGCGCCGCTTCCAGAGCTTGAAGCCGCCGCCGCAAGCCGGCGAGGCATGGTACATGATCCGCGGGCAATCCGCCGCGGAGCCTTTGCTGCAGGACGTGATTTGGGATTCCTACGGGGTCCCGGAGCGATGGAGGGACCCCTTCATCGGGTTCCGTTGCGCCAAGGACGCGCCCAGGTAGACGGGCGAAACTTCGGGAATTTTCCCCTGGGTTTATCCCCCGGTGACGGCCGCGGCGACATCTCCATTCAACAAATCAACCA
>JBBIQR010000449.1:0-3584 GCA_037442245.1 Candidatus Solibacter sp. | reverse complement strand
CCGGACAGGACTTCCACCTGCTAGAACAACGCGTCTTTCAGGACGCACCATAGTTAACAATGTACCGCGCGGCGAACATCGCCCGGCCCCTAAAGTTCCCGCCGCGGCCGGCCGATGGATTCCTCAGAGTGATGCCGGAACCCTCCAACCCGCCGGGCGTAGCCTGGAAACCGCTGGTGATCTGCCCGCACGCGGAGATCGCGCGCCGCATGATGGCCCTGCTGGGATCCTCCCTGCCGGCCAGTTTCCAGCCGGAATACCCGCGGATGGGTACCGCCACCGGACTGGCCGAATCCAAAGGCGCCAACATTTGCTTCCTGGATGTGGCGACCAACGCCGAGCACGCGCAACTGTTGATCTCCGAACTCGCCCCCTCGCTTCCCGTGGTGGCGCTGCACGTGCGCAACGACGCCGACCTGATACTGCGCTGCATCCGCCGCGGCGCCGGTGAATACCTGTCCGAATACACCGAAGGGGCGCTGCGCAGCGTGTTCGACCGGCTGGGGAGAGGACATACCCCTGCCGCCAGGAAACCCGGCGGCTCGGTCTGGTGCGTGGCGCCGGGCAAGCCCGGAGCCGGCGCCAGCACCCTGGCGGTCAACCTCGCGGTCCGCGTGCGCCATGGCGGGGGACCGGTCCTGCTGGTGGATGCCGATCCGCTTTCGGCCAGCATCGCGTTTCTGCTCAAGCTCAAGCCCGAATTTCACCTGGGCGATGTACTGCGCGACTGGAGCCGTATGGATCAGGACCTGTGGGGACGGCTGACCCTGGCGGCGGCGGGCATCGATGTCATCGCCGCCCCCGACGACCCCGGAGTCCGGCTGGATGTCGGGCGGCAGGCGGCGGAAGCGTTATGCGCCTATTGGCGCGAACGCTACCAGGTGGTTGTGATCGATACCGGAGACGTGCGCGCCGCCGTGGATCTGGGGTTTGCCGCGCTCGCCGATCTGGTCCTGCTGGTGACCACCAACGAACTGGCCGCGTTACAGAATACGCGCCGCGCCCTGGGTTGTCTGGATCAGGCGATGAGCGGGCGCTCCCGCCTGCGGCTGCTGCTGAACCGCTATACGCCGGCCACCGGGTTGAAGCGGGAGGATGTGGAGAAGGTGCTCGCGGTCGAGCCGTTCGCCACGTTGTGCAACGATTACGAAACCCTGCAGGCGGCTATGCTGGAGGGCCGTCCCGCCACGCCCGCGTCGCGGTATGGCATGAGCATCGAGGCGCTGTGCCGCCAGATCTACGCCCAACCCGCTGCGGAGCGCAAGCCCAGGAGCGGGTCCTGGCTGACCTCCCTGCTGGCCCACAAATAGCCGCCATCGGTAACAAATCCCGAAGAAGTAAGGGCCTCCGCCAATATCGGCCAAACGGGCCTGCTGGTAGTTTTAGAACCAGAGGATTTCCCATGAAACAATTCTGGAGCAACTTCTGGCAGGAAACGCAGGGGCAGGACCTGGTGGAATACGCGCTCGCGGCCGGCTTGGTAGCCGTCGCGGCGGTAGCCGCCATGCCGGCACTCAGCACCACCGTCAACAACGTCTTCGCGAAGATCGGTTCGATCGTCGCTTCGGCTGTGAACTAACCAATCAGCGGAAAGGAGCACCACATGAAGCGGATTCAGGACAGCATTCTCAAACTGAAGGTCTGGAAGGACACCTCGGGGCAGGACCTGGTGGAGTACGCGCTGGCGGCCGGCCTGGTGGCGGTTGCGGCGGTAGCCTGCATGCCCGGCTTGAGCGGAACCGTGAACAACGTCTTCACCAAGATCGGTTCCATCATCAACACCAACGTGCACTAATCGCGGCTCCGGCGGACGTGCGGGTTCCGGGGCGGAACCGGCGCGACCCGCGGAGCCGGCTCTCGGGCGGCCACCCGACTCACTTCCTCGCCGCCACCCGTTTCAACTCGGCATCGATCACCGGTTTGACCGCGCTCAACTCCAGGTCTCCGTTGTATCGCTGCCCATCGATAAAGAGTGTCGGGGTCCCCTCCACCCCGGCTTTATCCCCGTCGTCCACGTCCCGCGCGACGGTTTTCTTGACCGCATCGGAATCCAGGTCGGCCTCGAACTTCTTCACGTCCATCCCCAGGGATGCGGCCCACCCCAGGATCGCCCTGCGCGAAAGTTCGTTGCGGTGCGCGAACATCGTGTCGTGCATCTGCCAGAACTTGCCCTGTTTCTGCGCCGCTAAGGCCGCCTGCGCCGAAATCTGCGCCTGCGGATGCGAGTCCAGCGGGAATTGCTTGAACACCAGCCTCACGTCCCGCGGGTACGCCTGTAGAATCGCGTTGATCCTGGCCACCGCACGCGCGCAATACGGGCACTGAAAATCGGAAAACTCGACCAGCGTCACCCGCCCGCCCGCCGCCCCCATCACCGGCGAGCCTGCCGTGGGAATCGGCACCGGATCGTCGAGCAACTTCGGCTCCGGACGATGCCCCCAGCGCGACGCGCCCGCATCGGCAATCGCCGCCGCCTCGCTTTTCCCCTTGCGAATCGATTCCACCACCACCGCGCCCAACCCTTTGCTGTAGGCGCAGGAGGGGTCCTTGAACCGGCACTCGGCCACCTTCATTCCGCACCCGCAACTGCAATCGTAATTGCGCAGAACGTGCAGTGTGTGCAGCGTCATCGCCGGCGTCAATCCGGCGAAATCCACTCCGGGCAGCACCGCGGCGTTCTGCCAGTCCTGCGCCCACAATAACCAGCTACCCGCCAACAGCAGCCCTGCCGCCAAACCCGTTCCTCGTGCGCCGATCCTCATTCTTATATCTTACCCAGCCCGCGCACGGCCCATTTCCCCGGAACAAACTTCCTTGCGCTACCGTATATACTCGACGAGAATTCCATGAGCGCACGCTTTCTCTTTCCGCTCCCCGCCCTGCTGCTGCTCGCCTCCTGCGTCAACGATCGAGCAGTCGGTCCGGTGCAGTACGATTCCCAGACCGTCGACGCCCAGGGCGCCCAAACCGTCCACGTGGCGCTGCACATGGGAGCCGGCGACCTGCGCGCCACCGACGGCGCCGTGCCACTGATGCGCGCCGACTTCGCTTACAACATCGCCGCCTGGAAACCCCAGGTGCGCTACACCAAATCCGGCGACCGCGGCAATCTGACCATCGAGCAACCGTCCGGCGGGCACACCATCGGCAACGCCCACTACAACTGGGACCTCCAGTTCAGCAACAAGATCCCCATCGAAATGGAAGTCCACTTCGGCGCCGGACGGGCGCGCCTCGACCTGGGCAGCCTGGACCTGCGCGGCGTCGAAGTCCATATGGGCGTCGGCGAAGCGGACCTGGATCTGCGCGGCGCGCTCAAACACAGCTACAACGTGACCGTCAACGGCGGCGTCGGGCAGGCCACCCTGCGGGTCCCCTCCGATGCCGGCATCTGGGCCGAAGCGCACGGCGGGATCGGCAGCATTCAGGTGCGCGGACTGCGCCAGGTGGGCGACCACTGGGAGAGCGAGAGCTATCCGTCCGCATCCAACCGCATGCACATCGAAGTCCACGGCGGCATCGGCGAAATCCGTATCGCCGCCGACTGAAGCCGCCGCCCACCATCCGATATACTCAACGGCATG
>JBBIQR010000448.1:0-3628 GCA_037442245.1 Candidatus Solibacter sp. | reverse complement strand
TAGAGAACGTGCGCATCCAGGGCGCGCCGATGTTCGTCATACACCTGCTCTACACGGAGAACGCGACCGTGCGCAACGTCATGATCGAGGCGTACCCCGGTCCCCACGCCAACGGCATCGTCGTCGATTCCAGCCGCTTCGTCCGCATCTCGAGCAGCTACGTCGATACCGGCGACGACGGCATCGTGCTCAAGTCCGGCAAGGACGCCGACGGTCTCCGGGTCAACCGCCCCACCGGGGATGTCGTCATCTCCGATTGCACCGTCCACCGCGCCCACGGCGCCGTCGTTATCGGCAGCGAAACCGCCGGCGGCGTGCGCAACGTCACCGCGAGCAACATCACCGCCGATGGCACGGAGGTGGGCATCCGCATCAAGAGCCGGCGCGGACGCGGCGGTACGGTGGAGAACATCCGCTTCGATAACTGGACCATGCGCAACGTCGGCACCGGCATCGTCGTCACCAGCTACTACGTTATGGGCGGCGAAAGCGCCACCACGCCCGAACCCGTCTCGCGCCGCACTCCGGTTTTCCGCGAAATCGCGGTGAGCCACGTCACCATCCAAGGCGCGAAGAAAGCCGTGGAGATCGACGGGCTTCCCGAAATGCCCATCGAGGCCCTGAGCCTGACCGATGTCACGGCCTCCGCCGCCGTGGGGTTGACGGCGCGCTTCACCGACGGGCTCGAACTGCATCACGTGCGCGTGGACGCCGCCCGCGGACCCGCCTTCGCCATCGAAAACGACCCCCACCTGGAACTCGACGGCGTCACCCCCCGCAAGCCGGACTCCTCCCGCACCCCCGTTCGGTAGGCCTTCCGCGTGACATAATTGCTTCAGCCGCGTCCATTAACTCAGAAGAAGTCGAAAGAGATCTTGTAACCCGTAGACGCAACGAGAGTTATGGCAGATGCGGCTGGAGCGGTTAGCGCCCGCGTGAGCCCCCAAGTCGATTCCCTGATCCGGGCGGCCCAGGCCGGAGACCAGGACGCCTTCGAGCAACTGGTCCGGACCTACGACCAAAGTGTGCTCCGTCTCGCCATGAACCTCCTCCGCTCCCCGGAGGACGCCCGCGACGTCTACCAGGAGGCGTTCCTCCGGGTCTACCGGAATCTGCATTCGTTCCGCTTCGATTGCAGCTTCCACACATGGCTGTACCGCATCGTGACCAACATCTGCCTCGATCAGTTGCGTAAACGCAAAGTCCGCAAGGAGGAATCCCCCACGCTCGAAACCAGCGAGGGCCCCCTCGACCGCATGGAAGCCTTCGAAGAGGAGGCCGCCCACGCCGACCCCGAACGCGCCATGTGGAACCACGAACTCCGGACCCGCATCGAAGGCGCGCTCCACGGCCTCACCCCGCGCGAGCGCATGGTCTTCGAATTACGCCACTACCAGGGCCTGCGCCTGCGCAACATCGGCGAGATCCTCGGCACCACCGAGGAGGCCGCCAAGAATTGCCTCTTCCGCGCCACCCAGAAAATGCGCGCCGAATTGGGAGATTTCCTATGAACTGCGAAGCGATTTCGTCCCTCATCCCCCTTTACTACTACGGGGAACTCTCCCCCGGACAGGAGGACGCCGTCGAAGAGCACATCCACGCCTGCCCGGCCTGCGCCCAGGCCATGGAGGCGCAGCGCAACCTCGCCTCCGCCCTCGACCGCCGCCAGATGGAGGTCCCGCCCCTTCTCCTCGATGATTGCCGCGCCGGCCTGCTCGCCACCATCGGCGGCGCGACCCGCCGCGCGCCCGCCCCTCCCGCCAAGGGCCCCTGGCATCTCTTCCTCGCCGCCGTCGCCCACTCCTTCTCCAGCCTCGACCGCCTCCGCCAGCCCATCGGCGCTCTCGCCCTCCTCGCCATCGGATTCTTCGGCGCCCGCCTCACCGCGCCCCGCCCCGTTACCCCGACCCCCGCCGCCGCGCCCTCCCAGGACATCTTCACCACCGTCCGCTCGGTGCAGCCCGATAGCGCCGGCCACGTCCAGATCGCGTACGACGAAACCCGCCGCAACATCGTCCGCGGTAGCGTCGACGACCCCGCCATTCAGCGCCTCATGCTCGCCGGCGCCCACGAAGACAACCCCGCCGTCCGCGTCGAGAGCGTCGATATGCTCAAGGACCGCGCCGGCTCCACCGAAGTCCGCGACGCCCTCCTCAACGCCGTCTCCGCCGACACCAATCCCGGCGTCCGCCTCAAGGCCCTCGAAGGACTCAAACCCCTGGCCGGCGACGCCGAGGTCCGCAAGACCCTCTCCCGCGTCCTGCTCAGCGACGATAACCCCGCCGTCCGCATGCAGGTCGTCGACCTCCTCACCGCCCACCGCGACGATTACATGGTCGGCCTCATGCAGGGCCTGGTACAGCGCGAAAACAACGACTCCGTCCGCCTCAAGCTCGAAAAGGCGCTCAAGGAAATGAATGCTTCGGTCGGCACATTCTAGCCTGCGCGCGCTCCTGCTGGCCGCGCCTGTCGCCCTCGCCCTGCTCTACGCCCAGCCCGGCGTAGTCCGCGAAGGCTCCGGCTTCCGCCGCGATTTCTCGGGCACCGGCCCCGCCGCCCGCAAACTGCGGATCGCCGCCCACGGCCCGGTGCATCTCCAGGCCGGCTCCGGCAGCGCCCTCTCCTACACGGTCTCCGTCGCCGTCCGCGCGCGCACCGAGGCCGAAGCCCGCCGCGTCCTCGAACATTACGCCGTCCGCCTGGAACGCTCCGGCGATTGGCTCGTCCTCACCGCCCCCGCCGGCCCGGTCGTTTCCACCGTCACGGTCACCGCCCCGCCGCTCGAATCCGCCGCCATCGCCACCTCCGACGGCAAGGTCGAAGCCTACGGCGTCGGCGGCGCCCTCGAAGCCAATACCGGCGCCGGCGAAATCGTCGTCGACCGCATCCAGGGCGATTGCCGCCTCGTCACCGGCGGCGGCGACGTGCGCGCCGGCTCCATCGGCGGCGCCCTCTACTGCCGCAGCGGCGCCGGCCGCATTGAGGCCGCCAGCGTCCGCGGCCAGGCCATCCTCGAAACCGTCGGCGGCGATATCTCCGCAGGCGACGTCGGCGGCAACCTGCGCGCCGAAACCGGCGGCGGCGGCATCCACGTCACCCGCGCCGGCGGCGCCGTCACCGCCAATACCGGCGGCGGCATTATCGTCGTCGACCGCGCCGGCGGCATCGTCACCGCCCGCAATATGGCCGGACCCGTGCAAGTCGGCGCCGCCGGCGGCGTCCAGTGCGAGTCCGCCAGCGGCGGCATCCGCGTCGCCAGCGTCAGCGGCCCCATGCGCGTTTCCACTTCGCTCGGCAACATCATGGCCAGCCTCATGGGACCCCGCCTCGCCGATTCCTACCTGGCCACCGGCAACGGTGACATTACCGTAAGCATTCCGTCTAACGTGGGTGTAACCATTCGTGCCAGAAACGATCTGGCGGACAGCCTGCGCCGCATCACCACCGAGTTCCCCGGCGTCAACGTGCGGCGCGCCGGACGTCAGGTTGTCGCGGAAGGCCCGGTCAACGGCGGTGGTCCGCTGTTACAAATTTCCGCCACGGTGGGCAACATCGTCATCCGCAAGCAACGTTGAGAGGTTGGTCATGAAAGTCAGTCTGGGATTCTTGAGCGCGTGCCTCCTGGCGG
>JBBIQR010000447.1:0-3659 GCA_037442245.1 Candidatus Solibacter sp. | reverse complement strand
CCCCGCGATCCGTCCCGCCTTCACGCTGATCACCCCATCCAGGTTCTGCAGCACACCGTCGATCATCAGGTAGGATTCGCCCAGCACCGCCGGTTTGTAGCGGTCGAAAATGGGCGGGGTGACGATCGCGTTCATGATGCCGGTCTCGTCCTCCATGCTCAGAAAGACGAAGCCCTTGGCCGTGCCCGGACGCTGGCGCACAATCACCACGCCGGCGATCCGCACCACCGCGCCGTCGCGGACCCTGCCCAGAGCCGCCGCCGGCGTGACTCCCCGCGCATTCATCTCCGCGCGGCGCAGCGCCATCGGATGCCGCCCCACGGTCACGCCCGTGCCCCGGAAATCCGCCCACAGCCGCTCCCCGGCGTCCATGGCGGACAGGGGCGAAGCTTCGCCGCGCTCTTCGAGCGGAGCCAGCAGCGGGCCCACCGGAAGAACGGCGCGCTGCGTCTGCCATAACGCATCGCGCCGGTGCAGGCGGTCGAGCGAGTTGAGCGCGCCGATTTCGGCCAGGCGGTTCAATTCGTCCTTGCGGAGTTCGCGGACGCGCAGCGCCAGGTCGTCCACGCTGGTGAACGGGCGCGCTTCGCGGGCGCGCAGCAGGGCGCGGGCGCTCTCCTCGCGCAACCCGCGCGCGTAACTCAACCCCAGCCGCAGACACAACGCCGCGTCTTTACGCTCCACCGTACAGGGCCAACCGGAAACCGCCGCGTCCACCGGCAGCACGCGCAGCCCGTGACGCTGCGCGTCCTTGATCAGAATCGCGGGCGAGTAGAAACCCATCGGCTGGTTATTGAGCAGGGCGCAGGTGAAGGCGGCCAGGTAGTGGCACTTCAGGTACGCGCTGGCATACGCGATGAGCGCGAAACTCGCGGCGTGCGATTCCGGAAATCCGTAGAGCGCGAAGGCCGTGATGGAGCGCACGATGGCCTCCTGCGCCTCTCCGGCGATGCCGTTCTTCTCCATGCCTGCGCGCAGCCGGATTTCGATCTCCTTCATGCGCTTCTCGCTGCGCTTGAACCCCATGGCGCGGCGCAATTCCTCGGCCTCCCCGCCGGTGAAGCCCGCCACGATCATCGCCATGCGCAGCAACTGCTCCTGGAAAAGCGGCACCCCCAGGGTGCGGCGGAGCACCGGTTCCAGCAGCGGGTGCAGGCAATCGGCCGGCTCGCGCCCCTGCCGCCGGTTCAGATACGGATGCACCATTTTGCCGACGATCGGTCCCGGACGGATGATCGCGACCTGCACCACGATGTCGTAAAACCGGCGCGGCTTCATGCGCGGCAGGCACGACATCTGCGCGCGGCTCTCCACCTGAAACATGCCGACGGTGTCCGCCGCCTGCAGCGCCGCGTACACCGCCGGATCGTCCTGCGGCAGGTGCCCCAGGTCCACTTCCTCCCCGTACACCGCGGGGATCAGCTTGATGCAGTCTTCGATCGCCGCCATCATCCCCAGGCCAAGCAGATCGACCTTGATGATCCCCATGTCCGCGCAATCCTCTTTATCCCACTGCACCACCACGCGCCCGGGCATGGACGCAGGCTCCAGCGGCACCACGCGGTCGAGCGTGCCCTGGCAGATCACCATGCCGCCCGAGTGCTGGCCCAGATGGCGCGGCATGTCCTGCGCCATCCGGTACAGCTCGAAAAATTTGCGGATCCGGGGATTCGCCGGATCGAAGCCGGCTTCGCGGAATTGCCGCTCCGTGGTCTCCTCCGGGTCCTTCCACTCCCAGTGGCGGACCAGGCTGCTGAGGCGCGCCAGCGAGGTCACCTCGAAGCCGAGCGCTTTGCCCACTTCGCGCGCCGCCGAACGCCCGCGGTAGGTGATCACGTTGGCCGTCATGGCGGCGCCGAGTTGTCCGAAGCGCTGGTAGACGTATTGGATGGCCTGCTCGCGCTTCCCGCCGCTGGGCAAGTCGATATCGATATCGGGCCACTCGCCGCGCTCCTCGCTGAGAAAGCGTTCAAAGAGCAGTTCCATGCCGACCGGGTCCACGGCGGTGATCTCCAGCACGTAGCAGACGGCGCTGTTGGCCGCGCTGCCCCGTCCCTGGCAGAGGATGCCGCGCTCCTTGCAGAAACGCACAATGTCCCACACGATCAGGAAGTATCCGGCCAGCCCGAGCTTTTCGATCAGCGCCAGTTCGCGCTCGATTTGCGCGCGGGCGCGGGCGTGGTACGGACGGTAGCGCCGCAGCGCGCCTTCGCCGGCCAGTTTGCGCAGGAAGCTGATTTCGCTGTGCCCGTCCGGCGCCGGATACAGCGGGAAACGGTAGCCCAGGTCGGCGAGCGTGAATTCCAGTTGCGCCGAAAGCGCGCGCGTATTGGCGATCGCCTCCGGCACATCGGCGAACAGACGGGCCATTTCCGCGGAGGATTTGACGTGGCGCTCGCTGTTGCGCGCCAGCAGCCGCCCGGCGTCCGCCAGCGTCGTGTGATTGCGGATGCACGTGAAGACGTCGAGCAACTCGCGCTGCGCGGGCACGGCGCAGGCGGGCGCGTTGACCGCAACGATTCCGATGCCCAGCCGGCGCGCCCGCCCGATCAACGCCTGGTTGGCGGCTTCCTCCTCGCGCAGATGGTGGCGCTCCAGTCCGGCGTAGAGGCGGTGGCGGCCGAAAATCTCGAGCAGTTGCTCGTCGGGATGGCGGGTGAGACAGACCAGCCCCGGCGAAAACCCGGCGATTTCTTCGATCGTGGCCGCGCCTTCCCCCTTGGGCGCGCGCAGTTTCATCCGGGTCACCAGCCGGCAAAGGTTCTGGTAGCCGGCGCGCGATTCGGCCAGCAGCGGATAGGAGCGCCCGTTGCCGCACGTGATCTCGCTGCCGATGTGCGCCCGGATGCCGGCCTTTTTCGCGGCCATGTGAAAGCGGACCGCTCCGTAGACTCCGTTGCGGTCCACGATCGCCATCGCGGGCTGTCCGAGTTCGGCCGCGCGCCCCGCAAGCTCCTCCGGAAGAGCGGAGCCTTCCAGGAAGCTGAACGCGCTGCGGGCGCGCAGTTCGATGAAATCATCCGCCATGGCCGCGCCGGCCTCCGGGACGGCATGTTTCAGTCATAATTTCCCTCCAAATACCATCCCCGCGGGTCGCAGTAGAGGCGGTAGAGCGCTCCATCGGAAAGCGCCACGTCCCATTCGTCGCGCTGCCAGGGATCGGCCGTCCACCAATCGCCGGACGTGCGCCACGGACCGGCGTATTCCAGCACTTTCCCGCGCACCCCCTCGGCGGCGACAAACCCGGGCTGCCCGCCGGAGAGCGCGACGCGCGCCGGACGCGGCGGACGGAAGCGCCGCAGCGCCAGCCGCGTCTGGCCTGGTTCGATAGGCGGAGGCGGGCTCGCGCTGCGGCCCAGCGGCGCAAGCCGGAAGGCGTCCGGACGGTGCGTGTCGAGCAGTTCCGGAGCGCCCACCCGGCCCTCTCCCACAAGCGCCTGAATGCGCGCCACCGTCAACTCCAGCTTCACCGGCTCCGGCGCCGCGGGAAGGAACAGCCCGCTCTGCGCCGATTGCGGCTTCACCGGATGCATCCCCATCCACAGGCGCGTCACCGCCGCCGCCGGCGGATGCGCTTCGAGATCGAGCTGCATCAGCTTCAAAAATGCCTTCGCATCCAGCGACGGCACCGGCAGCCGCAGCGTGCGTTGGTGCGCGCC
>JBBIQR010000446.1:0-3680 GCA_037442245.1 Candidatus Solibacter sp. | reverse complement strand
GGCCGCATCCGCGAGTACGAAAACACCATCACCGAGCGCGTCCCTCTCGAAGAGTGCTTCGCCGCGGTCGATGAGTGCGGCGCCCCCATCGTCTCCATCTGCGGCGGCGAGCCCATGATGTACCCCCAGATCGGCGAGCTCTGCAAAGGCATCCTCGACCGCGACCGCCAGATCTACCTCTGCACCAACGGCATGTTCATTAAGAAGCGCCTCGCCGATTTCAAGCCCGACAAACGCTTCTTCTTTAACGTGCACCTCGACGGCATGGAGAAGAACCACGATATCGCCGTCGAGCGCGAGGGCGTCTTCCGCGAAGCCATCGAAGGGATCAAGGCGGCCAAGGCTGCCGGTTTCCAGGTCTGCACCAACACCACCGTCTACAAGGAAACCGACATGCGCGAAATCGAGGAGCTCTTCGAGTACCTCACGCAATTCGGCGTCGACGGCCACCAGATCGCGCCCGCCTACGGCTACAGCGCCGTCAACGACCGCGAGATCTTCCTCACCAAGGAAGATATCCACGAAAAATTCCAGGATTTCCAGCCCATCGCCGACAAGTACAACGTCCGCCAGACCCCCATCTACCTTTCGTTCCTGCGCGGCGAACGCGAACTGCCCTGCACCGCGTGGGGCAACCCCACCTACAACGTCAAGGGCTGGAAGGGTCCCTGCTACCTCATCACCGACGGCCACTACAAGACCTTCGAAGACCTCATGACCCAGACCCAGTGGGAGAGCTACGGTCCGGGCAACGACCCGCGCTGCGAGCACTGCATGATGCACTGCGGCTTCGAGCCTTCCGCCGCCTACGGCATCAACGTCAGCCTGGCCGACAATATGAAGTTGCTCTCGTGGATGCTCAAGTAGAGCCCGCTCCCCCCGGCGCGCGCGCCCGCCGCTCCCTATGAAACCTGCGCTCGTCACCGGAGCCAGCGGCTTTCTCGGCTGGCACGTCGCCCGTGTGCTGCTCGAGCGCGGCTACCCCGTGCGCGCTCTGCTGCGCCCCGGCAGCCGCGTCGACGGCCTCGATGTCGAAACCGCCGCCGGCGACCTCCGCGACGCCGCCTCCCTGGAACGCGCCGCCGCCGGCTGCGGCCTCGTCTTTCACGCCGCCGCCGATTACCGCCTCTGGGCCAGGGACCCCGGCGACCTCTACCGCTCCAACGTCGAAGGCACCCGCAACCTGCTCGCCGCCGCCCGCCGCGCCGGCGTCGAGCGCGTCGTCTACACCAGCACCGTCGGCTGCATCGGCATCCCCCACGCCGGCATCGGCGACGAGACCACCCCCGTCTCCCTTGCCGATATGGCCGGCGATTACAAGCGCTCCAAGTTCCTCGCCGAACAGGCCGCCCTCGAATTCGCCCGCGACGGCTTCCCCGTCGTCATCGTCAACCCCACCGCCCCCATCGGCGACCACGACGTCAAACCGACCCCCACCGGCAAAATCGTCCTCGACTTCCTCGACGGCGCCATGCCCGCCTTCATCGATACCGGCCTCAACGTCGTCGACGTGCGCGATACCGCCCTCGGCCATTGGCTCGCCTGCGAGCGCGGACGCCCCGGCGAGCGCTACATCCTCGGCTCGGAAAACCTCACCCTCGCCCAGATCCTGCAAAAACTCGCCGCCATCACCGGCCGCAAGGCCCCCACCACCCGGCTCCCCTACGCCGTCGCCTACCTGGCCGGCGCGTGCAGCACCGCCTGGGCCGGACTCTCCGGGCGCCCGCCGCGCGTGCCCCTCGACGCCGTCCGCATGGCGAAAAAGAAAATGTGGGTCACCCACGAAAAAGCCGCGCGCGAACTCGGCTTCCAGCCCGGTCCCGCCGCCCAGGCGCTCGCCCGCGCCGTCGCCTGGTTTCAGGAGCGCAGCCGCTCCGCCGCATGACGAAACTCCTCCTGGTGGCGGCCGACCCGATGGAGTTCGCCGGCATCCTCACGCGCGCGTCCGCCGTCCGCCCCGCCGCCATCCCCGCCGATTGGTCCCGCACCGCCACCCTCTCCGGCAACCAACTCCTCCTCATCGCCAACGGCGCCGGCGCGAAGCGCGCGGACCAGGCCGTTGCCGCGGGTCTTCTCGCCTGCCCGCTCCCCGCCGCCATCCTCAGCACCGGTTTCTGCGGCGCCCTCTCCCCGGACCTCGATATCGCCGCCATCGTCGCCGCCGATCGCGTCCTCACTGGCGCGCGCTCCTATCCCGCCCTTCCGCCCCGCGCCTCGCTACCCCACTCGACCGGCCCCGTCGTCAGCATCGATCACGTCGCCCGCACCGCCGCCGAGAAACGCCAACTACACGCCGGTGGTGCCATCGCCGTCGAGATGGAAGCCGCCGCCGTCGCCGCCCGCTCCGCGGCCGCCGGTGTCCCGTTCTATTGCATACGCGCCGTCAGCGATTTGGCTGGCGAAGACCTGGCGAATGATTTCAATAAGGCTCTCCGCGAGGACGGCCACTTCGCTACAATGGGAATTTTATTAGGTACTTTGCGGGATCCAGTGGCCCGTCTGCCGGAACTGTTCCGTCTCCGCCGCCGCTGCGCCCGTGCCGCGCGTGTCCTTGGAGACTTTATTGCTGACTGCCGATTCTGAGCCCGGCGCGATTCCCAATACCATGCACGCCGCCGTCTATCGCGGCAAAAGCGTGGTGGCGGTCGAGGAAATCCCGACTCCCCAAATCGGACCCGGCGAAATTCTGATCCGCGTCGAAGCCTGCGGCATCTGCCACACCGACCTCAAAAAAATCGAGCACGACCTCCTCGCTCCGCCCCGCATTTATGGCCACGAAACCGCCGGCATCGTAGCCGCTGTCGGCCGCGGCGTCACCAGGTACCAGCCCGGCGATCGCGTCGTCGCCTTCCACCATATCCCCTGCCGGACCTGCTTTTATTGCCAGCGTAAGCTATACGCTCAGTGCCCGGTATACAAGAAAGTCGGGATTACCGCCGGCTTCGAACCCGCCGGCGGCGGCTTCTCCCAGTACGTCCGCGTCATGGATTGGATTGTCGAGTCCGGCGTCGAGCGCATCCCCGAGGGCGTCTCCTTTGAACGCGCCACCCTGGTCGAACCCCTCAATACCTGCCTAAAAGCCGTGGTCCAGTGCGATCCCCAACCCGCCGACTTCGTCGCCGTCCTCGGCCAGGGCCCCATCGGCCTCATGTTCACCATGCTGGTGCATCGCACCGGCGCACGCCTCGCCGCTACCGATACCATCCCCGAACGTCTGGCCCTCGCCGCCCATTCCGGCGCCGAATTCGCCTGGGACCCGCGCCAGGTGGATGTCACCGCCGAAATCAAGCGCCTCACCGATGGCCGCGGCGCGGACCTCGTCATCGTCGCCGCCAGCGCCCCCGGCATCATCCAGCAGGCCCTCGCCTGTTCCCGCCCCGGCGCCCGCATCCTCCTCTTCGCTCAAACCTCCGCCACCGAGCGCATCGAAGCGACCGGCGCCGACATTTGTGTCGGAGAGCGTGTACTCTTCGGCTGCTACAGTGCATCCATAGATTTGCAGGCCGAATCGGCCCGGCTTGTTTTTAGCGGTGAATTGCCGGTGGCAGATTTGATTTCCCACCGCCTGCCTTTGGTTAAAATCTGTTCAGGTTTTGATTTAGCATTGCATCCAGGTCCTAAATCTTTGAAAATAATCGTTCAGCCACAGAGGTGGTCATAGTGAATAACCACATGATGGC
>JBBIQR010000445.1:0-3749 GCA_037442245.1 Candidatus Solibacter sp. | reverse complement strand
CGTCCGGAGATCGTTGAGAATACGGCGGCTGCTGGTGATGTGGAGGTTCAGTTTTGCCAGGTTGTAGGAGACCAGCAGGAGCGCCTCTTTGCGGCGGTCCGCGCCTTCTCGCTCCGCCTCGTGGATCTCGGTTTCCACATCGCGGCGCGCTTCTTCCACGGCTTCGGCGAGCATCGCTACATATTCGTGCGAGCTCTCGATACTGTCAAACGGCGTCTCGGCTTCGTAGCCCACAATCCGCCTTTCCGACCGCCTGCCCTCGCGGGTGGCCCGATGGATTGATTAAGGTTTTCTCATTCTCCCACAAAAATAGCCACTCGGAAACGGCTAATCTGGACCATAGGACACCGGACGGAGCCGGCAAACGTGACCCCAGACCAACTGTCCGCCCCGCTGAGGGCGGTAATCGTGGACGACGAGGACCTGGCACGCGGCTACCTGCGGGAACTTCTCACCGCCCACCCGGAGGTCCGCGTTGTGGGCGAATGCGCCAACGGATTCGAAGCCGTGAAAACCATCGCGGAAACCTCGCCGGACCTGCTCTTCCTCGACGTGCAGATGCCGAAACTGAACGGCTTCGAGGTGCTCGAACTGATCGAGAGCGAACGCGCACCGGCGGTGATCTTCGTGACCGCCTTCGATGAGTACGCCATGCGCGCCTTCGACGCCCACGCGGTGGACTACCTGTTGAAGCCCTTCGACGCCTTGCGGCTCGCCCGCGCCATCGAGCGCGCCCGGCAGCGCATCGGCTCGCGTCCGCTGCCGCCCCATGCCGCCGCCGCGGCGCGTCCGCCCGGCGAGCGCCCCAGCCGCATCGTGGTCAAGGATGGACCGCGCGTGCACGTGATCCCCATCGGCAGGCTGGATTACGTGGAGGCGCAGGACGACTACGTGGCGCTGCACAGCGAAGGCAAGAGCTACCTGAAGCAGCAGCCGATCGCGGAACTCGAGGCGCTGCTCGATCCCTCGGCCTTCGTGCGCATCCACCGCTCCGCCATCGTGAACCTGGAGCGTGTTGCCCGCATCGAGCCCTACACGAAGGATAGCCGCATCGCCATCCTGCACGACGGCACGCGACTGCCGGTCAGCCGCGGAGGCTACGCGCGGCTGCTCGAAGCCATGGGCGATTCGCAGGGTAACCGCAACTCCACCCGGTAGACCTCGCCGTGCGCTGCGGCGGCGAAGGAAGCTCGATCTCCGTAGCGCACCGCGAGACGGCGGCGCACGTGCGTCTGCCCGAGACCGAGGCGCGACGGCGGCTCATTCTCCGGATCGAAGGGATTCTCCACCCGGATGACGACCTGTTCGGCCTCGCGCGCCGCCGTCAACCGCACCGTCCCGCCCCCGATCAATCCGGCGATGCCGTGCTTGACCGCGTTCTCCACCAGCGGTTGTAACAGCAGCGGCGGCAGGCCGCACGCTTCGCAGTCCGCCGCGATCTCCTCGGCCACGCGCAGGCGGTCGCCGAAGCGCACTTCTTCCACCGCCAGGTAGCGCCGCGCCAGGGCGAATTCCTCCGCCAGCGGGATGCTCTCGCGCTCGCCCAGCGCCAGGCTGCCGCGCAGAAAGTCGCTCAGCCGGATGCACATCTCGCGGGCGCGCGCTCCGTCGCCGCCGGCCAGCGCGGCGATCGAGTGCAGGCTATTGAAGAGGAAGTGCGGGTTGATCTGCATGCGCAGCGCGTAGAGTTGCGCGTCGCGCGCCAGGCCGCGTGCTTCGGCCTCGCGCGCCTCGGCCTCGCGCGAGGCTTCCGCCGCGATGCCGGCGTAGTGGACGCCCGCGGAGAGCAGGTAGAGCACGGTGCCGACCGCCGCCAGCAGCGGCAGGTTCAGGCCGGGTGACCGCGCCGCCGCCGCAGCCGCCCACGCGATGCCCGCCAGCAGGCCGCCCGCGCTCAAACTGGCCGCGCCCCAGGTCAACAGCAGGCGGTTCCACTGGCTGAACCGCAGAGGTTGCACCCGGCATACGTACCACGCCGAAAGGCAGGCGAACGCGAACACCAGGACGGCCGGCGCCGCCAGCGCCGTGGCCCGCGTCCAGGACGTTTCCCGGGAGACGCGCGCCGCGTATCCCGCCAGCGCGAGTACCGGACTCCAGGCCGCGACGTACAGCACCAGCCGAAGGCGCCGATGGAGAATCGGGTGCATCGCGGTTAATTCTTGATGCCTACTCCGCCGAACACCGCCGACCCGCGCACCACCAGCCGCCGCGTGCCCGGCTTCTCCGGCACCGGCGCCAGGGTTTCATCCGATGTGCCGCCGAAGATCCCCACGACTTCGTTGACCACGATCCAGTTCGACGGCACGCGGATCTCGAATCCGCCGAAAATGGCGGTGATATCGACCACGGCTTCGTCGGCCACGATGCCGGCGCGCCGCAGATCGATCTCGCCGCCGCCGAAGATCGCCACGTAGGTCGCGCCGCGAAAATCCTCGCTGGTGACCTGCCGTTTGATCCCGCCGAAGATGGTTACGGCGTCGGCGCGCGCGAACGCTTCCCCGGCGCGGATGCGCTCCCCCAGTCCCAGGGCGGGTCCGCCGCGATTGACGATCAGCAGTACCCCCACGGCGATCAGAATCAGCGGCCACAACTGCCCCACGCTGCCCTGGATCACGCCCAGGTTCAGCGCCTGGAAGAGCGCGCCCGCCGCCACCATGATGGCCCCGCGGGTGCGCGTGCCGGGGTCCACCGAATCGATCAGCTTGACCGCGCCCACCGCGATCAGCGCCAGCGGCCAGAACCGCCAGATCTCGCCGAATGGAACGATGTTGAGGTTGTTGAGCAGGAACGCCACCCCGAGGATGGCCACGATCAGTCCCGGAATCAGGCCGGTGTGGTGGTGCGGTGCGCCTTGCCTTCGATCGGATCTCATGGCATCCCCCAGCTTAATTCCTGATCGAGATTCCGCCAAACAGCGCCGTGCCCCGAACGACCAGGCTGCGGACGCCGGGTTCGCCCGCGGGTGGCTGCGCGGTCTTATCGTCGGTGCCGCCGAAGATACCGATCATTTCATTGACCACGCGCCAATGCCGCGGCACCCGCATTTCCACGCCGCCGAAGATGGCGTTGACGTTGACGATCACCGCGTCGCCCGCCATCTCGGCTTCCCGCAGGTCGATCTCGCAGCCGCCGAAAACGCTGGCGTAATCGCCGCCGCGATAGGCGGTGGTAGCGATCCGGCGCTTGAAGCCGCCGAAGATGGCCACGCCGTCGCGGTCGCGCGGACCGGCTGAGCACTGCCGCGTGTGTGGGTGCTCCTCGTCCTGCCGGATCCGCTGCACTAGCATCACCAGTCCCAGCCCGATGAGCGCGACCGGCCAGAGTTGCCAGACGTGCCAGGAGACCCAGCCGAACGTCGTCGCCAGGAATATGCCGCCGACCACGATCATGATCGCGCCCGCCGCCTGATCGCCCGGGTCCGGCGAATCGGCGAGCTTGACGATGCCCACCGCGACCACCGCCAGCGGCCAAAGCTGCCACCAGTTGTAAATCGGCAGATAGCCGAGGTTGCTGAGCAGGAAGAGAGCCCCTACGCCGGCCAGGATCAAACCGGGGATCATGCCTGCCGAAGCTCGAAATCCGTACTGCCGATTGTCTTGCGTCATGACCCTAGCGTACGGAGAGCGCGGCCGGGATTCCCGCGGAAATCGGCCAACCGCCAACGGCTACCGGTGAACGCCGCTTTGGCCCCCGCTTCCGCAGACCGCTTGCTGACGCGCGCGGCTCGGAACGGAGCCGCGACCGTGAGG
>JBBIQR010000444.1:0-3758 GCA_037442245.1 Candidatus Solibacter sp. | reverse complement strand
CACGTCACGCGGCGGCGGACAACGGAGCGGCACGAGGAGACGGTGACTCTTCAGCGCGAACACGCGGATGTGCATCGCGAGGACAACCAGGGCCGTCCACTGTCGACGCCGGCGGAATGGAAGGAATCGTCCACCGAACCGGAGTTGTTCGACCACAGGGATGAGGGATTGCTCGGTCCGCGGCCACCGGCGCGTGTCCGGCGGAACAAGATCATCAAGCCGGATTAGCTGTGCCTGCGTCAGCATCGATATCATTTCAGTGTGATGCAGCGTCGAGCACTCGCTTTCCTTTTCCTGCCTGGACTGATGCTGGCGGCTTCGGTTGCCGATAACGAGATCGCCGATCTGGCGCGGCGGATCGAGTTGTTGAGCGCTAAAGAGTCGCTTTGGCCGCGGGTCGATACGGAACTGCGCGCGGCGGAGTTGCTGAAGAGCGTGCAGCCGGCCGCATCGGGACGGTTTCGTGACGACGCAATCCGCCTGTTCGCCGCCCATAACGAACTCGCGCCGACCATGACGATGATCGGGAGCCTGACGGCGCTTGTACCCGACCGCGCCACCGCACTGGTTCTTTCGCGGGCGAACCGCAAAGCCGCATACCAGGCGCTGATGACGTTCTATCGGATTCACAACCAGTCCGATCGGGCGGCGGCACTCAAGAAAGCGGCGGAGGCGGAGGGAATCGACGTGACGACGCGCCCCGCAGCCCGGCGTCCAGCGGTGGCGGACCCGATTACCGAACAGATCCGCGCGATCAAACCCGACCTTCCCGATGCGGACAAGCGGCGAATGATCGAGGACACGCTGACGCGTGTCAAGGCGCTCGACATTTCGGCGCAGTCGGGAGTCATATCCCGCCTGATGAACCGCGTGGAAGAACTAAAGCTCGATCGCGCGGCGCTCGACCCGGTGGCGATGCAGTTCCTCTACGTGCTCGAACACGGCGACGAAAACCCCGGCGATTACGACTGGCTCTCGGCGCTGCGGCGGCAATACGGCCTGAGCGCGGGCGGCGACAACGCGAGCGTCCGGTCGCGCGATGCGCTCGCGGAATTAGCGGAGCTGGTGAGCACCGATTACGATTTCCTGCTTCATTCGCTCGATGGAGGCCCGGTGTCGTTGAAGGAGCAGCGCGGGAGGGTCGTGCTGCTGAACTTCTGGGCGACATGGTGCCCGCCCTGCCGTGAAGAGATGCCGATGCTCGAAAAAATGTATCGTGAACTGAGCGGACGAGGATTCGTTCTGCTCGCCGTCACGGACGAGGAGCCCGATCACGTTCGCGCCTTCATCAAACAGAACGGCTACACGTTTCCCATCCTGTTGGACCCCGCACGCGGCGTTTTCGATCACTACCGGGTTCAGGGAATTCCCGCGACGAAAATCATCGGTGGGACCGGGCGGCTGCGCGCCGAAGTCAACGAGATCGCCGAGCCTGACCTGCGGAAACTGCTCCAAGCGGCCGGGCTCAAGTGACTGGCGGCTAGAAATCGCAGAGGTTCTCGACGTGGGCGGCCGAGCCGTCCCGAAGCCAGCCGTCGAGTTGCGCAACCTCCTTCAACTGCTGCCCGCGCCCGCGCGGCACGGCGATAAACCGGCAGTTCATTTCCGGAAGCGCGGTCATGTCCACCCAGAGCTTCTCGAACTGGGTCACCGGGTAGATGTCCTCCTGCCCCTTGCCCCAGCGCTTCTTCACATCTTTCAATGTGATGTAGGTGGGCATGCGCGCAGCCATTGCGCGGACCGCGGCAGCCACCTTATCGCCATCATTCAGGTCGGCGCGTTCCAGCCCGAACACGCGCAAGAGCCCATCGACGTCGATCCAGAAGGTGTTCGAGTTGTAGTAGGAAAGCTCGAACTCCGTTTCTTCGCGCGGCAGCGCCATGCCTTCGATGAGGCGCACGTTGCCATCGACGCGCGCCAGCCCGCCGCCCCGATCGTCGATTTTGCGAGTGATCACTTCGACGCTCATCACCGCGCCCTGATCGATGTGGTAGCCGAGAATCGCGGGATCGAGATCGGCGCCCATGGTGTCGATGTTGTGCACCATCAGGTAGCGAAGCCGCGGCCGGGTTTCTAGCAGATTCGCGAGCACGCCGTTGCGGAACAGGTTGGGCACCTCGTACCAGTGCCCCACCGGATGCAGACACTGGAGCGGCAGATTGTCGGTATAGTTGCCGCCCTCGCCCATCTGCTGAGCCCATGCGATCAGCGCCGCGCGCGAACTTTCGCGCACCTTCTGCGCCTGCGGGTCCAGCATCTGCTGGGGCATTTCCTCCCAGGCAAATCGCAAATCGCGCGCCATGGGGATCAGCCGCAATCCGACAGTCCGACCCGGGGAAAGGTGCAACGGTCCGTCGTAGCCGTAATTCCGCACCTCGCCGAGATATTGCTCAATCGGCGAGTGGGTCATGTAACTGGTGGTGAGCAGGTGGGGAACGGCGGCCCCGTAGGTCTGGCTGGTGCGGCGGCTCTTGGCGAGGTGAACCTCGATGAAGCTGCGATGTTTGCCGGCGAGGCGGCAGAACGGGTTCAAGGCCTTCACGACACCGGCGCCCTTGGTCCAGCGGCTGCCCGCCCCTCCGGCGAGTGAGACCACCGCCACCGCGCCCTGGGCGAGCGCGTCCGCGCCAATCGTGCGGAAACGCCCGCATTCGACGGCTTGCGCCACTTCGTCGACGTCCTCAATTTTGCTCGACACCGGCAGGCGGTTCTGTGCCAGGCCGATGCGGCCCGCACGCAGATCGGATTGGATACGCTCATGCATCACCGGGTCGAAGCCCAGACGTTCGAGCAGCGATTCCAGCGTGTCGGTGCGGCGGGCGCCCTCGTCCGAGCGCGGCAGCAGGCGTTCGAAGAAGGACTGGATGCGAGCCGGTCCGTCGCCGGCACGGCATAACGAACTGAACTGGTGCAGATCGCCGCGCTCGAAGATCGACAGCGACCGCGTCTCTTTCCGCAGCACTGCCGGAAGAACGAGATTGTAATAGCCGCCGGGCAGGCGCGCGCAGTCGCCGGTGAGCAGTTCCGCCCACGTACCGCGCTCATTAATGGCGAAATCGTAAACCACGGGCTCCATCGCGAACGGCACGCCGCCCTCGAGGCGCCGCTTTGTATCGCGCATGATGGATTGCAGCCGGTCCTGCGCTTCTGCCTTTCGCTCGGGCGCGAAGATGAAGCCCATGCCGCCGCCGGACATGCCGCCTAGCATCCAGAATCCGGAGAAGGCGGCGCCGAATTCGTCGCGCACGCGCCGGATCAGCGTTTCCGTGTACAGGTTGCTGGCCCACGGGATGATGGTCTGGATCGGTCCCTCGAAGTTGCGCTGGGTGGCAGCGCCGATGCCCGGGACGTCACCGGCTTCGAGCAGACCGACGATGCGGTCCAGGATGCCGCAGGCTTCCTGGCGTCCCTGCCATTCGGCCTCCGAGCGCAGCAGGTACTTCTCGGTCACCATTTCGAGGATCGGTCCGACGTCCTGCGCCATGCCGCCATGCACGAGCACGAGGCTGTCCTGCAGGCGCGATCGCGTCGCGTCGGAAACGTCCTCGTGGCCGAGGATGCGATGGTTCGGCAGCAGGCGGCCGCGGCTGACGCCGTATTCGATGTCGCTTTCGGCGGCCTGCACGCCCTCGATCAGCTTGATGCCGGGCCACACGCCGCCCGAATCCTGCCAGCCGCCGCCGGAACCGCCGAGCCATTCGCCGAGAATCGCGCGGGCGGTAACAAGCCGCCGTTCGCCTTCCTCCAACTGGCCGCTA
>JBBIQR010000443.1:2679-3766 GCA_037442245.1 Candidatus Solibacter sp. | reverse complement strand
AGTCCGCGGCCGCGCGGCGCCGCGGGGAATTCGCGCCGGTTCCCACTCCGTCCGGGCAGGGCGGGCTCAAAGTTTTCGAAGACTCGGCCGGGGATGTGTGGGTCGCGTCGCGCACGTCCGCTCCGGGGGCACTGTCGCGCTGGGTGCGATCGCGCGCAACGTGGGAAGCGATGGAAGCGCCGGCGGGCGCGGTCAGTTTCCCGTACGTGTTCGCCGAAGACCGCGCGGGCGGCGTTTGGGTGGGTTACTTTCAGGGGCCGGTCTACCGCTACCGGGACGGACGGGCCGCTGCCATCGATCTGCCCACCCCTGGCGACCACGGCGTCCGCAGCCTGCTGGTGGATTCCAAAGGACGGCTCTGGGTGGGGACGTCGGAAGCCGGTCTGCTTCTTATTGAACATCCCGAAAGCGCGCAACCGCGGCCCGCCGCGTTCGCCGGACAAAACCGGATCTCGGGGAACGTGATCCAATGCCTGGTGGAGGACGCGAGGGGACGGATCTACGCCTGCACCGGGCGCGGCGTCGACGCCATCGATCCGGGGTCGGGACACGTCCGGCACTACACCACGGAGGACGGCCTGGTGAAGGGCGATATCGACGTGGCCGCGCGCGGTCCCGACGGCGCATTGTGGTTCGGCAGCGCGCGCGGCGTCTCGCGGCTGGCGCCGGAACCGCAGACGCCGCGGCGCGGCGGACCCTACGTGCAGATCGCGCGAGTGGACGTGGCCGGGGTGCCGCGCGCCATTCCGCGGACCGGACAGTTGCGGGTATCCGGCCTGCGTTTCGGCATGGCGCCGGTGCGGATCGAATTCGCCGGGGTCACCTTCCGGCCCGGCGACGCGCTCCAGTATCAAACCCGGCTGGAGGGCGTGGACCGGGGGTGGAGTGTGCCATCGCCGGACCTGGCGGCGACCTACGTGGCGCTGGCGCCGGGCTCGTACCGCTTTCTGGCGCGTGCGGTGGATTCCGATGGGGGCGCGAGTCCGGAGCCGGCGGCGGTCGAGACCATCACCGACGCCCAGATAGCCACCATCGCTTACGGCGATCTGCCCGGGGACAGTGAATTCGTCACGCCGATGACGCCTCC
>JBBIQR010000443.1:1921-2669 GCA_037442245.1 Candidatus Solibacter sp. | reverse complement strand
CACCGTGATCGCGCCGTGCTGGCGGACCTGGTGGTTCCTCTCGCTATGCGCGGCGGGCATGGTATGCGCGGCCGGCGCCGCCTACCGGGTGCGGGTGGAGAGCCTGCTGGCGCTGGTGCGGGTGCGCAGCCGCATCGCCTCCGACCTGCACGACGATATCGGCTCGACGCTGTCGCAGATCGTGGTGCTGAGTGAAGTGGCGCGGGGGGCTGCCGGGACCGCGGCCGCGCCGGTGGACCGGATCGCCGAGCTTTCGCGGCAGGCGCTGGATTCGATGAGCGACATCGTGTGGGCGGTGAACCCGGCGCGCGACCATCCTTCGGACCTGATACAGCGCATGCGCCACTTCGCCAGCGAGTTGTTCACGGCGGCCGGGATCGACCTCGAATTCCGGGTGGAATCGCCGGATGACGCGGCGGCGGCGCTCGACCCGGAGTTGCGCCGGGGTCTGCTGCTGGCCTTCAAGGAAGCGGCCAACAACGCGGTGAAGCACGCCGCCGCGCGCCGGGTGACGGTCCGGGTGGAGAGCGCGCGGGACCGGTTCGGGTTTGAACTGAGAGACGACGGCCGGGGCTTCGACGCGGCCAACATCAGCCCCGAAGGGCACGGTCTTCCCGGCATGAGCGCGCGCCTCCGCGCCCTGGGAGGGACGGCGCGTATCGCATCACAGCCGGGAACGGGAACCACGGTGCGGGTCGAGGCACCGCTGCGGCATCGCGGCGCCGTCTTCCCTACCTCAACTGGTGGG
>JBBIQR010000443.1:0-1911 GCA_037442245.1 Candidatus Solibacter sp. | reverse complement strand
TGAATCCCGCCGCCGCGATGCCGCAGACTGAAACGTGATCCGGTATAAACGATGAGCGCCGAAAACAGCCCCGATATCCGTGTGATTGTGATCGAGGATCAGCGCGACATCCGCGCCGGTCTGGCAGCCCTGATTGGAGGTACGCCGGGCTTCCGCTGCGTGGGTTCGTTTCGCAGCATGGAGGATGCTTTGTCTTCGGGCACGGATGAGGCTCCGGGCGCGGCGCTGCTCGATATCGGGCTGCCGGGAATGTCCGGCATCGAGGGCATTCCGAAGCTGCTCGAGAAGTATCCGCTGCTGCCGATCCTGATCCTCACGGTATTCGACGACGACGACCGGATCTTCCGGGCTTTGTGCGCCGGCGCCTGCGGCTACCTGTTGAAGCGCACGCCGCCGGCGCAGTTGCTGGAGGGAATCCGGCAGGCGGTGAACGGCGGGTCGCCGATTTCGCCGGAGATAGCCCGGCGCGTGGTGATGTTGTTCCGCGAATTCGCGCCACCCCGGGCTCGCGAAGATTGCGCGCTCACCGCGCGGGAGACGCGGGTGCTGGAACTTTTTGTGGAAGGGCACAATTATAAGACCGCGGCGGCCGAACTGGGCGTCTCGATCAATACGGTGTCGTATTTCACGCGGCAGATTTTCCGCAAGCTCCAGGTGCACTCGAAATCGGAAGCGGTCGCGGCGGCATTACGCAACCGCCTGGTGGGGTAGACTGCTCCTACCTGTTCGTGTGGGCGGGCGGGCGCGGCCCGTGGTAGTCTTACGTTCAACGTCCACATGGATCCGGTAAGTCCCGGGCGCGAGCTCTGGTCGTGGAAAGAGGTCGCGGCGTACCTCGGTGTCAGCGTACGCACGGCGCAGGATTGGGAACGGAGTCGCGGGTTGCCGGTTCGCCGGATACCGGGGCCGCGGGGACGTGTCCGTGCCGTGGTCGAGGAACTCGATTCCTGGAAAGACGGTGCGCCCACGGTTCACCCCGAGGGTACGGAGGCGGACGACTCCCCGGCGGTAGCGTCCGTTCCGGCCGTTCCGCGCATGCCGCGGCGGTGGTGGCCGGCGGTTGCCGGGTTGCTGGCGGTTGGCGCCGCAGCCGGCGTGGTCTGGTGGCTTCGTCCGGGCCCACCCGCCTCGTACCGTTTCGAGGGCAGTACGCTGGTCACTGTGGACCGGCGGGGCCGCGAGGTGTGGCGCAAGGATCTCCCTGGGGTACAGCTTGCAGCATACGAGAATCGCGACCTGATCTGGTTCGGCGACCTTGCGGGCAGGCCTTGCGTCTTGCTGTTGAACCCGCCGTCCTCCCCGGATGAAGAATCCCCGCTGGTTTGCTATGCCAGGGACGGACGAGAGCTATGGCGATTCGTCCCCGGCCGGAATGTAACCTCCGGAAGCGAGACGTTTCGCAGGCCGTTTCGCGTCAACCGGTTTCTCGCCGGCAAATTCGGGGGCAGCGGCGCAACCCGCATCCTGGTGGTGAGCTTTCATTACCTCTACTACCCCTGCCAGGTTGCTCTGCTGGACGCCGACGGGCGCTTGCTGCGCGAATACTGGCATAGCGGGCACCTCGACCACGTACTGATCCGGGAAGGCGGACGGCGCATTCTGTTCGGCGGCGTGAGCAACGGGAGTAAGACGGCAACGCTGGTCTTGCTCGACCCGGACACGATGGCCGGCGCGAGCCGGGAAGACAACCCGAGTTACCAGTTGCAGGGTTTCGCTGCGGGCAGCGAAATTCGGCGCCTGCTGTTTCCGCGGAGCGACATCAACCAGCACCTGGAACCTTTCGCCTTGGTTCAACACCTTTGGGAGCACGACGGCGAGATCACAGTGGAGGTCGAACACCGCAGCCCGCCGAACGACGCCGGTTTGTACTACCATTTTCAGCCGGACCTCACGTTGCGGGAGATGGCGGCC
>JBBIQR010000442.1:0-3766 GCA_037442245.1 Candidatus Solibacter sp. | reverse complement strand
GGCTTGCCGGCGAAGGCGGAGCGGGTGAGCTTGACGACGGTGGAGTGGAGGGGGTCGTTGACCATGGGGGTGTTGCGGCGGCCGTAGATGGCGGGGTGCTGCCAGTAGACGTGGGCGTCGACGATATCGGGGATGGAGGAGGTGGAGCGAAGCTGGGGCATGCCGGGGATGAAGTAGGTGTGGTCGGCGGTGCCGGTGATGAGGGACTTCACGCCGAGGGTGTCCTTGAGGTAGGACTTCATCTCGCGGAAGAAGCCGGCTTCGATATCGGTGTAGAAGGCGGCTTCGGTGTAGAAGCGCTCCTTGGGAGCATCGGCGAACTCTTCGCGGCGGAGGCGGCGGACGGGTTGGCCGGGGGGCGCGCCGGCGAGCGAGCGGAAGCGGTCGAGTTCGGCGGGGGTCATGCGCTTGGCGAGCCACGCGTTGTAGCGGTCGGTGAGGATCTTTTCGTAGTAGGGGGTGAAATCGAGCTGGAGGCGGGGGGCGCCGGGGGTGAGTTCTCCGCGGAGCCAGTTGCGGGACCAGAATTCGAGCACGGAGTTTTCGTTGACCAGCTCGACGATGGCGATGGCGGGTTCGTTGCGGTATTCGGATTTGGTGTAGGGGTTGTAGTGGGTGAGAAGCAGGCGGGCGTACTCGCGCTGCAATTCGAGGAGGCGGGGGCCGATGTGGGTCATGGCCTTGGCCTGACCGATTAACGGAGAATCGGGGACTTCGTCGCCGGGTTTGTAATCGCGGCCGACGTTGAGGTTGAGGTCGGAGTAGATGCCGCGTTGTTTGAGCTGGAAGACGAAGTAATCGAGGCGGTCGAGCTGGGCGGGGTCGAAGGCGCGGGAATCGTTGCGGGAGCTATCGATGAGGCCGCGGGGGATCTGATCGGTGCGGCGGTCGAGGAAGTGGAAGCGGACGCAGTTGATGCCGAGGCGGCCGAGTTCGGCGGCCCAGAGGGCGGCGTCGTCCTTGGGGGGGAGGAGGGAGGAGCCTTTGACCCAGCCGGTGATGTTGACGCCCCAGAAGCGGATGCGGCCGGCGGAGGTGGCGAGGTGGCCGCCGAGGTCGCGGACGAAGCCGTGCTTGCCGGCGGGGGCGTCGAGGAGGAAGGTGAGGTCGGCGGGGGAGTCCTGGCGTTGGAAGTGATCGATGGCGAAGGGGCGCATCGGGGTTTGGGCGGGGAGAGGGGGGAGGGCGAGGAGGAAGAGAAAAAAGAAAAGAAGAGAGAAGAGTGAAGAGAAATGCTGGCTGCCGCCGGGGAGCGTTTTCGTTTGGTCCAAAGGGTAGGCCGGGAGGCCTACCCTACTTTGATTGGTCATCTTGGCTCCAGATGGGGCGGGAGGGATCGATTTGGGTGAAGATGAGGGCGCTGAGCATGACCATGGCGGCGATGGCGCAGAGCGGGGTGCGGTACCCGCCGGTGGCGCGGACGAGATAGCCGAACAAGACCGTGCAGACGAAGCCGCCGGCGAGCCCGGCGGAGTTCATGGCTCCGGTGAGGACGCCGGCGTGGGCGCGACCGAGGTCGAGGCAGAGCGCCCAGGCGGCGGGGAGCATGAGATCGAGGACGCCGAAGCCGAGCGAGGCCAGGATGACGACCATGGTCTTGTCGCGGGCGAAGGCGAGGGCGAGGATGAGCAGGGAGGAGGCGGCGAGGGCGGAGGAGGCTTGACCGCAGCGGGCGATTTTGAGGCCGTAGCGGCGGGCGAGGCGGTCGCTGAGGAAGCCGCCGGCGAGATTGCCGCCGCAGCCGAGCAGGAAGGGGAGGGCGGAGAGCAGTCCCATTTCGGTTTCGGTGAAACCGGCGCCGCGCACGAGATAGGTGGGGAACCAGGAGAAATAGAACCACGAACCCCACACGTAGCACCAGTACATGGCGACGACGAGCCAGGTCTGGCGGCTGCGGAATAGGGCGCGCCAGACGGGGGCGGCGTGGGCGCCGCGTGCGGCGGGGAGATCGTGATACCAGGCGCGCCAGGCGACGGCCCAGAGGAGTCCGGCGGCGGCGAGGATGCAGAACATGGCGCGCCATCCGGCGGCGTGGAGGAGGGGCACGACGATCAGTGGGGAGAGCGCGCCGCCGACGCGGCTGGCGGCCCAGACCGCGCCCTGGGCGCGGGCGCGTTCGTGGGCGGGGAACCAGCGGGCGATGACGCCGGAGGCGTTGGGGTAGGCTCCGGCTTCACCGGCGCCGAACAGGAACTGGGTGCAGACGAGCTGGACGAAGCCGGCGGCGGCGGCGGTGGCGGCGGTGAAGACGCTCCACCAGATGACGATGCGGGTGAGGACGCGGCGGTGTCCGTGGCGGTCGCCGAGGGCGCCGGAGGGCATTTCGAAGATGCCGTAGCCGAGGGCGAACGCGCCGAGGACCCAGCCCCAGTGTTCGGGGGAGATGTGGAGTTCATCCTGCATGCGCGGTCCGGCGACGGCGATCGCGAGGCGATCGAGGAAGGTGATGACGGAGAGAGCGACCAGCAGGGAGAGGACGCCGTGGCGCTGCTTCAAGCGGGCCTCACTGGAGCACGGATGCGGGCTCGGGATAGAAGACGCCGCGGGCGCTGCGCACGGCGAGCTCGGGGCTGGAGAGGATGGGGACGCGGCGGGCGTCGGGCGGGAGTTTTTCGACGACGCGGGCCATGGAGGCTTGGGCGAGGACGACGACATCGACTTCGGAGACGAGGCGGGTGAGGAAGTCGCCGAGGATGCGGTCGTGGGTGGCGGTATCGCCTTTGAGTACGGCGTCGAAGGCGCCCTCGCAGAGGGAATCGAGGAGGACGACGTCGCGGCGGGCGGCGGAGGCTTTGTCGCGGAGGAGGGCGACGGTGGGCTCGAGGGTGGTGCGGAGGGTGGCGGCGACGCCGATGCGGCGTCCGCTGCGGACGGCGAGCTCGGCCATGGCTTCATCGACGCGGATGATGGGGAAGTCGAAGAGGCGCTGGGCCTCGGAGACGGCGGGGCCGATGGAGGAGCAGGTGACGACGACGGCGTCCGCGCCGCCCTCGTGGGCGGAGGCGATCATGGCGATGACGCGCCGGATGGTGGTGCGGGTGAGGCGCTGCGCGCGGATGGTGTTTTTGATGAGGCTCTCATCCACCATATGGAACGCTTCGACCTCCGGCATCTCGCGGCGGGAGATTTCGGCAAACAGGGGGATCAGGACGTGGCTGGTATGAATGTAGGCGACAACGCTCATGAGGTTACCTTCCGGAAAAAGTCTTCTTCGCCGACCTGGCCGCCCTTGAGGACGAGTTCGAGTCCGGCGGGCCAGCCGTGGGCGCGGCAGAGGGGCGCACCGGGCGCAAGGGGGGCGGTGAAAGTGAGGGCGGTGAGATCGAGTTCGCGCACGGCGTGCGACGAGGTATCGCCGCCGGCGACGAGGGCGCGGGTGACGCCGGAGGCGCGGATTACGGCGCGGAGCAGGCGTCCCATGGAGGCGGCGAGCTGGTGGCGGGCGGCGGGGGCGATGGGGTCGGCGGAGCCGAGGGCGGTATAGAGGACGACGCTACGGCCGGCGGCGAGATGGGCGATGGCCTCGGTTTCGGCGGCGGGCCAGGCGGACGCGGCGGGGTCGAGGCGGATGCCGTGGAATCCGTCGCGGAGGGCGGCGTGAATCTGGCGCGCGGTGGCGGGGGAGCAGCTTCCGGCGAGGACGAGGAGGCGGTCCACGGGGCGCGGGCGGGAGGCGGGGGGAGGCGCGGGGAGCCAGCCTTCGCGGCGGAAGAAATCGAGCATGCCGTAGGTGAAGCCGGAACTGGCGGCGGCGAAGACGTGATCG
>JBBIQR010000441.1:0-3787 GCA_037442245.1 Candidatus Solibacter sp. | reverse complement strand
CCGTATTTAAGCCTTGAGAGGGCTCCGTCCTAACCGTTAGACGATAGCGCCACGGCGGAGAATCTTTACTATAACAGATCCCATCCGTCAGAACGGAGACAGTGCCGGCGACTGGCGGCGGCCGGCACGGGCGGCCCGGTCCGAGTCGCGGGTGTAGAGGTCGGCCATCCAGAAGGACCGGTACTGCGGGGCGCTCATAGCTACGATCTCCTGCGGGTTTCCGAAACCGTCCAGAACCATGACGCGAGACGTATTATCGGGCAGCCATCCCACATCGAACAGGCAGTCTCCGCTGCGCAGCGGCTGCGCGTTGCCGGTGGCGAAGGAAAAGCCTCCGGCATCGGCGTTCAGCAGCAGGGTCGCCACCTTGTTCTGCTCGTCCAGCCGCAGGATCTGGGCGCGGCTGTGGGCCGTGTTGTCGGCGTGATGCCGCAGGTTGGAATCGTCGAATACCGCCAGCAGCGTGCCGTCCTCGGGGGAGATGCGCGGCCCGTGCTGGTGGGAAAACCAGGGCGAAGGATCGCTGGAGACGATCTGGAAATCGCCGTCTTTGCCCAGACGCCAGAGGATGTCTCCGTTGCCCCGGCCGCCGCGGAAATCGATCTTCATGATCCAGTCCTGGTGGCGGCTCGAATACAGGATGTTGCCGTCGGCGGCCAACTCCAGGGCGTTGCCGTGGAGCCAGTCGTTGGCGGTCGAGGCCAGCATGAGGATGGGACATCCCAGCCCCGGACACGATTCGCCCAGCGTGGCCATGCGGTGCGGATCGAGGTGCTCGAAGGCATCCCACGTCCACACGACCTGGAACCCGCGGTCCAGAACCACGATCATATCGCCGATGATGTCGACCGGGCCCGGACCCTGCACTCCGGTCATGATCTGTTCCGTGGTGGCCAGCACGGCCACTCCACCGTCCGGCAGGCCGATGGCGTCGTGGTGGAACATGCCGATGGCGCGCTTGCCCATGGCGGCGAGTTGGGCGTTGACCCGTGTCGTATCGGTTTCGCGCAGCGTGTTGCCCGCCACGTCGATTTCGCGAAGGATCTGGCCGAAACCGGCCGAGGACTGTTCGGCGACGATGACCAGGAAGCGTCCGCCGGTCTCGGGCCGCGTGAGGAGCGTAAATTTGGAGGGGTAATACCAGATCACGTTGCCCTGCGTGTCGGTCGCAAAGGGCGGGCCGAACAGGTTGCTGTAGAGCAGGACGCTGTCGCCGGGCGGCGCGGGCGGCGCCTGCACAATCGAAGGAACCGGCAAACCGGTGGGCAGGGCGCCGGTGGTCAATGTCAGGCCGGGTCCTTCGGTAAGCGGTTGGGCGGAGGAGGCGAGACGATCCGGCCGGCTCGCTACCGGACTTCCGATGACGTGGTGGACGAGGTAGGTGGTATTGGCGCGCATTCCCGCCAGGTAAAAGTTCATGCCCTGGCCGGACTGGCAATCCTGATAGGGAGTGCTTTGGACGAGTCCGCCCGGAGAGCCGAATTCGACGCGCATGCGGTTGGGCGGGTCGCAGGGAGGCGCGCTATAGAGGAACACCAGCGCGTTCTGGGTTGGGGTGATGACGGGAAGGGACGCATCCTGCGCCACGCCTGCGGAAGACAGCAGCGCCGCCGCCAGCAAGAGCCGGGAAAGCCGGCTCCGGACGGCGGCGGCGCGGAGATGCGGACGCGAGTGCAAACCGTTGCGGCTCAAAAGGAGAGGCCGAATCCAAACGAAAGTTCCAGCCAGTGGTCGGTAGTCTTCGTCGCGGGGAAGTTGGCGACGGCCTGGCCGTTGGTCGAACCGGCGATGTACTGGATGGTGGTGCCGACCCGGAAAGTATGGTCGCTATTGAGGTAGTAGCTGATATTGCCCAGCCCATAGCCGCCCCAACCGCCGCGGGTGGTGCAGGTATAGCAACCCCCCGACCCATAGCCGTAGCCGTAACCATAGCCGCCGCCGCCATTATTGGGAGCAGTTTCGGAGTAGTGAAGGTGGACCGCGCCGCCGCCTATCGAGGTCTCAATCCGGCTCAGGTGCAGCGGCAGGTAAATGCGGCCGCCCAGAAGCGGAAACATGAACTCGTGATCCCCGCCCGTAACCTGTCCAAAACCGGTGGTTTCGGGATTCTGGTTGTGCGCCGCGCCAAAAGCCATCTGGAAGGCGGCGTCGGCCTGGAAAAGGCGGTTGAAACGGTAGCCGTAGGCAAGCCGGATGAAGGGAGCGGTGCTGAGGTAGTTGGTGGCATTCCCCACTGCCATCGCGGGCCCCGCTCCGAAACTGATGTTGTTGTGGTGGATTGGTTGGTCGTCGGTCTGGGCCAATGCCGGCAAGGAGAGCAAACAGCAAAGGCCAGCCAGAATAGATAGCCGCATGGCGTCATTGTAAATTTCCGCCGTTCCCCAACCCCATACGAAGAAGTAAGGACTTTGACGGGAATCATAGAGTAGGCGCCTAGCGAGAGACACCCCCGGCAGACACCCCTTGACACCACCCCGCCGGTCCGGCGAAAATCGGGTATAGGCGAATAAAAAGCGAATATGAGCGCGGCCCTCCTCCCCCAGCAGTTCGCGTCCCTGCTCACCGGTCCCTTCTCCTGGCGGGACCGCCCGGAGCCCGAACTCGTTCCCACCGGCATAGCGGAAATCGACGCCGCGGCGGGCGGGCTCCCGCGCGGAGCGCTCACCGAAATCGTCGGACCGGCCGGTTCCGGGCGCACCTCGTTGCTTCACTCCGTCCTGGCGCGGGCGGGCGAGCGCCAGGAGTCCTGCGCCCTGGTGGATGCCGAGGATGCTTTCTGCCCGCACGATGCGGCCCGCGCGGGCGCCGCGCTGGACCGTCTTCTCTGGGTGCGGTGCGCGCACAACGCCGAACATGCCCTCAAAGCGGCGGACCTGCTCATTCAGGGCGGGGGGTTCGGGCTGGTGGTGCTCGACCTGGGCGATACCCCGGCGGCGCGCCGCATATCGCTGACCTCGTGGTTCCGGCTGCGGCGCGCCGTGGAACATACGCCGGCGGTATTGATCGCGCTGGGGCGGCAGTCCCACGCGCGCACCTGTGCTTCGATGGTGGTCGAATGCCGGCGCGAACGCGCCTGCTGGAGCGGCGCGCGGGGCGTCTCGCGGCTGCTGTGCACCGCTAAATATCAAATCAGCGTGACCCGCAAGAGGACGCAATGTACGCCAGTCTTCACGGCAGCGGCGATCTGATCGCGATCGCCCGGGAGTTCTCCCCCACGGTCGAAGCCACGGCGCCCGGCACCGTCGCTTTCGATGTGACGGGGCTCGACCGGCTTTTCGGCCTGCCGCAGGAGATCGCCGCGGCGATCTCCGCCCGTTTGCGCGAGACCGGGGCGAAGGCGGCGCTGGCCATCGCCGATAATCCGGATGCGGCCATTTGCGCGGCGCGCGGCTGCTCCGGGGTCAGCATCATTCCGCGCGGCGATGAGGGCAAGTTTCTGGCCGGGCTCCCGGTGCGCCTGCTCGATCCTTCGCCCGAACTAATCGAGACGCTGGCGCGGTGGGGTATCCGCCGGTTCCACGAGCTCGGCGCGCTGCCGCCGCTGGGTATCGCCGAGCGGCTGGGAGCCGAAGGGCTGCGGCTGCGCGAACTGGCGCGGGGGGAGTATGAGCGCAAGCTGCTTCCCATCGAAGATCCGCTGCACTTCGAGGACGCGCTCGAACTCGAGTATCCGGTGGACCTGCTGGAGCCGCTGGCATTCGTGCTGGCGCGTCTCATCAACGGGCTGGTGCTGCGGCTGAGCACGCGCGGGCTGGCGGCCAACCAGGTGGATCTGCGGTTGCATCTG
>JBBIQR010000440.1:0-3791 GCA_037442245.1 Candidatus Solibacter sp. | reverse complement strand
AAGGCCGGCGTGATCGAGACCACCTTCAAGGAGGAAACCGAAAGCGACCTCTTCGGCGAACAGGCCGTGCTCTGCGGCGGCGCCGCCGAACTCATACGCGCCGGCTTCCAGACCCTGGTCGATGCCGGCTACGCACCCGAGATCGCCTACTTCGAGTGTCTGCACGAGCTGAAGCTGATCGTGGACCTGATCCAGGAGGGCGGCCTCAGCTACATGCGCTACTCAGTCAGCGACACGGCCGAGTACGGCGACTATACGCGCGGACCGCGCATCGTCAACGAGCAGACCCGGGCCGAAATGAAGAAGATCCTTTCCGAGATCCAGTCCGGCGAATTCGCCCGCCAGTGGATCGAAGAGAACAAGACCGGGCGCAAGAACTTCCTCAAGATGCGCGAAGCCGGCCACAACGATCAGATCGAGACGGTGGGCCGCGAACTCCGCGAAATGATGACTTTCCTGAAGAAGAAGAAGGAAGTCGGTGTACCAGTAGGGTAGGCCTCCGGCCTACCTTTTGCATTGAAACGAGGCCAGCCATGAAAATCCAAACCTTCGATACCACTCTTCGCGACGGCACCCAGGGTGAATCCATCGCTTTCTCCGTGGACGACAAGCTGATTATTGCCCAGAAGCTGGACGAACTCGGCATCGATTACATCGAAGGCGGCTGGCCCGGCTCGAACCCCAAGGACAAGGAGTTCTTCGCGCGCGCCACGGAGCTCAAGCTGCGCCACGCGAAGCTGACGGCGTTCGGCTCGACCCGGTTCGCGAAGAATCCAGTGCACGAGGATCGCAACGTACAGGCGCTGGTGAGCGCGGGAACGCCGGTGGTTTCGATTTTCGGCAAGACCTGGGACCTGCACGTGAAGCGCGCGCTCGGCATCTCGCTCGAACAGAACCTCGCCCTGATCGCGGAGACGGTGCAATACCTGATCGAGCACGGCAAGGAAGTGGTCTACGACGCCGAGCATTTCTTCGACGGGTATGCGGCCAGCCCGGATTACGCGCTGAAGACGCTGGAAGCGGCGCGCCAGGCGGGCGCCGGCGTGCTGTGCCTGTGCGATACCAACGGCGGCACGTCCACCGGGCGGCTGACCGAAATCGTGGGGGAAGTGCGGCGGCGCTTCGAGGGCACCATCGGGATCCACACCCATAACGACAGCGACCTGGCGGTGGCCAACACGCTGGCGGCGGTCGAAGCCGGCGCCACGCACGTGCAGGGCTGCATGAACGGCTACGGCGAGCGCTGCGGCAACGCCAACCTGGCGAGCGTGATTTCGAACCTGGAAATCAAGCTGGGCCACACCACCATCGGCGGCGAGAAACTGGCGAGCCTGACCAGCGTCTGCCGCTTCATCAGCGAGCTGGCCAACCTGCCGCTGCGCAACGATCAGCCCTTCGTCGGCAAGAGCGCGTTCGCGCACAAGGGCGGCGTGCACGTCGCCGCCGTGCTCAAGGATTCGGCGACCTACGAGCACATCCGCCCGGAGCTGGTGGGCAACCGGCAGCGGGTGCTGGTGAGCGATCTTTCCGGGCGCGGCAACATCATGTACAAGCTCAAGCAGCACGGTCTGGCGGACCGGTTGGGCGAGGACGCGCGCCGCGAGCTGCTGGAGCGCATCAAGCAACTGGAGTACGAGGGCTACGAACTGGAAGCGGCCGAGGGCACGTTCGAACTGCTGGTGAGAGAAGCGCTGCATCCGGGGACGCATTTCTTCGACGTCGAGAGCTATGAAGTGGCCACGCGGTCGGCGGGCGCGTCGGGGAGCCAATCCACCGCGACCGTCACGGTGAAAGCCAACGACGGCGTACACACGGCCACGGCGGTGGGGCACGGACCGTTCCACGCGCTGCACGTCTGCCTGCGCAAGTGCCTGAGCAAGGTCTATCCGAAGATCACCGACGTTCGGCTGACCGATTACAAGGTGCGGGTGCTGGATTCGCACCAGGGTACGGCGGCGAAGGTGCGGGTGCTGATCGAGTGGAGCGACCACAAGCGCTCGTGGAGCACGGTCGGAGTGAGCGACAACGTGATCGAGGCCAGTTGGAAAGCGCTGGTGGATGCCATCCGGCTGGAACTGATGCGGCTCACCGAGCAGGATTCGAGCATCGAAAAGGCCGTCGAAGACTACTGCTGGGGGGTGTAGGCGGAAGCGCGCGGGACACGGCTGCGGTTACGGCATCCGGCCCGCCGCGCGCAGGCGGGCGATCTCAGCCTCCACGTCCTCGAGTTTGCGGGGAATCGCCGCGGAGATCACTTTGGGGTCGCCGTCCGTCACCACGACATCGTCCTCGATCCGCACGCCGATCCCCTTATATTTTTCAAACACCGGACGCACCGCCGCCGCGAACTTCTCCATCTCCGGGGTCTGGGGCAGGTGATCGAGGGCGTCGGATCGGATGTAGATGCCGGGCTCGACGGTCACGACCATGCCGGGGGCCAGTTCGCGGCCGCCGAGGTCGTGGACGTTCAACCCGATGGGGTGGCCGATGCCGTGGAAATACCAGACGCGCAACTGGGCGTCGCTGTTGACGTCGGTGATGAGTCCCAGTTTGTAGAGGCCCTGGCGGAGCTGCGCGGCCGCGGCGGTTCCCACGCTTTCCGGACCGACGCCCATGGGATGGCCGGGGCGCACCTTCGCGATGCCGGCCTCCTGGGCCGCGTACACGATGCGGTAGATCTCGGCCTGCTCGGGACTGAATTTGCCGCTCACGGGAATGGTGCGGGTCACGTCGGCGCTGTACTGGTCGAACTCGGCCGCGTCGTCCATCAGGACGAGGTCGCCGCTATTCATGCGGTCGCGGTTGGTCTCGTAGTGCAGGGTGGTGGCGTTGGCGCCGGAGGCGACGATGCACGGGTAGCCCCAGTGGGCGTCGCGCCGCAGAAACGTCAATTCGAACTGGGCCTGCAACTCGTACTCCCAGGCGCCGGGCAGCGCGGCGGCGAAGGTGCGCTGGAACGCCTCCGCGGTGATGTCGACGGCGTGTTGGAGGATATCCATCTCGCGCGGCGATTTCACCTGGCGCAGTTTGGCGAAGAGAGGGCTGGCGTCGCGGATGGCGATGCCGACGCCGGCGCCCGCGAGTTTCCCGGCGAACTCGCGCTCGCGCGGGTACTCGACGGCGTTCGGCCCGGCGGGCAGGAGCAGGTACAGGGCGAGGGTTCCGGCGGCGGCGTCCTGCGCGGCCGCGGCGAAATCTCCGTGCCAATCCGGGCCGGCGGCGGCGCCCGCCACGGTCACGCCGCCATGCGCGCCGCGCCCGCCGCCGGCCATTAGAAAGGCCCGGGTGCGGGGCATGAGGGCGGCGAGAAAGCCGTTCCACTGCGAGGCGTCGTAGATCTCCTGAATGCCGGAAATGGCGCGCGCCTCGGCGGGCGTCAGCATGTGGCCGGTCCACGCCTCGTGGGCGGGGTCCGCGGCGGGCAGGAACAGCAGTTCGCGCGTTTTGCCGCCGCCGGGAAGGAGCACGAGGGTGGCGCCCGGCTGGGAGAGTCCCGTGAGGTAGAAGAAGTTGTTTTCCTGGCGGAAGGGCCAGTCGATGTCCCCGGCGTAGTTCCTGGCCTCGGCGGCGTAGAGGATCATCATGCCGTGCTCGCCCAACTCGGCGAGCGGCTGCGGCGGCCGGCACGAATCAACCGAGGAATATGTGCTGGTGACGACCAACACGAAGATCGCTTACTGGCAGGAGGCCGCGGAAGGATTGCGGGCGGCGGCGCGCGACCTGGGGGTCCTGGCGGACATGGTGGGGCCGGAGACCTACGATCCGAAGGCGGAGAAGGAGGAGTTCCTCCG
>JBBIQR010000439.1:0-3809 GCA_037442245.1 Candidatus Solibacter sp. | reverse complement strand
TGCGCGAAGCGCTCGACCTGGCGCGAAAGGGCCGCTCGCTGGCCAGCCCCAACCCCATGGTCGGCGCCGTCCTGGTCCGCGAGGGCGAAGTCGTCGGCCGCGGTTTCCACACCTACGCCGCGCTCTATCACGCCGAGTTGATCGCGCTCGCCCAGGCCGGCGATAAGGCCCGCGGCGCGGACCTCTACCTCAATCTGGAACCCTGCTCCCACCACGGGCGCACCCCTCCCTGCGTGGACGCCATTATCGCCGCCGGCGTGAAGAAAGTGGTCGCCCCCATCGCCGACCCCAACCCGCTGGTCGCCGGCAAGGGCTTCGACCGCCTGCGCGCCGCCGGTATCGAAGTCGAAGTGGCCGCGGAGTTCGCCGCCGAAGCCGGGAAGCTGAATGAGCCTTTCCTTCACTTCATGCGCACCGGGCGGCCGCTGGTCACGCTTAAAGCCGCCATCACGCTCGACGGAAAAATCTCCGCCCCCGACGACAACCGCGGCTGGATCACCAGCGAACGCGCCCGCGCTCACGTCCAGGAACTGCGCCACGATCACGACGCCATCCTCACCGGCATCGGCACCGTACTCGCCGACGACTGTATGCTCAACGACCGCAGCGGCCACCCGCGCTGCCGCCCGCTGCTGCGCATCGTGATGGATTCGCAATTGCGCCTGCCGGTGGATTCGAAAATGGTGCGCAGCGCCGCCGGCGACGTGCTCGTCGTCACCACCAGCGCCGGCAACCCGGAGCGCCGCAAGGCCCTCGAAGCCCGCGGCATCGAGGTCCTGGCCTTCGATGGACCCGGCGGACGCGCCGACCTCCTCAGCGTGGTCGATTGGCTCGGCCGCCAGCGCTACCTCTCGCTGATGATCGAGGCCGGCGCCAAGATCAACTGGACCGCGCTCGAGACCGGCCTCGTCAACCGCGTCTTCTTCTACTACGGCCCCAAGATTCTCGGCGGTCTCGAAGCCCTGCCGCTGGCGGGCGGCATCGGACGCCGGCGGCGCGCCGACGCCATCCGCGTCCACGGCCTCACCATCCACCACATCCCGCCCGACGAATTCGCCGTCGAAGGATACCTGAATGTTCACCGGGATCATTGAAGAACTGGGCGCCGTCGCCATCGCCGGGTCGAAGCTCTCGGTCCACTGCTCGACGGTGTTGACCGATCTCGCCGAAGGGGGCAGCGTCGCCGTCAACGGTGTTTGTCTCACCGCCGTCGGAATCCGCCCGGACGGCTTCAGCGCCGACCTGGCGCCGGAGACGCTGCGCCGCTCCAACCTGGGCGATCTGAAACCCGGTTCGCGCGTCAACCTCGAGCGCCCGCTGCTGCCCACCAGCCGCCTCAGCGGCCACATTGTGCAGGGCCACGTCGATGCCACCGGCGAGTTCCTCGGACTCGAACCTCTCGGCGCGGATAACTGGTGGCTGCGCATCCGCGTGCCCGACGAACTCGACCGCTACCTGGTGTTTAAAGGCTCGATCGCCATCGACGGCATCAGCCTCACCATCGCGGCGCTGGAAGGCGGCGTCCTCAGCGTCACGATCATCCCCCACACGTTCCACAACACCACGCTCGGCGGCTACCGTCCCGGGGCGCGCGTCAATCTCGAGTGCGACATCCTCGCCAAGCACATCGAAAAGCTGCTCGGAAAACTCGACGTCAAAGAGCGCCTCACGGTCGAAAGCCTGCGGGAAAACGGCTTCTGAAGTTGGTACAATGCGGCGGCGCGCTTCGCGCAGATGAACGGCTTCACGACCAACCTCGCTTTCGCCGCCGCTCTGCTTGTGCTCCGCCCCGCGGCCGCGCAGGACGCCTTCGAGGTCGCCACCGTGAAACCGGCCGACCCGGACAAACAACCCATCGTCGCCTGGCTCTCCTATCCCGGCGGCCGCGTCGTGGTCACCAACTACACCCTGACCATGCTCATCGAAGAGGCCTACGGCGTTTCGCTTTACCGCATCACCGGCGCCCCGCCATGGGCCGGGGAAGCGATGTACGACATCGTCGCCAAAGCGCCGGAAGGCTCGCCCGCCGCGGCATATGTTCCTCCCAAGCCCGATGCCCCGCCGGCTCCGGAGAGCCGCACCATGATGCGCGCACTCCTGGCCGGCCGCTTCGGCTTGAAACTCCACCAGGAAACCCGCGACCTGCCCGTGTGGGCGCTTACTGTCGCCAAGGGAGGCCCCAAGTTTCATCCCGCCGCCGGCCCGTCCGCCGAACCCGAGTGGTCTCTGCGCCGCGGCGAACTCAAGGCGCGGAACCGCAACATGGCGTGGCTGGCCAGCATACTCGAACGCCAGTTCGACCGCACCGTCCTGGACCGCACCGGCCTCACCGGCAGTTACGATCTGGAGGTCCACTTCGACCCGCGCGGCCCGCTGGATTCCTCGGCCGCGACAACACCCGGGGCATGGCCGCCGCTCGACACCGCGCTGCGAACCCAACTCGGCCTCAAACTCCAGACGATCAAAAGCCCCATCGGCGTGCTGGTCATCGACGCGGCCGGGCAACCCGGTGCGAACTGACTGCGGCAGGTGAACCGCTACGCACGTTTATCGCGGGAGTAGCAGAGTCCGTTCAAACCGCACGCCGTACACTCCGGCGAGCGCGCCGCGCACACCGCCCGTCCGTGGAGGATGATCTGGTGCGAGAAGGCGATCCAGCGGTCTTTGGGCAGGATCTTCACCAGGTCCTGCTCGATCTTGACCGGATCGGTATTCTTCGTCAGGTCGAGCCTTTGCGTAATGCGCGAGACGTGGGTGTCCACCACCACCCCGCTGGCGATCCCGTAGGCCGTGCCCAGCACCACGTTGGCGGTCTTGCGCGCCGCTCCGGGAATCGAGAGCATCTCTTCCATCGTGCGCGGCACCTGCCCGCCGAACTCGCCCACCACTTTCCTGGCCGCGCCGGCGATCGACTTCGCCTTGTTGTTGAAGAAGCCGGTGCTGCGGATGTCCTGCGCCAGCACCTCGGGACGGACCGCCGCGAAGTCCTGCGGGGTGGGATACTTCGCGAAAAGCCCCGGCGTAACTTCGTTGACCCGCTTATCGGTACACTGCGCGGAGAGAATCGTGGCCACCAGCAACTGCCACGGGTTCGAGTGGTGGAGGGCGCAGGTCGCCTCCGGATACATGCGTCCAAGGAGAACGAGGATCTCCCCGACGCGCGCCGCGCGTTCGGCTGCGCTGCGCGGACGTTTCACGTAAGCTCGTAATTGGTCATGCGCGAGCGCCTTCTTCTGCTCGCCGGTGCGGCGGCTGCTTTTGGCGCTTCGCTCGGTTCGGGCTTTCACTTTGACGATTATGACATCTTCGCCGAGCCCGCCCTCGCATCGGGCGCGGGATGGATGCAGGTGTGGGCGCCGCGGCAGACGCGTCCTCTGACCTTCCTCACGTTCTGGCTGAACCGGCAGATCGGCGGGGGCGACGCGCTCGGCTACCATCTCTTCAACCTCGTGTTTCACCTGGCCGCCGTAGCGCTGGCGTACGAATGCCTGCGGCGCCTGCTGAGCGCGCGCGCCGCGCTCATCGGCGGAGCGCTCTTCGCCATCCACCCGATGCAATCCGAGGCGGTGAATTACGTCTGGGCGCGCAGCATCGTGCTGGCTTCCCTGCTCTGCCTGGCCGCGCTGTGGTATTGGATCGAGGGCCGCCGCTGGATCGCGGTGCTCTGGTTCCTGCTGGCGCTGCTGGCCAAGGAGGAAGTGGCGGCGTTCCCGCTGCTGCTGGCATGGCTCGAGTGGCGCGGGACGATGCCGCGCGCGCGCCACCGCTGGGCGCCGGTCGCGGTCATGCTGGCTCTGTCGCTGTGCGCC
>JBBIQR010000438.1:0-3816 GCA_037442245.1 Candidatus Solibacter sp. | reverse complement strand
TCCACTACCGGAGCCGGCAATTCACGCTCCGCGGCCAGGTCGCGCTTGAGCTGATCGAGTTCCGCCTGCCTGGGCAGCCACCCATGCCACAAAAGGAACACAACCTCCTCGAAGGTGGCGTTGTCCGCCAGTGTATGGATGTTGTAGCCTCGATAGCTCAGGACGCCCTGAAACCCGTCGATGTAACAGATCTCGCTTTCGCCCGCGATGACGCCTTCCAGCCCTGCCGGTGTCGTTGCCATACCGCTCCGCCTGATGAAGTTATTTCAACCCGAGATGTCCCACTACCTGCCCGCCAGCCCCGAGGGGCATACGTCGCCGAACGGCGGGAATCCGATGCTCATGTCCTTCCGCTCCACCCAGAGGGTGTCCTGCTGGTTTTGCCCGTAATCCAGGGTCAGAATCACACCCGTGCCGCAGGTACGGCTCCGGGTGATTCGCACGCGCGAGGGCTCGTGCCCGCTCGCCGGTCCCCAGTCCTCCATGAATTTGTCGAACGCGTAAGCGGTACAGGGCTTGGCGTCCGTGCAGCCGAACATCGTATAGGCCGCTTTATAGTCCTTGCGGGACAGCGCGGCGAAGAATTCCTTCACCCGCTGCTCCTCACGGAAATTGTGAAATACGTAGAAAAGGAGGCCGCCGGCGATCACCGCGGCGATCAGCGAAACCACCGCGATCTTGATCCTGCGAATCCGCTGCTCGACGCCGGCTCCGTAACTATCGAGGTATCCTGCCATGTCGGATTAGACACTGTACAGCAGCGGCGTGTTCCGCGCGGGCCTGCATTTCGATTATGGCTCACTTCGCGGCGGGTGGAGCAGAGGCCGGATACGCCTTGTCGTACGCCGTAATGGCGTCGCTCGTGATATCCAGCGCCGCCTTGAAGAACACCGTGTAGGGCACGTCGACAACCAGGTCGAGACCCTTGGCGTCGGCCACCTGCTTCACCACGCCCTGCATCTTGGTGGTGGCTTTGCCCAGAATGTCGTTGCGCTCCCGGTCCACGTCGGTCTGCAAGTCTTCCTGCAGGCGCTGCGCCTCGCGCTGCTTGCGCTGCCCGTCCGACGTCATGGTGGCTTCGGCCTGCGGCGTCAACTTCCCGGAGTTGCGCTGCAGGTTCTCGCTGATGGCGGCGATCTCCTTGTTCAACTGATCGATCTGCGCCACGCGCGGCTTGTACTTGGCCTCCATGGCGGCGCTCGCTGCTTTAATATCGGCCGATTCCATCACGGCCCTCTGCATATTGATGACGCCGACCTTGGCCTGGGCCTGAGCCAGGCCGCCAAAGGGAATCAGGGCAAGACAGACCAGAAGCGGTCTCATCGCCGACCGTAGAAACATGAACCAAACTCCTGAAATTTTGGGCTGTGTAACCTACCAGACTATCACAGGTTATTCGAGGATCCCGAGGATCTCGTCCTCGCGCAGAATCAGGTACTCCTGCCCCTCGATTTTAATTTCCGATCCCGAATATTTGCCGAACAGGATGCGGTCGCCGGGTTTGACGTCGACGGCAACGCGTTCGCCGTTCTCCAGCAGTTTGCCGTTGCCTACGGCTTCCACCATGGCCTGTTGCGGCTTCTCTTTCGCCGAATCCGGAATGATAATGCCTCCGCGCACCTCTTCGGCGGCGTCGAGGCGCTTGACCATTATGCGGTCGTGCAGCGGACGTAAATCCATGCCTTCGATTGTACCCCGCGCTCCGCCGGCTTTCACCACCTACGGCAGCAGAATTTCGTTGAGCACGCGCCCCACGCTGCCCGCCGGAGTCTCGATGTCCAGCATGGTCGCCAGCGTCGGCGCGATATCGTTCACCAGGATCGTCTGGTTGTAGCGCCCGGCGCGAATCCCCGCCCCCAGGAAGATTACCGGTACGTGGACGTCGTAGCCGAACGGCAGGGCGTGGCTGATCCCGCTGCTCCCTCCGCTGACGAACCAGTACGGATCCGGGATCACTTCCAGGTCCGGACCGCGCCGCAGGTTGAACCCGTTCACCACCCGCTGCGTGATCTCGTCGTGCAGCGTCTCGCCGTGGCTCACCCGCTCCAGCGTATACACGCGGAAGATATGCGGCATCGCAGCCACCGCATCCGCCGCCTCGGCTTCCACCTCGCCCAGTTTCAGGCCCTTCTGCGCGATCAGGTCGCGGTTCAGATACACCGCCAGGTCATAGGTGCCGGCAATCCATTCGCCCGCGCCCCAGCGCTTGGTGATCGCGCCCGACACCGCGTCCCGGATCGCCGCCGGCGCGATGCGACCGCCCGGCATTTTCCGCACGTGGTTGGCCTCCGGGGTGGGAGGCGCGCCGTGGTCGGCGGTGAATACGACCAGAGCGTTCTCCGCCCCCACCTGCCGGTCGACCGCCTCCAGCAGTTTGCCCAGCAGCGCATCGGTGCGCAGCGAAATATCGTGTGCTTCCGGCGACTCCGGTCCGTACTGATGTCCCACGTAGTCGTTCGATGAAAAACTCACGGTCAGCAGGTCGGTGGACGCGTGCCGTCCCAGTTGCTCGCCTTCCAGAGCGCGCTCGGCAAAACGCTCGACCAGTTCGTTGCCGTAGGGCGTCGCTTCGAGTCCCGCATACAGCTTCGGACCTTTGTCGGCCAGCGTATGGCCCTGCCACGTGACGCTTTTGTACTGATCCGCCGGACGCCCGTCGTTGAACGCCTTGGCCCACTGCGGCAGGTCCTGGACGTAGAACGTGCTGGTCACGAAATTACCGCTGGCCGGATCGAACCAGTAGGCCGCATCCGCCGCGTGCCCCGATGGCAGGATAGACGCCCGATCCTTCAAACTGATCCCGATGATGTGGGTTGCGGGCGCGGCGAACTTCATCTCGTCGCCGACCGTGCTCACCAGCAGCCGGTGCGGCGACGATCCTTGTCCTGGAGCGCCCACCAGCCGCGTGGCGGCATCCGACACGCTGGTCACGTGCCCGTGCTCCTCGTAGTCGTACCAGTCGTTCGCCACAATCCCGCTGATCGACGGAATCGCCCCGGAAAGCACCGTGCTGTGCCCGACCGCGGTCACCGCCGGCGCGTGCATATAGCGCGCGTTGGTGAAGACCGCCCCGCGGGTCAGCAGGCGGTTGAAACCGCCCTTGTATTCGCCGCGGAAACGGGTCAGGTAGTCGTAGCGGAACTGATCCACCACCACGGTAACGATCAACTTGGGTTTCGGCGCCGCGGCAAGCGAGAGCGCGGCTGCCGCCAGGCAAAACAGGAGTCGTCTCATGGGTTACCGCATCAGCGTACCACGTTTGCCGCTGTCCACCGCTTGTACACAAACCGGGCGCCCGAACTGTCAACAACGTAGACATACGTTCGTTTTCTCAACGATAACTGATTGATTATAAATGTGTAACGATTTGGGGGCCAAAATGCACTACTGTCTCCCGTGAACGATGGAGGTAAGTGGACATGGCACCAGCAATGACACCAGCCAGCGCGGCCAAGGACCGGCGATCCAAGCAGCGGTTCGAAATCCAGCGCGAACTGCGCTACAAGGTGACCGGTGACAGCGTCCCGCAGACCAGCGGCGCGGGGCGTACGATCAATGTGTGCAGCGCGGGTGTGGCATTCCTGGCGGAACAGCCGCTGCCGGAAGGCGCCTTCATTGAAATCTCGATCAATTGGCCGGTGCTGCTGGGCGAATCCTGCCCGATGCGCCTGAACGCCTTCGGCCGAATCCTGCGCGCCAACGGTCTTTCCGTAGCGTGCTCCATCGATAAGTACGAGTTCCGCACGGCGCCGCGCGTGCTGCAACCGGCCACACCCATCCGCACGGACCGGATGTTGCAGCGTTGGGCCGATGGCA
>JBBIQR010000437.1:0-3818 GCA_037442245.1 Candidatus Solibacter sp. | reverse complement strand
CCGCCGGAACACCGTGCTCACCCCGGACAGCCGTGGTCACGGCGCCAGCGGCGGCGCGCCCGTGACCTACGGGATACGCGAAGCCGCCGACATCCACTCCTGGGCCGGTCTGCTCCTCTCCTGTCCGGGCACGCGGCGACTTTACGGCCTCGGCCAATCGATGGGCGCCGCAATCCTCATCGAATCCCTCAGCCGCGAACCGCGCTTCTCCGCCCTCGCCGCCGATTGCCCCTTCTCCACCTTCGAGGAAATCGCCTTCGACCGGCTCGCGCAGCGTGGCTCGCCCTCCCGCCTGCTCTCCTGGCCCATCATCGAACTCGGCCTCGTCTACACGCGCGCCCGCTACCACATCGATCTCCAGCGCGCCTCCCCCTTGGACGGTCTGCGCCACGCCCATGCCCCTGTGCTGTTGATCCACGGCACGGCGGACGGCAACATCCCCATCCGCCACTCGCGCGAACTCCACGCCGCCAATCCCGCCATCACCGAATTATGGAACGCCCGCCGCGTCACCGCCTTTTTCGCCGCGCACCGCGATTTGGTTCCACGAAATTCCTCCCTCTCCCGCGCCAACCCGAGGTAACCCGCCGCGCCCGCCATGCATCGTTCTAGGCACATGGCACTCGAGCGTCTCTCCCGCCGCGCCCTTCTCTCCACGCTCTGCGCCGCCCCCGCCGCCCGCCTCCTCCACGGCCAGCAGGACGCCCCCACCTTTTCCGCCGGCGTCAAAGTCGTCAACCTCTTCGCCACCGTCCGCGACAAAAAAGGCGCCATCGTCACCGATCTCGGCAAAGAGGACTTCCTCCTCGACGAAGACGGCTCCGCCCAGACCATCTCCTACTTCTCCCGCGAGAGCAACCTCCCGCTCACCCTCGGCCTCCTCGTCGATACCAGCGGCAGCCAGCGCCGCCTCATCGACGAGGAGCGCGCCGCCAGTTACAAATTCTTCGACCAGGTTCTGCGCGAGGACAAGGACGCCGCCTTCGTGATCCACTTCGATTTCGAGGTCGAACTGCTCCAGGACATCACCCGCAGCCGCAAACTCCTCGAGCAGGCGCTCGAAGATCTGCAATCGCCCCAACCGCAGCGCCGCCAACCCGGCCGCGGCTATCCCAGCGGCGGCAACCCGCGCCCCGGCGGCACCGACCTCTACGACGCCGTCATGCTCTCCGGCGACGAACTCATGCGCAAACAGACCGGCCGCAAAGCCCTCGTCCTCCTCACCGACGGCGTCGATACCGGCAGCAAGGTCCCGCTCTCCACCGCCATCGAATCCGCCCAGCGCGCCGACACCGCCGTTTACAGCGTCCTCTTCGAAGACCCCGAGGCCTACGGTGGCCCCGGCGGCGGAGGCGTCCTCTTCCCCGGTATGGGCCGCGGACGCCGCGGCGGCATGGGACCGCCCTTCCCCGGCGGCGGCATGAATCATGCCGACGGCAAGCGCGTCCTCGAACAAATCTCCCGCGAAACCGGAGGCCGCATGTTTCAGGTCTCCCGCAATCGCCCGCTCTCGGAAATCTACCGCGAAATCGAAGAGGACCTGCGCAACCAGTACAGCCTCGGCTACACTCCGCCCCCTTCCACCGGTTCCCGCTACCGCCACATCCACCTCGCCACCCGCCAGAAGGGCTTGCTCGTCCAGACCCGCGAAGGCTACTATCCCTCATAGAGAGGGGTGGCGTCATCTTGTTTCCCTACGACCCGGAAATCCTTGCCGCGGCATCGGCTCCCGCGCCGGAAGTGGCGGACGTACTCCGCGCCATGCGGACCATCGACGGCCTCTGCGCGGACACCGACGGCTTGAAGTGGTTCAACCTGCTCTACCTTCAAGTGACCGCGGCGGTGAAGGCCCGCATCGAAGGGGACGGCTTCCACGACCCCTCCTGGCTCGCCCGCCTCGACGTCGAGTTCGCCGCCCTCTACTTCTCCGCCCTCCGTTCGGCTCTCTCCGGCGGCGCCGCGCCCGAGTGCTGGCGCGTCCTGCTCGACCGCCGCGGCGATGCGCCCGTCGCCCGCATCCAGTTCGCCCTCGCCGGCATCAACGCGCACATCAATCACGATCTCCCCTTCGCCATCGTCAATGCGTGCCGCGCCGCCGGCCTCGCCCCCTCGCACGCGCTGCCGCAGTACGCCGATTACTCCCAGGTCAACTCCACGCTGGACGCGCTGGTCGAGACCGCCAAACGTGAGTTCGCCCTCCGTCTCCCCGGCGACGCGCTGCCCGCGGTCTCGCACCTCGAAGAAACCATCGCCGCCTTCAGCGTCGCCGCCGCGCGCGAAGCCGCCTGGAACCAGGCCGAAATCCTCTGGGCCATCCGCTGTTTTCCCGCGCTCAGCGCCCGCGCCGCCGACACCCTCGACGGCCTCACCGCCCTCGCCGGCCGAACCCTCCTCGTCCCCGCCGCACCGTAGGGTAGGCCTCCTGGCCTACCCTTCTAACTTAACTACCCCCCTACGGAGCCCACCCCGGCATCACGTACGCATAGAACATCACCAGCAGCCCGATCACGCTCGCCAGCAGCACGCTATGCTTCAGCGTGAACCGGAACAGCAGAGCCTCGTCCTCCCGCTTCATCGACGTCGCCGCCGCCGCCACCGCGATGCTCGTCAGGCTGATCATCTTCCCCATCACCCCGCCCGCCGAATTCGCCGCCGCCATCAACACCGGACTCTGCCCCAGCTTATTCGCCGTCACCACCTGCAGCGTCCCGAACAGCGCGTTGGCGCTCGTATCGCTCCCCGTGAGAAACACCCCCAGCCATCCCAGCAGCGAGCTGAAGAACGGAAACAGCACGCCCGTCGCCGCGAACGCCAGCCCCAGCGTCGCCGTCGCCCCCGAATAGTTCATCAGCATCGCCAGCGCCAGCACCATCGCCAGCGTCAACTCCGCCTTCGCCAGTTGCCGCGCCGTCTCCCCCAGCACGCGCGCGAACTGCCCGGGACGCAACCCCGTCACCGCCGCCCCCAGGATCGCCGCGAACAGGCACGCCGTCCCCGACGCCGAAAGCCACGTGAAGCTGTACACCGCCCCGTACAACGCCGGCTTGCTCACCGCCGGCGCCGTCCGCAGAATCGTGTTGTGCAATCCCGGCCATTTCACCGCGACCGTGACCGATCCCAGCGCCGCCTGCACCGGCTTCAGCCCCCACACCAGCACAAACCCCACCAGCAGGATGTAGGGCGCCCACGCCAGCAACAACTCGCGCGAACCGTGACGCTGCTTTCCGCCCGCCCCCGAACCCCGGATCACCGCCAGCAGCGCGCCGATCGCCGCCAGCGACGCCAGAATATCGGTCAACTGCGGCCCTACGAAATTCGACACCGCGAACTGCGTCCCCGCGAACGCGATGCCGCACGCCGCCGCCGCCGGCAACACCTTCCGCAGCCCCTTCCACCCGCTCATCACCACGATCAGGTACGCCGGCACGAACAGCGAAACCGGCGCGCAGATCCGCCCCACCCCGGCGCTCAACCGCTCGAGCGGCAGACCCGTCGTCACCGCCAGCGTGGTGATCGGAATCGCGATCGAGCCGAACGCCACCGGCGCCGTATTCGCCAGCAGGCAGATGCCCGCCGCGTTGAAGGAGCTGAACCCCAGCCCCGTCAGCATCGCCGCCGCCACCGCCACCGGCGTGCCGAACCCCGCCGCGCCTTCGATGAACGCCCCGAACGCGAACGCGATCAACAGAGCCTGCATCTCCGGATTGTTCGTCAGGTGCCCCATCGAATCCTTCAGCACCTCGAACTTCCCGCTCGCCAGCGTCACCCGGTACAGCAGGATCGCGCTGAACACCACCCACCCGATCGGAAACAGCCCG
>JBBIQR010000436.1:0-3839 GCA_037442245.1 Candidatus Solibacter sp. | reverse complement strand
CGATCGACCGTCATGTTCTTCCTCGATACCTTGCCGTCTTCATTGATCTCCAGCGCTACAACCCGCAGGAAACCGTTCTCTTTCACGATGGACATTTGCGTATCTCCTTTTGTTCTGCTCGTTGCGCAACGGGCAGAAACGGAGACCACGGGTCTCTTTCTGCCTGATGCGGGGTGAAACTACTCGGAATTCCCCTGCCCAGGCTCCAGAGAGCCGGGTGTTCCTTGTGAAAGGTCTTCCGCCGCGAATCCAACCAGCCGGATGGATGCGGCGTCGTTTACACTGCCGCGGTCCTGCGCCAATAGTCGCGGCAGAACTTGTGCAGCGCCACCACGAAGGTGCGCAGCTTCCTGTGGTAGACGGCCCCCAATTCCAGGCTGGTCTTGAGGAACGCCCAGGCGACCGTTGCGGCTAGGTCTATGACCGCCTTAAAATCGTCGTAAAAACAATTTCCAGAAGAAATGTTTGGGCCTATACTTAGGCATGGCACGTCCAGCCAAGCCATTCCAACTCAAGCCTGACGACCGACGGACCATCGAGGCTCTCCTAGAACGCGGCGTCCAGCAAGTGCGCGTGGTTCTGCGCGCCCTTGCCCTCCTGCAACTTGATGCCGGCTTTAGCGCTCCGAAGGTTGCCGTCTTGGTTCGCTTTGGAGCCCCCTCGGTACGGGCCATCGCGCAACGCTACCGAGACCATGGCTTGGAGCGGGCGCTTTATGAGCGACCCCGCAAGGGACACGCGGAGTTGCTCGACGCTACCGAGAAACAGCGGATCATCGCTATGGTCTGCAGCGCTCCGCCGGAGGGGCGTGCGCGGTGGACCGTCCGTTTGGTCGCTCAGGAGGCGGTCAAGCGAAAGGTCGTTCCCCGGGTCGGACGCGAAACCATTAGGATTCTGCTCGAAAGCCACGACCTCAAGCCGTGGCGGGAAAAAAATGTGGTGCGTCGCCGAACTCGATAACGAGTACATCGCCAAGATGGAAGATGTTCTGAAACTGTACGAGAAGGCCCATAATTCCGCCTATCCCGTGGTCTGCTTGGACGAAAAACCACTCTCCTTGCACGCCGAGGTCCGGCCGGCGCGTCCGGCACGCCCTGGTCACATCGCCAAGCGCGATAACGAATACAAACGATGTGGGGTCGCCAATGTTTTCGCGATGGTCGAGCCACGGTCGGGACGCCATCTCAACCGTGTCACCCCCAACCGTTCAGGCCATGAGTTCGCTTTGGCCATTCGCGATCTTGCCCGCGCCTATCCGCGAGCGCGCAAGATCCGCCTGGTAATGGACAACTTGAACATACACTGCCGCAAGTCGCTCACCGACTGTTTCGGCAAACGCAAGGGTGCGGCGCTGTGGCGGCGGTTTGAAGTGCACTACACCCCCAAGCACGGAAGTTGGCTGAATCAGGCCGAAATAGAACTCAGCCTGCTGTCGCGTCAGTGCCTGGGCCGTCGGCGGATTCCCACACTGGAACTGCTGAAGCAGGAAGTGACCAACTGGAACGCTCGCGCCAACCGCCGCAAGGCCCGCATCGACTGGACCTTCACCAGGAAAGCCGCCCAGAAGAAGTTCGGGTATCAAAAGGTTGCTCTTTAGGCGGTCATAGACCTAGCATTGCCGGAAGGCGAAACTTCATTCGCCCCCCGGACGCCGGCCTGGCAGACGCAGCCCTCGCGCGGCGGGAGCGGGCGGTGGAGAGGGAATATACTGAACGGTGCCGGGGACCCGAAACTCCCGGAATCGGTCCGGCAAGGCGGAGAAGATTCATATGAAGACGAGAATTCGTGCGGCGGGGATGATTGCGCCGGTAGTGGCGCTGATGAGCGCCGGGTTGACGATGGCGCAACCGGCGGGGACGGGCGGGCGGGTGGCTCCGCCGCGGCCGAAAGGGCCGTGCGATGTCTATGCCGCGGCGGGCGCTCCGTGCGCGGCGGCGCACAGTACGACACGCGCACTGTATGCCGGGTACCGGGGTCCGCTGTACCGGGTGCTGCGGCAGTCCGACGGGAGGAGTCTGGATATCGGGGTGGTGCAGCCGTCGGCGGCGCCGGTGGCGGATGCGGGCGGATATGCGGATGCGGCGGCGCAGGACGCGTTCTGCGCCAACACGTACTGCTGGATCACGACGATCTACGACCAATCCGGCAAGCACAACGATCTGACGCAGGCGCCGCGCGGCGGGTTCAGCGGACCGGCGATGGGCGGGTTCAACAACCTGCCGCTGGCGGACATGGCGCCGGTGACGGTGCTGGGGCACAAGGTGTACGGGGTGTTCATCGAGCCGGGGATGGGGCTGCGGCAGAACGATGCGAAGGGCACCGCGGTGGACGATCAGGGGCAGGGACAGTATTGGGTGATTAACGGCCGGCACTACAACTCGGGGTGCTGCTTCGACTACGGCAACGCCGAGATCGACAGCCGCGACGACGGCAACGGCACGATGGAGACCACCTACTACGGCAGTTCGGGGGGCTGGTATCACGGGAATCCGCCGGGACCGTGGGTGATGACGGATCAGGAGAACAACCTGGTGGGGTGCGTGAACGCGGATGGATCGAAGGGGTGCAATCTGCCGAGCATCACGTGGCGGTTCGTGACCGCGATGGCCAAGGGCGAGCCGCATCACTGGACGTCGCTGGGCGGCGATGCGCAGCGGGGCGAGTTGCAGGTGATGTTCGACGGTCCGCGGGTGGATCACACGTACGACCCGATGCGGAAGCAGGGGGCGATCCTGCTGGGGAACGGCGGCGACAACAGCAACGGTTCGCAGGGCACGTTTTATGAAGGCGCGATGACGGCGGGGGGCACGTTCCCGACGGACGCGACCGATCAACAGGTGCAGGCCAACGTGGTGGCGGCGGGGTACGACGTGGCGCGGCTGAGCGTGGCGCCGGCGGCGGCCGCGGCGGCTCCTACGGGATTACAGACGTTCGCGCCGGGGTCCTCGCAGGAGACGGCGGTGACGTTCACGAATACGACGGGAGCGCCGGCGGCGGACGTCGAACTGAGCCTGGCGGCGCCCGAGGGATGGACGGCGCTGGTGGCGGGGACCTCTGAGCGGTCGAAGAAATTCGCCGGGCCGGTGGCGGCGGGGGAGAGCGTGAGCGCGACGTTCCGGGTGACCTCGGGGCGGGCAGGGTTCAACGGCGACCTGACGGGGACGGCGCGGTGGACGAACCGGGCGACGGGCAGGACGCAGACGGAGACGGCGCGGGAGAAGGCGCGGAACGCGAGTCCGGTGAAGATCAACGAATTCCGGGTGAGCGCCGGGGACGCGGGGAATCCGACGAACGCGTTCATCGAACTGTACAACGCGGGGGCGGGCGCGGTGGACCTGAGCAACTGGACGCTGACGGAGCACGCGGCGCAGCAGGCGATCTTTTCGACGGTGCGGATTCCGGCCGGGACGAAGCTGGCGGCGGGCGGGTTCTACCTGCTGGGGCTCGCCAACTCCGGGCTGGCGGCGGAGGCGCGGGCGGGCGAGAACACCATCCACGTGAGAAGCACGGCGGGGATGAAGCCGGGGGATGAGATCGCGATCGGCACGGGCGCGGGGGCGGAGACGCGGAAGATTGCGAGCGTGGGGACGGCGGCGGCGGGGAATACGACGCTGTGGCAGCCGGTGCCGGAGGGTCCGGTGATGACGATTCCGGCGGGCGCGACGAGTGTGCCGGTGACGAGCGTATCCGGGTTCGCGGTGGGCGAGAAGATGGCGATCGGGCACGGGGCGGCGTATCCCGCGGTGGCCAAGGCCGGGGAGCGGTACGAAGTGGTGACGGTCACGGCGGTGGGCAAGGCGGGGACGCAGGCGTTCCTGGCGGCGGATGCGGCGGCGGGC
>JBBIQR010000435.1:0-3840 GCA_037442245.1 Candidatus Solibacter sp. | reverse complement strand
GCGCGGATGGCCCCCGGCTTGATCGGCGTCTACGAAGTCACATTCCAGGTGCCGAGCGATGCGCCGACGGGGAACGATGTGATCTTCTCGGTGGGCGTCAACGCGGTAGGGGATACCCAGACCCGGTTTAGCGCCGGGACGAAGATCCCGATCCACCAGTAACGTAGCAGTCTCAAGGGGGCGGGCTTCCCGGCCCGCCCCGCCTCTCCCTCGACTCCTTACTTTCTCCTTTCGTTCGCCATAAGCCACAACAGGTAGTGCCTCCGTAGCGGTGGGTACGCCGACTTGTGCCTGTACTCCCATTCAGCTAAGTGTCTGGAAAGAAACGGGGGACTAGGCGCAGATCCTGCAAAAAAACCTTGACGCGCATAGGGGCTCGTGCCACTATGGGTTGTGGCGTAAAGTGGCCTAAAGCGGCGTCAGATGGACCAGATTCCCACTCAACTGGTTGAGATCGAGCCTCCGCGGGGGATGTCGCCCGCCCGTCTGGACGAGCGGGGCCGCATGAAGTTGCCGGTGTCCCTCAAGGAGTACGTGGAGAAGTTCCCGGACAAGAAGTTGTGGGTGACGTCGTTGGACCGGGCCATAGGTCGAATTTACCCCCTTTTGATCTGGCGGGAAACCGAAAAATTTCTGGATGGGTTAACGGAAGACCCGGATCTGGCGGAGCGCCTGGCGTTCAACGCGGCGGACCTGGGCGAGGAAGTGGACCTGGATTCGCAGGGGCGGATCGTGATTCCCGCATCTCTGCGCAAAGCGCTGGGAATCGAAGATCAGACGGTCCGCCTGCGGGTGTTTCGCGGGTACATCGAGATTCTGAGCGAGCGGATGTACGAGGAGCGGCTGGCGGCATCAAGCGGGTCGGCGAAGGACGACGTGACCAAGGCGGCGCGGCTGGGGATGGGGAAGATCGAGAAAATCCTGGTCCCGCGGCCGGAGGGAACGTAGCCGGCGCGGAGCGGTCAGCGCGAAATGGCGAACAAGTATGCACGTACCGGTGATGCCCGAGGAAGCGCTGGAGCTTCTGGCAATCCGGCCCGAGGGAGTGTACCTGGATTGTACGACGGGCATGGGCGGGCACACGGCTCTGATCGCGGGCCGGTTGACGACCGGGACGGTGATTGCAAACGACCGGGACGCGGAGTCGTTGCGTATGGCGGCGGAGAACACGGCGCAGTGGAAGGAGCGGATCTGCTTCCACCTGGGGAGGTTCGCATCGTTGCCGCAAGCGGTCGAGCAGGCGGGTTTTGAGCGGGTGGACGGGCTGCTGGCGGACACGGGCGTGAGCCGCTTTCAGTTGACGTCGGCTCATAGAGGGTTTTCGTTCATGGCGGATGGACCGTTGGACATGCGGATGGAGCAATCCGGAGGCAGGACGGCGGCCGATCTGGTCAATCACACTGACGAAAAGACACTCGCCGATTTGATCTTTCAACTCGGCGAGGAAAGGAGGGCGCGGAGAATAGCCAGAGCAATCGTCCGAGCACGGCCCATACGGAGCACGCTGCACCTGGCCGGTGTAGTGGAGCGGGCCGTGCCCAGGACGGGCCGATTGCATCCGGCGACCAAAACATTCATGGCCCTGCGGATGGCGGTAAACGACGAAGCGAACGAGTTAGCGAAGTTACTCGAAGTTGGACCGGAGTTAGTAAGAGGCGGCGGGCGGATGGTGGTAATCAGTTTTGCCAGCGGAGACGACCGGCAGGTGAAGGAACGGTTCCGGTCGCTGGCCCAGGAAGGGCGGGCGCGGCTGCTGACCAAACATCCCCTGGAGCCGGCCGAGGGCGAGGTGGAACGGAATCCGGCGGCGCGCAGCGCAAAACTCCGCGCCATCGAAATGGTTTAAGGCGGACTGGAAGAGGCTCTGAGAAAGAACATGGCGACGCTACCCGCATTTTTCAGGAAGAACGTGCCGGCGCAGCAAGCCCCGGCGAAAGACGCGATGCGCGCGGCGCGTCCGCGCGCCGGACAGGACCCCTTCGCCTTGCGCGCCCTGCCGCACGAGGACATCCTGCTCTTCTGCAAGAAGGTGGACAATTCGCGGCTGGTGCGCGAGGCCGATCCGCAGGCGCGCGGGGCATGTTGGACCGTGATCGGCGCGGCGAGCGTAGTGCTTTTGATCGCGACGACGGCGAGCGCGCCGTACGCGGCGGCGACGCTGGCCGGGTACAAGCTGGAAAGCCTGCGCACCGAAGAGCGGCGCCTGCTGGACGAGCGGCGCGGCCTGGACCTGGAAGAGGCCGAGTTGCTCAGTCCGGCGCGGCTGGATCAGATCGCGCGAGAGAAGCACCTGGTGCCGCCGGCGAACGGGCAGGTGGTGCGTCTGGACGGCAAGGACGGCGCCGTCGCCATGGCCAAGTAGAGACGCTGCCGGCCCGCGGGCCATCGTGCCCGCGCCTGGCGGAGTTTCCGGAGAGAGTAAGGGATGGTGGACCGTCGTCTCACATGGCTGGCCGCGGTTGTCCTGATCTGGGGCACCGCCATATTCTTCAAATTGGTCTCGCTTCAAATCCTTCATCACCGCGAGTACCTGGATAAAGCTGCGGCGCGGCAGGAAATCAGCATCGAGATCCCGGCGCCGCGCGGCACGCTGTTCAGCCGCTCCGGGCGCCGGCTGGCGATGAGCGTATCGACGGACTCGGTGTATGTGAACCCGATGAAGCTGCCGGACATCGGGGTAGCGGCGGAGTTGCTGGCGCTGGCTCTGGGGATGGACCGGAACACGCTCGAGGCGAGACTGCGCGACGCATACAACGATCATCGCGGCTTCCTGTGGATCAAACGCAAGATCAGCGAGGAGGAGGCCGAAAGCCTGCGCAAGCTGCCGATCGACTGGATCTCGATCCAGCACGAAAGCCAGCGGCACTATCCCAACGGAACGCTGGCGGCGCACGTGCTCGGTTCCGTCAATTCAGACGAAAAAGGGAACGCCGGCATCGAGATGTACCTGGATGCGGAGTTGCGCGGCGTGCCGGGGAAGGAGCGCGTGCTGACCGATGCGCGGCGGCACAACATCGCCTCCCGGATCTCGATTCCGCCCAAGCCGGGGACACCGGTCACCCTGACGATCGACGAGCAGGTGCAGTTTGTGGCGGAGCGCGAACTGGCTTTGGCGGTGGAGGCGCACAACGCTGCTTCGGGCAGCATCGTGGTGATGGATCCGAACAACGGCGACATCCTGGCGATGGCGAGTTATCCGTCGTACGACCCGAACGAACCGGTCCCGGGCGGCGCGTTCCCGCCGGAGCGCGTCAACCACGCCATCCAGTTGCCGTTCGAGCCGGGGAGTGTGTTCAAGGTGATGAACTACTCGGCTGCGTTCGATACCACGAAGCTCGCCATGGAAACGCCGGTGAACTGCGGCGGCGGCGTGATCCGGGTCGGGGGCAAGACGATCCACGATTCCCACGGCGGCACGGGAGTCGTGCCCGCGAAGACGGCGTTCGCGAAATCCTCGAACGTGGGCGCCGTGCGGGTGGGGCAGACCGTCGGCGAGGAGAACATGTACGAGTATGTGCACCGGTTCGGCTTCGGGCAGAAAACGGGCATCCCGCTGCCGGCGGAAAACCGCGGCAAACTGCGGCCTACCAACCGGTGGAGCAAGGTTTCGCTGGCCTCGATCTCGATCGGGCAGGAAGTGAGCGTGACGACGCTGCAACTGGCGCAGGCGGTGAGCGTGATCGCCAACGGGGGCAGCCTGGTGCGTCCGCGGCTGGTGCTGAAGAAGGCGGACCGAGTGACGCCGGTGGCAACGCCCGTGCGCATCCTCAAGCCGGAGACCGCGTTCACGATGCGCGCCATGATGGAGAACGTGGTGCTGAACGGGACGGGATCGCGCGC
>JBBIQR010000434.1:0-3864 GCA_037442245.1 Candidatus Solibacter sp. | reverse complement strand
AGGTCCACCGCTGCACGCCGGGGATGGCCGCGCCGCTCGCGGTCGTGACCGACACACCGGCCTCCAGGGTGTTGAATCCGGTATCGGGATAGAGCGCCTTGTTCCCGTTGATCGCGCTCCGCGCCTGCTCATCGGTGACCGTGGAATCCTGCCAGACGCCGTATTTCAAGAAGAAAGTCTTCTCCCCAATCTGCCGCATGGCGCGCGCGGCCTGGGCGGACGGCGCGGGCAGCGCCATGGGAGCCGCCGCGGCCTGCATCATGCCCTTGAACACCCGCTGCACGACGCCGGAGGCGCCCGAGACTTCCAGCATCTGCATCCCCACCGCCTGCGCCGCCGCCGCGCTGTTCTGCCGCCGGTCGCTCAGATTCACGTCCTCATCGGCCAGGAACGACGTGTACGGCGTGAGGATGCCGTAGCGCTGCGAGAGCGCAACCAGTTCGTCGATCAATTCCTGGTTTCGCCCGTGCAGATCGAGATCGTCGATGATCTCGCCGATGCGCCGCGTCGCCCACACCCGCGCCACGAACGCGTTCGTCTCCGCGCCCGGCGTCCGGGCGAAGGCGGCGTGATACGTGAGCTCCTGCCGCTTGCCCGCGGCCGCGCCGGTCAGCCGGATGCGCGCCTCTCCGCCCGCCCGGTAGCGCCCGGCAAGCACCAGTTGATCGCCGCGGAACAGGTCCGGCATCTGCCGCGGATACACCCGCGATATCGCGCCGCCGTCGAGTTGGATGTCCACCGCGACATCCGTCATCATCGGCGAGCCGATCTTGCCGTACAGCGCCGAAACCGGCGCCTCGATGTTCTCGTTCGGCCGCACGTACACGCTCTGCCCGCGCGTCTCCCGCGCCAGGCTGTCGAGCAGCCGCGCGTTCACGTCGAAGCCGATGCCGAAAGCGAAGACGCGCGCGTGCGCCCGGTTCTCCTGCCCGGTATTGGCCACGATGCGCGCCTCCTGCGTCTCGCCGGACGTCGGCTGCCCGTCGGTGAGGAAGATCAGGTAATTCGGCCGCTGCGGGTCGTTCACCATCCGCAAACCCGCGCGCATGGCGCCGTCGATGTTCGTCCCGCCGCCCGCCGAGATGCTCTCCACCCAGTTCTGCGCGGCGCGGACGGTTTCCGGCGTCACCCGCTGCAACTCCGGCCGGAAGGTGTCGACGTCGGAATCGTAGGCCACGATGTTGAACGTGTCGCCCGGTTGTAGCTGCCGCACCAGAAAGTCCAGCGCGGATTTCGCCTGCCGGATCTTCTCGCCGCTCATGCTCCCCGAGCGGTCGCAGAGGAAGACCATCGTCTTCGGCACGCGCGTCCCCCGCGCCCCGTGCTCCTCCGGCGTCGCCAGCAGCAGGAAGTAGCCGTCCTCGCCGCCCTCCGGCTTGTAGCTGAGCACGTTCAGCCCGACCGGCGCGGCTTCGGTCGCGTACATCACCCGCAGATCGTCCGGCCGCGCGACATCGTGCAGCCGCAGCTTGCAGACCGCGTGCGTCGCATCCGGCCGCGCGATCTCCGGCTGATGCGTCGGGCTGTAGACCGTGCGGATCGGTGCGGCCGCGGCGATGTTCACCGTCACCGCCAGGCTCTCCACCGGACGCGCCGAGTGCTTGGCCGTGCCCAGCGGCAGCAGGAAATCGATCAGCCCGCCGTCCTTCTTCAAAAGTTGCGAGTAGCGGATCTGCACCGTACTCTCGCCCCCCGGCGGCACCGGGAACACGCTCGTCTGATACAGATCCCGCCCGATGTATTCGAGCAGCGCGGGGTCGCGCCGCCGCCGCACGATGTCTTCGTAGATCCGCCGCGCTTCGTCCCGTCCGATGAGCCGCGCCGGCATCTCCTTCCCGCCCGCCACCAGCGTCAAGCCGCTCAGCGCCGCGCCCTCCGGCGCCGGGAAGATCACCTGCGCCTCCATCGGGAACGGCGCGGGATTCTGAAAGACCTGCGAGATCGTCACCTTCGCCGCCTGGTCCTGGATGTCCGCGTGGACTTCCACCGAGCGGATGCGGCAATCGGCGCGCACCGGCGCCGGCACCGGACGCGGCTCCGGCATCCTCGGCCAATGCATGTCCATAATCACGACCTGCGCCGTCGCGGGCAGCAGGTAGAAGGCGGAAAGAATCAGCAGTCGCAGCATGGGACCTCCGCCCTGGAAATCGCGCCAGCCGCCGAATCCTTTCACCTGCGGTGTTATCTTTTTTTCAGACCCGCCATGCGCATCGCCGTCATCAGCGACCTCCACGGCAACGGGACCGCCTTCGAGGCCCTGCTGTGCGATCTGCGCGACACCGCGCCCGACCTCGTCCTGCACGGCGGCGACCTCGCCGATGGCGGTTCCGCGCCCGCGGAAATCGTGGACCGCATGCGCGGCCTCGGCTGGCCCGGAGTCCTCGGTAACACCGACGAAATGCTCGCGCGTCCCGCCTCCCTCGACGAGTTCGCCGCACCGCGTCCGGCTCTGGCCGGGATGTTCGACGCGCTCCGCGAGATGGCCGCCTACACCCGCGATGCCCTCGGCGAGGAGCGTCTTGCGTGGCTGCGCCACCACCCGCCCCTGCTCCTCGAAGACACCCTCGCGCTGCTTCACGCCACCCCGGAGAGTCTCTGGCACGCCCCGGCGCCGGAAGCCGAAGACGCCGCGCTCCAAGCCCCCTACGCGCCCCTGTCCCGGCCTCTGGTGGTGTACGGCCACATCCACCGCCCCTTCTTCCGCCGTCTCCCCGGCTTCACTCTGGCCAATTCCGGCAGCGCCGGGCTCCCCTACGACGGCGACCCGCGCGCCGCCTACCTGCTGATCGACGACGGCCGCCCCGCCATCCGCCGCGTCGAGTACGACATCGCACGCGAGACCGCGCGCCTGCGCGATTGCGGCCTGCCGCACTATCAGTGGACCGCCCGCATGATCGCCGCCGCCCGGCCGCTGCTATAGTGGTGGGCATGAGGGGCGTTCTACTTGCACTCACGGTGACAATTATGGCTTTTGCGGCAACCAGCATCTACGATTTCGACCTGAAGACCATCGACGGCGCGCCGGCGCCGCTTTCCGCCTACAAAGGCAAGGTGGTTCTGCTGGTCAACGTGGCCTCCCGGTGCGGCTACACCCCGCAGTACGCGGGTCTCGAAAAGTTATACGAAAAATACAAGGATCGGGGCTTCGTGATTATCGGGATTCCCGCCAATAACTTCGGCGCCCAGGAACCTGGCACAAACGAAGAGATCAAGACGTTCTGTACGCGAAATTACAGCGTTTCTTTCCCCATGATGAGCAAGGTCAGCGTCAAAGGCGAGGACATGACCCCGCTCTACCACTACCTCACCACCCGGACCGGCGGCGATGTCAAATGGAATTTCACAAAGTTTCTCGTTGATAAGAATGGGAATATCGCCTCCCGCTTCGAAAGCGGCGTGACCCCGGAATCTGCCGAAATCGCGCACGCCATCGAGCAGGCCCTAGCCCGCTGACAGACTCTCTGTTACAAAGAATTTCCTATTTTGGCTGATCTAACCCAGGAGTTCGCGCGTCTATAGAGTGTAGAGACCGTAAGTGGAGGACAGTATGAATACGGCGCTTGCGCGATTACGCGCAAAAACAGACCGGCAATTAGCGCAACTCATCCGGAGGGAATTCGAGCGCGCGAAGGAACTCGCTGGCGAAGGCTGCTACGCGGAAGCGGAACAGTCGCACGGCCTGGCACGCGCGCTCATGGCAGTCACCAACCTCACCGCCCAGGAGCGGGCCGGCATCGAGCGCATGCTCGTGCTGCCCGCCACCGCCTGCGCGTAATCCCTATTGCCCCGCCTGCCGCGCGGGTGCCTGCACCGCCGGCACATTTTCATCGTGAATCAGCTTATTGAAGGCCGCTAGTTCGCTCC
>JBBIQR010000433.1:0-3876 GCA_037442245.1 Candidatus Solibacter sp. | reverse complement strand
CCCACCTGCATGTAGCCCGCCGGCAGCGTCGTCCACTCCGGACGCGAAATCCCGTTCAAATCGTAAACCACCCTCCCGCCGTGCACGGTCATCTCGCACACCAGCTTGCGATCCCCGTCCATCCGCGCGCCGTACATATCGGTGAACCCGAAGTGCCCCGTCTCCAGCCGCAGCACCGCGATGTCCGCCGGCGCCCCCACCGAGAGGTTGCCCAACTCTTCGTGCTGAATCTCGCGCGCCGGATTCCACGTCGAGCGCCGGATCACGTCGTCCACCGAAAGCCCCAGCGCCAGGAACTTGCTCATCACGTTGAGCATGTCCTTCATCCCCGTGTTCATGCTGCCGATGTGAAGGTCCGTCGAGATCGAATCCGGCGTGAACCCCTGCTTCATCGCCGGCACCGCGATCCGCCACAGAAAACTCCCGCCTCCGTGCCCCACGTCGAAGATCACGCCTCGCTTGCGCCCCTCGATCATTCCGGGATTCACGCGGCCGGAATCGTCGAGTTCGTGGCGCAGCCCCGAGTAGCAGTGCGTGTAGATGTCCCCAGGCCGCAGTTTCTTCGTCAGCAGGTCGTACAGCGGCCGTTCCGGATGATCCGTGCCGAAGTCCACCATCACCGGGATCCCCGCCGCCTTTCCGGCTTCCACCGCGTGCTCCACCGGCGTCCATTCCGGTCCCGCGTAGTGCGCCGTCTTGAATCCCACGATCAGCCCCCGGTACCGCCGCGCCATCTCCGCCGCCGGCGCCGCCTCCATGTCCGCCTGATCGTTCTCGAACTTCGCGCCCCGCATCCCCGCTCCCACAATGTTCAAAAACGCCAGCACCCGCGTCTTCGAGCGGTCGATGATCCGCTGCTTGAAGTCCTCGAAATTGCGCCATCCCGAGCCGCCCGCGTCGGCCACCGTCGTAACCCCCGTGCGAAACGTGAAGCCGTCCGGGTATACGCTGTTGTCCCCCGCGTAGGAGCCGCGCTCGCCCGTTCCGGTGTACACGTGTACGTGAATGTCCACCAGCCCGGGAGTCACGTACAGCCCGGCGGCGTTCACCGTCTTCAACGCATCCCTCGCGTCCAGGTGCGGCGCCACCGCCGCGATCTTTCCATCCTTCACCGCGACGTCGCGCACCGCGCTGACGCCGTTCTTCGCATCGATCACGTGGCCGCCCTGCAACAACAGATCGTATCGGGCCTGGCCGTATCCTTTGCTGCCCAGCCACAGCGAAAGGAAAAGCAACGCCGGAGCGTATTTGTTCACCATCTGGTTCACCGTGAGAGATCGATCGCCGCGTACGTCTTCAGTTCCGGCAGCGTGAACTCCGTCGCATCCGCCTCCGCCACGTAATCCAGCAGTTCGATCCCCGGACTGCCGGCCGCGGCCACCCGGTGCTGCGCGTACCGTCCCGGCACCCGCACCCGGATCCCGTCCACCTTCCGCTCAGCCCCCGCGTAGTTCAGCAGGTGTACCCGCACCCCGCCCGCCGTTTCCGTCACCCGCGCTACCACCACCGGGCTGCCGTACACCCGGATCGAGCGCTTCTCGTCCGTGAGGTGCGCGCGAATCTCGTGCGCCATCATCCCCGGATTCTTCGCGAGTTCCATCGGGAAAGCCTTCGATCCCAATTGCACGTTGAGCTTCAACCGCGGGTCCGGACGCGTCACCCGCCGGAACAGCAGGTTGTACCGCACCATCAGATTCATGACCTCGCCCGCCGCCGCCGAACCGTCGTCCACGAACCCGATGTCCGCCACCGCGCTCCCCTCGTTGCCGCCCAGCCCTCCCAGAAATCCCAGCATCCCGGCCAGCGGCTTCAGCCCCGCGCTGTCCGCCCGCACCATCGCCGCGTTGCCGAAACAGAACGCCTCGGCCGCCGCCAGCGCCGCCTTCGCTCCCACCGCATCGTAGTAGTAAGTGCCCTGCGGATTGCGCAGGAAGCGCCACCCGTTCGACGTCAGCCACGGCATGCGCGTCGCCGAGGCTTCGTTCACCCGGTACTGCACGCCCGGCGCCGACAGCCGCACCGCGCCGCGCATATCGGCCGCCTGCGCTTCGATGCCGTTCACGCCCTTCCATGCTTCGTACCGCGCGGCGGGCACTTCGATCCGCGTGATGCCCGCGTCGCGCAATGCCGCCGCCGTATCGGGTGGCGCGTCCCACAATAGCGCGGGCAGCGCCGCGGCCAGCAGGAACAGCGTCACAGTTCGATCTCCTCGCGGTGGATCTTCGCGCTGTCGTAAACCCCCAGCCCCAGCTTCGAGGCGTACTCGATGTGCCCCGGCTCGCGAATGTACCGGTTGAGATTCGGATCGCTCGGGTCCCCCAGATGATCCCGCGACCGGTCGAAAATGCTGATCGCGCCCTCCGCCTTCCGCTTGGCTTCCACCAGGTCGATCAACTGCCGGTCCATCGCCACCGGATCGGTCCCGATCATGAGCTGCTTCGGATAAAAACGGAAACGCCGGCTCTGGCTGAACGGTCCCGCGTGCCATACCCCCGCCAGCCCGTCCATCACGTGCAACACCACCCGCGAAGGCAGCGGCTCCACCGACGCCAGCGCCCCGATAAACGAATACGTGTACGTTTTCTCCGACTGGTGCGAGCGCGCCACGTTCGAGAAATTGCCGTACGCGATATTCTTCAAACACCCGGTCACGCCCGACGCCTGATGCTCCTTCGCGTTCGGCACGTTGATGATCTTGGTGAGCTTGTCCGATACCAGCCGCACCAGGTTCGACCGCGTGTCCTCTTCGCCGAAAAAGCTGGTCTCGATGTAGGTGTACGGCGTGTAGCCCAATATCGTCCCGCGCGACAGCCGCCCCTCGGCAGCCTGAATCGTGACCCCCGCCGGAAGCTGTCCCGCGTAGTCCACCGTCCGCATCTGGTCTTCGAACCGCTCGTAAACGTAGATTCGCTCCGGCGCCACCCCTACCTTCACCAGGTTCGCCGCGATCGCGCCCACCACCTCCGGACTCGACCGGATCTTCGGCGCGCCGGAGCAGTTGACCTTGATCCCCACCACGTCCTGCGGCGAGATGAACCGCGCCCACGCGTCCTCCGCGCGGCGGTCGCCCGTCAACCCCTGCATCCCCGCCGCCAGCATCCGCTCCACCACCTGACGGTTCACCGCGTCCGTTGCGGCATCGATCGATCCCTCCGCGTGCACCCGCGCCACGCGTCCCGGATACGGTCCGGGCATGCCGCGCTGCGCGGCCGGTTGGAACGGTGTGACTACGCGATAAACCGGCTGATCCTCCGGCGCCGCAGCCAGCGGCGCGGCCGCTGCAAGCTGCAAAAAGACTCGTCTCTCCACGCGGGTGTAGTGTATATCTCAGGTGCGCCGGGAGTCAACGGCGCCACCCTTTCCTACGAAAAGGAGCATCCATGAGCGCAACCAATCGGCGTCGATTCATCGGACGCGGCGTAGCCGCTGCTGCCGCCGTCACCGCGGCGGCTTCCCCTGTCCAGGCGCAGGACAAGCCCGCGAAGCGTGTCCTCTACAGAAACGGCAACAAGCCCGACAAGATGCCGCTCTTCAACGGCACCGTGGCCTACGGAAACCTCATCTTCATCGCCGGCGTCGGCTATCACCAGGCGGGCGACATCAAGGTCCACACCGAAAAGGTCCTCGAGTCCATCAAGCAGCAACTCGAAAGCGCCGGCTCCTCCATGGAGAAGGTCCTCAAATGCAACGTCTACCTCAACGACCTCAAGGACTATGCTGGAATGAATGAGGTCTTTATGGGAAAGTTCGGCCCCGAGCCGCCTGTCCGTACCACCATCGCGGCCGCCGGCGGCATCCCCGGCAATTCGCTGGTCGAGATCGACGTAATCGCCTGCCTCTAACCATTCCAACCACCGGAGCATTCATGAGACGACG
>JBBIQR010000432.1:0-3877 GCA_037442245.1 Candidatus Solibacter sp. | reverse complement strand
CGGATAATGTACCGGGCCAGCCCGGCGGTCATCGAGAGCGGGAATCTCATTCGTTATCCTTGGAGCGGTTGAGAAGCAGACTTTCGCTGACGGGGGAGGACAGGATGTCCGCCCCGCTGCGGATAAAAGCGGAGAATGCGAGCAGCGGGAAATAATCCTTGTACATGTGGTAGTTCAAGTAGAAGACCTTGGGGAAGCCGGTGCCGGTGGCGGGGATTTCGTCCCAACTGCCCTCGGGGCGCTGCGTTTCCAACAAGTATTCGATGCCGTGCTGCACGCTAAGACTCGCGGCATCGCCGCCGGCGATCAAGCCGAGGATGGCCCAGGCGGTCTGGGAGGGGGTGCTGGGGCCGGCGGTAAAGGCGCGGTTATCGTAGCTGGCGCAGCTTTCGCCCCAGCCGCCGTCGGCGTTCTGAATGGAGCGGAGCCACTCGCCGGCGCGCAGGATGTGGGCTTCGCGGTCGCTTTCGCCGGCGGCGGCGAGGCCGCGGAGAGCGAAGCAGGTGCCGTAGATGTAGGCGACTCCCCAGCGTCCGTACCAGCTTCCGTCGGATTCCTGGTGCTGGACGAGCCACTCGACGCCGCGGCGGACGGCGGGGTGGGTGCGGGTCATGCCGTGAGCGCCGAGGGCTTCGAGCACGCGGCCGGTGATATCGGCGCAGGTGGGGTCGAGCATGGCGTTGTGGTCGGCGAAGGGGACCTGGCTGAGGAATTCCCAGTTGTTATCGGCGTCGAAAGCGGCCCAGCCGCCGTCGCGGGACTGCATGGCGAGGAGCCAGTTGATGGCGCGGCGGATGGTGGCGCGCTGCGCGGCGGGGTCGCTGCCCTGGGCCTCGCTGAGGGCGAGCAGGGACATGGCGGTGTCGTCGATATCGGGGTAGAACTCGTTGGCGTATTCGAAGGCCCAGCCGGAGGGTTCGACGTTGGGGCGCTTGATGCTCCAGTCGCCTTTGCGGCGGACTTCCTTGGCGAGCAGCCAGTCGACGGCAGGGGAGATGCTGGGATGGCCGGGGTCGGCCTGCTCGATGGCGTAGGCGGCGATGGCGGTGTCCCAGACGGGGGAGAAGCAGGGCTGGAAGAAGAAGCGGTCGCCATCATCGACCATGAGGTTGTTGAACTGGCGCAGGGCTTCGACGCGGACGGGATCGTCCTTGGGGTAGCCGAGGACGTCGAGCGCCATGACGGAATACATCATGGGCGGGTAGATGGCGCCGAGGCCGTCGGAGTGGCCGAGGCGTTCGAGCATCCAGGCGCGGGCCTTTTCGATGGCGCGGCGGCGGATGGCTTTGGAGCCGTTACGCTCCCACCACTTGAGCAGGCGGTCCACCGTGAGGAAGAAATTGTGCCAGGTGAAGGTGGCGTCGCGGCGGAACTCGGGGCTGGCGCCGGGGAGCCAGAGTTCGTCGAGGTGGAAGCCGGCGGGGACGGGAGCGCCGGGGTCGGCCGCGTGGACGATGGAAAGCGAGATGACGATGGCGCGCGTCCAGCTCGACATCTGGTAGAGCAGGTTGAAGGGGAGCAGCGCGACTTCGGGAGGAATGGTCGGACAGTACTGCCGCGGGTAGAGATTGAACAGGCTCAGGGTGACCTTGACGTAGCTATTGGCGGCCTGGATGCCTCCGTGCGCCAGGATGCATTCGCGCAGGCGGCGCATGGGGTCGCTATCCACCGGGATGCCGGCGAGCTTGAGGGCGAAGTAGGCCTTGACGCAGGCGCTGACTTCGCTGGGTCCGCCGACGTAAATATTGAAGCCGCCGTCGGGAAGCTGGCGGGCGAGGATGGAGCGGGCGGCTTTCTCGACGAGGGAACGGGAGGACGGATTCCAGACGCCGTCGACGGGAGGTTCGAGCCAGAGCAGGAAGAGGATGTAGTCGGATTCGAGGGTGGTATCGGCGGTGAGTTCGGCGCACCAATGGCCGTCGCGGGCCTGCATGCAGGAGAGCCAGCCGGCGGCGCGGCGGATGGCCTGTCTGGAGGCATGTTCGAGGGTATTGCCGACCTGGGTGGGAGCGCTCATCGAATGGTGACCATCAGCTCGGATGGAAGCGAAAAGCGGACGTCCTCATCGACGAGGTCGATTTCCTCCAGGATATGGAAGCCGCGGTCGCGCAGGAAACCGATGAGGTCCTGCACCAGGTGTTCGGGAGCGCTGGCGCCGGCGGTGAGTCCGACGTTGCGCACGCCTTCGAGCCAGGCGGGGTCGATATCGCCGCGGTCATTGACCAGGAAGGAGCGGACGCCGGCGTTGCCGCCGACTTCGACGAGGCGCTTGGAGTTGGAGCTGTTGCGGGAGCCGACCACGAGCAGCAGGTCGATGGCTTCGCTGACGGCTTTGACGGCCATCTGCCGGTTCTCGGTGGCGTAGCAGATGTCCTGCGAGTGCGGCCCCTGAATGAGGGGGAAGCGCTGCTTGAGGCGCTCGATGATGTCGCGGGTCTCATCGAGGCTGAGGGTGGTTTGGGTGAGGTAGCGGACGCGGGTTGGGTCGGGGAGGCGGAGGTTGTCCACGTCCTCGACGGTTTCGACCAGGAAGCTGCGGCCGGGGACCTCGCCCAGGGTGCCGATGACTTCGTCGTGGTCCTTGTGTCCGATGAGGACGATGCTGTAGCCGTCGCGGGCGAAGCGCACGGCTTCGAGGTGGACCTTGGTGACGAGGGGGCAGGTGGCGTCGATGATCTCGAGGCCGCGGTCCTTAGCCTCGGTGCGGACCGAGGGTGCGACGCCGTGGGCGCTGTAGATGGTGCGGGCGCCGGCGGGGACTTCGTCCAGTTCCTCGACGAAAACGGCGCCGGCAGCGCGCAATTCATCGACGACGTGCTTGTTGTGGACGATCTCCTTGCGGACGTAAACCGGCGGGCCGTAGAGGTCGAGGGCGATCTTCACCACATCGATAGCCCTGACGACACCGGCGCAGAATCCTCTCGGCTTGAGCAGAAAGATCTTCTTGTCCGCGCCGTGATTCGGTGCGAAAGGCTTTAGCGGCATAAATGGAGAAGTAGTCTGATTATAACAGGTGAGTGAACGCTTGCAGGACCCTCGGATACGGGGTGGCGGGTGGGGGTGGGTGATATGACTCAGGGATGCGGGGCGGCGTGGGAGACTGGAGGGGTGCCGCGATGGTGCGATATCGAGGTGGCGGGGATCGGACTGCGGGTGGTGGTGTCGGCGGCGGGGCTGCGGGAGATCCAGTTTTCGCCGGCGCGGGAAGTGGCGGGCGAGCGCGCGGCGTGCGCGGGGCTGATCGAGGAGGCGGCGCGGCAGTTGCGCGGCTACTTCGCCGGGGAGCGGAAGGGGTTCGACTTGCCGCTGGACATGCAGGGGACGGAGTTCCAGAAGCGGGTGTGGCGGCAATTGCTGACGATTCCCTATGGCGAGACGCGGAGCTACCGGCAGGTTGCCGAAGGCATCGGGGCGGCGGCGGCGGTGCGGGCGGTGGGGGCGGCGAACGGCGCCAACCCGGTACCGATCGTAGTGCCGTGCCATCGGGTGATCGGCGCGGGCGGGAAGCTGGTGGGGTACGGAGGCGGACTGGAGCTCAAGCGGCGACTGCTGGAACTGGAGGGCGCGCTGAGCGCGAAGCTGGGGTATTAGGATCCTGGCGCGGGGATCTCAATTTGGCCGCCGATGAACGCGGATAAACGCCGATTCCCGCACGCAGCCGGCGGCTCTACACGCTGGCCGGGGAGCCGGTGCGGGCCATGGCGAGGAGCTTGTCGTCGAATTCGAAACCGGCGGTACGCGGCTTGTGGTTGCGGGTGTACCAGCGGTAGGTTTCCTTGAGCGCGGTTTCGAACGGGGTGAGCTTCATCTTGAAAACGCGGGTGACCTTGCCGATGTTTTCGGTGATGGGCGGCAGGTCGTAGTATTCGCCGAAGTA
>JBBIQR010000431.1:0-3898 GCA_037442245.1 Candidatus Solibacter sp. | reverse complement strand
GAGGAAATGCCGATTGGGATGGATGAGGAAGGACCCGGAGTTGGGCGATGGACGATAGGCCGGACATCATCCTGATCGCGTATCACTTTCCGCCCGACCCGGCCATCGGGTCGGCGCGGCCTTACCGTTTCTACCGCCACCTGCGGAAGCTGGGACGGCGGTGTTGGGTGGTGACGGCGGCGCAGCCGGCAGGGGACATTCCGCCCGATGTGATCCATGTGCCGGACCGGACGGCCGCGCTGTGGGAATCGGGAGAGAAGATGCCGTTCACGGTGCGGGTGCAGGTGGAGCGTCTCCTCCGCCGGTATCTGTTTCCGGCCGGACTGGGCCTGACCTGGTCGCTGGACGCCGCGCGGCAGTGCCGGAAGATCGCGCGTGCGAATCCGGGGCGCCATTTCGTCGCGGTGACAAGCTTTCCCCCGGTGGGCACGCTGCTGGCCGGGTTACGGGTGAGTTATGGACACGGGATGCCGTGGGTCGCCGATTTCCGCGACCCCGTCGTTCGCAAGGACCCCGATGTCCTGGAATACCCAATCGCGTTGCGCGTGGCGGAGCGCCTGGAGCGTATCTCGTTCCGCCGGGCGGACCGGGTGATCGCCAACACGGAGCAGATCGCCGTGCAGTGGCGGGAGCGCTACCCGCAGGCGCGCGAAAAGATTCACACCATCTGGAACGGCTTCGATCCGGACGAGCAGCCTCAAGCCCGGTCCATTCCACCGCGCGGGTATCGCATGGCGGCGCACGCCGGGACGCTGTACGTGGGGCGGACCCCGGGGCCGATCCTGGAATCGCTGGAGCGGCTGCGGGCGCGGCAGGAGGCGCGCGACGTGCGCATCGTGCTGCTCGGATCGGTGGAGAAGACCGCGGGCCGGGATGCGGCGCTATGGGATCGGGCGGCGGGGGAAGGCTGGCTGGAACTGCGCGGAACCGTCCCCCGGAACCAGGCGCAGCGCGTGATCGAGGAGTCCGATTTCTTGCTGCTGCTCCAGCCGCAAAGCGCGGTGCAGGTCCCGGGCAAGCTGTTCGAGTACCTCTCGGTCGGCCGGCCGGTGATCGCCTACGTGCCGCGGGAATCGGCCGTGGAGCACATCCTGGAAAAAGCCGGGGTGCCGTACGCGTGCCTGTATCCGGACGAAGCGGGCGGAGAGCACGACCGGAAGTTGCTGGCGGTTCTGCGCCTGCCGGCCACGCCCACGCCGGTCAGCGAGTGGTACGCGAAACGGTTCGGGGCCGAATACCAGGCGGGAGTTCTCGCTGCGCTGGCCGATGGCGCCTGCGGCCTCCCCGGCGCCGCGCCACCGCCTTCCGGTGGGTAGCCGGCGTGGCATCATATGATGGTTCAAGATGGAAACTCGCCGTATGTGCCCGCACTGCCGGGCCTTCATCACCACGCGGGACCGCGTCTGCCCGTACTGTAACGAACCGGTGGGGCCTCCCGCGGTGGCCCGCGACGAAGGCATCCGCGTGCTCGGCGGCATGATCCCGCAGGTGCGATTCAATACCGCGATCATCCTGCTCATCAATGTGGGGCTGTACCTGGCCACGGCAATCTTCAGTTCGCACATCGGCAACTCCCAGGCCCTATGGAATATCGATGGAATGACCCTGCGCGCGTTCGGTGCGAAATGGAACTTCGCCCTGGCGCACGGCGAGTTGTGGCGGCTGGTCACGGCCGGGTTCCTGCACGGCGGAGTGGTCCACATCGGGATGAACATGTGGGTGCTGTTCGACCTCGGGGCGCAGGTGGAGCAGGTGTACGGCGCCAGCCGGATGCTGGTGATTTACTTCCTCTCCACCGTGGGTGGATTCTTTCTGAGCTGGCAATTCAGCCGCGCGGATTCGATCGGGGCATCGGCGGCGCTGATGGGGCTCATGGGGGCGATGATCGCGTTCGGCATGATGAGCCGGAGCCGGATCGCGTCGGAGATCCGCGGCATGTACGTGCGGTGGGCCATCATCATTCTGGCGATGGGCCTCGTGGCGCGCGGCAGTATCGATAACTGGGCGCATATCGGGGGTTTGGCAACGGGATTCGCGGTGGCGTACCTCGCCGGGTTGCCGCGGCTGGGCGGAGGGTGGTTCGAGACCTTCTGGCGCGTGGCAGCGGGGGGCGCGGTCGGGGTTACGTTGTTTTGTTTTCTAAAGATGTTCTTGTGGTTCGCGGCGAATACGCAATAATGGGGACTATGAAACTTCGCGCCCTGGTGCTCGCGCTGGCTCTGAGTTGCGGTTTGACCATCCCCGCAGCGCAAGCCGCGCACCGGCATAAGACCTACAAGCAGAAGAAGGTCAAAATGCACAAGGACAAGCGGTTCAAGGACTCGCAGGCGGTAAAGGTGAAGCCGCGCAAGGCTCCCAGGCGCCGGTCTTAGGCCTAGGGAGACGTGGACCGCGCGGCGGGGACTTTTCGCCACGGGTGTCCCCGGCGGAGCGCGGCAACGCGCCGCAAGCAGCCCCCTCACCCTTCGAGCAAGTATCCTGTTTTCTTAGCCTTCAAGATTGGCCAGAAGAGTGCCCCATGAATCGGCGGAACGCGGCAACGCTTTCCTCAACGTAAACAGCGTTAACCCGTAGGGGCCATCCTCCTCCCTCTCGTGATGGCCCCCTTTTTTTGGTCCGGAGTATCGGGAGCGGACGGCGAGTCCCAGAAGCGGTCAGTGACGGGGGAGCCATTCCATATAGTTTCAGTCAGATAGAAAAGGCAGACGGCGTGCCCTGTCTTCTGCCGCACCCCTGCATCCGGGCCAGATTCGCCGGCTTACCGTCCCACACCCAGACGTGAGACGCCGCCGAGTCGCTGTCAGCACCCGGCGGCAGGACTGCCAGTCCGCTCCCTTGCGGCCGATTGGGCCCGGCTGGAGGGAGCGGACCTGATCCCGCCTCAAGGAAGCGTCACGGGTTGGGCGCTGCCGTAGTACAAGCCATTGAAGAGCAGCTTGAAGGTGCCGTGGGGCTGGTCCCGGAAATTGACTTCCGGTCCGAAAAGGACCACCTTGCCTTCGCCGACAACGGCTTCGGCCACCGCCACGCCCCCGTTGAGGTACTGCCGCCCCCAGGCCCAGCCGCTTTCCAGCGGGTCGGGACCGCTGAACCAGGCCACCGCGCCGGTCCGGGCCAGGGCTGCCTGCGGCTCCAGACGAAACACGGGGCTGTTGTCGTAGAAGACCGTGGCGGTGGAATCCATGCCGTAGGCGAGAGGCTGCGTGTTGTCCACCCGGACCTTGAGCAGCGAGCCGGGGATGTAGAACTTCTCCGGGGGGAGGGCGCGCTGGCGGCCGTCCGAGCCCATCTCGACCAGGTGATTGGCGACCGGCAGTCCGAAGGCTGACGCGATGCTGGTGGAACTGCCGATGGCGACGATGCTGCCGCCGCTTTCGACGAACTTCCTGAGCGCGGGGATGGTGCTCTCGTTCGTGATGCGGCCGAGGTGGGCTCGGTACTCCGCGGGGATCGATGCCGGGTCGGGTGCGCCGCCGCCCGAGGCGCCGCCGAGGCCGGCGCGCGATGGGCCGCCGGAGGCGTCCGGACGGCGGATGGCGCCATCGGTGAAGATGAGCACGTCGAACCGCGAACGCAGCCCGGGGGCTTCGAGGTCGCGGGGGTAGACCACCTCGAAGGGGAACTGGTACTGCTCCAGCAGCCAGCGGGTCCATCCGGAGGTCATAGACCCCCCGTAGACGTCGTATAGGCCGATTCGTATGGGCTTGAGTTGCAGCGCGCCGCCCGCGGGGGCGTGAGCCACGGCGGTGACGGCGACGCCGGATTCCCGCGCGCTTTGTTCGAGAATGGCGCGGGCCGCGGGGGAGGCCGGGATCCAGATAGTGCCGGGTCCGAGAGGGCCGGAATTGCCCAGCCAGTAGACCCGCACGCCCGCCTGGAGGAGCCGGTTCACAGCCAG
>JBBIQR010000430.1:0-3917 GCA_037442245.1 Candidatus Solibacter sp. | reverse complement strand
CCACCCGCGCCACCCCGGAATCGATCACCGCCGTCACCCCGTCGATCGTGATCGAACTCTCCGCCACGTTCGTCGCCAGAATCACCTTCGGCACCCGCGATGGAGCCACCGCCCGGTCCTGCTCCTCCGCCGATTGCTCGCCGTACAGCGGCAGCACCGCCCATCCCTGCCGCCCCGCAATCGCGCCGCAGGCCGCCTGCGCCCGCCGGATCTCCGCCGCCCCCGGCAGAAACACCAGTACGTGCCCGCTGTGCCCGCGCGCCGCCAATCGCTCCAGCGCCGCCGCCACCCGCTCCTCCAGCGGCGCCGCCGCGTGCGGCGTGTACTCCACTTCCAGCGGATACTGCCGCCCCTCGCTCCGCAGCACCCGCGCCCCGCCCAGATACGCCGCCACCGGCGCCGCATCCAGCGTCGCCGACATCGCCACGATCCGCAAATCCCCCCGCGCCGTCCGCCGCAGCCGCTCCAGCAGAGCCAGCGCCAGGTCGCCTTCCAGATGCCGTTCGTGAAACTCGTCCAGCACCACCGTACCCACCGACTCCAGGTGCGGATCGCTCATCATCCGCCGCGTCAACACCCCCTCGGTGAGGAAACGCAGCCGCGTATCCGGCCCGGCGGCCTCTTCGAACCGCACCTGATAGCCCACCGTGCCGCCCACGCTCTCGCCCCGCTGCCCCGCCACAAACCGCGCCGCCAGCCGCGCCGCCAGCCGCCGCGGCTCCAGCACCCACACCTCGCGCGCATCCAGCTCCAGCAGCGCCGGCGGCACCCGGGTGGTCTTCCCCGCCCCCGGCGGCGCTTCCACAACCAGGGTGCGGTTCTCCCGCAGGTGCGCCACAATCTCCGGAATCAGTGGGTCGATGGGAAGCGGCAAACCGCTATTGTCGCAGGCTCGCCGCTCCCCCCGCCGTTCCCCGCACCGTCACCACGCCGGTCGCCCGCAGCCGCTCGGCCGCATCCGGCGGCAGCTTCCAGTCGCGGCCGAAGCGGCCTTCTACCAGCACGTTGCCGATGCCTCCCCGAAACACCACGTAGTCCCCAAATGTGCTGAGCAAACGGTACGGCTCCGGCGCAAACCGGTAGCCCCCGCGGTTGGCCTCGTCCCCCCCGCTCCACCACGGCATTCCCGAACTCACCACCACGTAGCGCCCGTCCACCGGCGCGATGTACACCATCCCGTAATCCGCCGCCCCCGCATTCAGTTCCATCGGCAGCTCCCCGGCAAACCGCGCGATCAGCCGGTTCGTCTCCCGGTTGCCGAACAGAATCAGGCTCGCCCCGGCGATCTCCGCCTCCGTCGCTTCCCGGTCCGCGCGGATCTCCGCCCGCAGGTTCACCCGCGTCCGCATGCTGCTCCACGCCGCCCCCGATTCCGCCATCCGCCGCCGCCGCTCCGTCTCCTGAACCCCGGGACCGTCCGCCGTGCCATAAACCCAAAGCGTCCGCCCGCGAAACGCATCCACGATCGGCCCCTCCAGACCCGCCCGCTTCCCCTCCCCCGTCGCCGCCGCCTGCGTCCAGCCCCCGCCCTTCCTCGTGAAACTCAGCGGAGCCCCCGCGCGCAGCCGCACCGCCGCGCCGTCCACCGTTACCGTTCGCGCCGGCGCGGAGAGCGTGAACGCCTCCACGTTACGCGTCGTCACCGTGATGCCGCTCCCGGCGCGCACCGCCTCCACCGCCGCCGGCGTCCCCGGCGTCAGGCCATCCACCCGCACCCAGTACGCGCCCGGATAGCGGTAGGATTCCGTCGTGAACCGCACCCGCACCGGGTCGGCCGTCCGGCGATGCGCCGCAAACCAGTCCAGCAGCGCGTTCCCCCGGTACGCGAAGTCCCAGACGTTGTGCCGCACCCCCGGATACTCCACGTATTCCACCGCCACCCCCAGGTCCAGCAGCCGCTTCTGCCACTCCCGCGATGACCCCACCGGCACCAGCGGATCCTGTTCCCCGTGGAACATCCGCACCGCCAGGTTCAGCGCATTGCCCGCCAGGCTCCCGCTGCCCGGTATCACCGCGGCGCATAACGGTGCCACCGCCGCCCACACGTCCGGACGCGTCAGCGCCATCCACAACGCGCCCCCGCCCCCCATCGACGACCCCGTCAGGTATACCCGGTCCGGGTCGATCGAATACCGCCGCTCGACGTCCGCCAGCGTATCGTACACATCCTGCTCGGCGGCCCCCTGATACCCCATGTTGCCCCGCGCCGCCGGACAGGCGATCACAAAATCGATATCAGGCAGCGCCGGAAGAACCGTCAAAACCTCCAGCGGTGTCTCGCCGTACCGCGCCGGCAGCGCGAACAGATGCTTCAGTTCGGCGACGTGATTGGAATCCTCCTCGTGCAACGCCACAATCACCGGATACCGTCGCGACCCGTCGTAGTTGCGCGGTAGATACAGCGCGTACGGCTGCTCGCTGCCATCCGCCGTCGAGATCACCGTCATCACCCGCGGACCGGTTCGCCCCCCCTGCCCGGCGGCGATCGACACCATCGCCAGCACCAGCCCCGCCCCGCCCGCGCTCCGATAGACCTTCATCCGGCTATCTACAGCCTACCGCCGAGCGCGCAGAGCCGCGACCGTAAGGGAGCGCCACCATCCCCCCCACTGGCGCCGCCCTGCTATCGATCGGCAACGGTGCGGTACCCCCGTGGTACCCAATCCCCCTGCAACGTCGCCTCCTAAATGCCTTCCAATGGCGGAGACGACCTATGAGCCCACAAGCCATCACCGCCTACGCCGTATTCCTTTTCCTCGCCCTCGTGGCCCTCGCCAAATGGAAAGACCGCCACGATGCCGCCAAACGCATGAAGCGCGGACTCGGCTCCTACGTCTCCGCGGCCCACGACGCCCCGCCCGGCATCCCCGGCCCCGGCGGCCAACACTAACCCGCCACGGCGATCAGCCGCGGTCCCGGCTCCGCTCCCACTCGCGTTCCGCGCGATACCAGTCTTCTTCCGCGCTCCCGTCCCGGCAGCCGCGCGCCTCCCAATAGGAGTGCGCCAAACGCGCGATCTCCGCCTCCCGGCGCTCCCCCGGACAGTCTCCCGGAGTTTCCGGCTTATCGCCGTTCCCGTGGCGCCAAAGACGGGTAGCGTGGCTCTTTCCGCAAAAATGGGGCATCGGTTTTCAGCAGAATTATCGTTATACCAAACCCGCCGCCGGAAGAGCCACCCGCGCCCCGCTTATTCCGCCTTGTGACTCTTGCGCCGCCTCACGATCACCACTCCAAACAGAACCGCCACCACCGCGCAGATCAATCGTACCGTCGTTGAATCCATTGTCAGGGTCCTTTCAAGTGTCTTATCGGTTGCCTACATGTTTTCAATCATGGGGAGAAGGTCCCGCACCAGCCGCGTAATCACCGGCCCCACCGTCACCGCGAACAGCGACGGCAGCACGCAGAAAAAGATCGGAAACACCAGCTTCACCGCCAGCTTCGACGCCTTCTCCTCCGCCCGCTGCCGCGCCATCGTCCGCAGATAGTCGGCGTGCCCGCGCAGGCTCTGCGCAATACTGGTCCCGAACCGGTCGGTCTGCACCAGCACCGCCACCAGCTTCTTCACGTCCTCCACCCCGGTCCGCTCCGCCAGATTGTGCAGCGCTTCCGCCCGCCGCTTGCCCGCCCGCAACTCCAGGTTCACCAGCGACAGCTCCTCGCTGATCTCCGGATGCGCCGCCATCAGTTCCTTGGCCACCTGCAGGATCGCCTGGTCCATCCCCAGCCCGCTTTCCACGCACACCACCAGCAGGTCCAGCGCGTTCGGCAGCCCCTTCTCGATCTGGTGCGCCCGCCGCCGGATGCGGATCGACAGGTACTGCGACGGCGCCATGAACCCGAACCACCCCGCCGCCCCCACCAGCAGAAACGTGTTGTCGTTGTGCGTGTGCAGCCCCCAGAACAGCGCCCCACCG
>JBBIQR010000429.1:1797-3917 GCA_037442245.1 Candidatus Solibacter sp. | reverse complement strand
CGGTGTAGACGAGGCCCCGCGGATCGATGCTATAGATCACCACCGAGCTGCGGTTGGCGGCGTCCACCAGGCGCTGGACTTCGTCCATCACCATCTGGTTGGGGCCGTCGCTATACAGCAGCCGCAGGTTCTCGCTGAATAGCACCACGCTCTTGCGTCCCGGCACTTCTCGCAGACCATCCACCACATAACGGATCGCGCCCAGGCTGCCGACGCTGAAAATGCGCTCCCGCTCTTCATCCGCGATGATGTTGCCCAGACCCGCGCCGGGCCCCCCCAGAGGTTCGAAACTCGAGATTCCAACCCGCCCCATCGAGTTGTAGCGCACGCGATCGATGGCCGCGTAGAGGACGCGCTTGTCGTTGGTGAACTGCTGCAGCGCGCCCATGCCGGCCGAGGTGCGGATGATCGCCACGACATCCCCCTGCTGCATATCGTTATCCACCCACTTCTTCATCGACTGGCGAATGCGCGCGATGCTTTCGAAGGAAAGGCCCAGATCGTCGATCACCAGCGCGATCGCGCGCCGCACCTGCCGCGTCCGCAGCATCGCGGCGGGCGTGGGCGGCGGCGCGGGCAGTCCCTTCTTCTGAGCGGACTTCGCAGCGGCCGTGCCCAGCACCGGCGCTTTCGTCGTTATATAAGAGAAGTTGGTGATCGTCTGCGGCTTGCCGTCCTGCAGGATGATGAAGTCCTGCTTGCGCAGATCCGTGACCGGCTTGCCTTTGGCATCGGTCACGACCGCGTCCACCTGCACCAGATTCACGTTGATGCGGATGACGGTCTCGGGGAGCGGTTGCTGAGCGGGCGGGCGCGGAGTCTGGGCTACTGCCAGCGCCAGCGTCAACGTCACGGCGGTCCATCGGGTCGACGGCATAAACAAAAAAGAGACCTCTAGTTGAATATACCGGGGTGCACCGGAAAGTTGCGCTTACCAGACTTTACGCATCAGGCGCATCCGGAAATCAAAGCGCGCGGAAAATGATTTCGTGCAACTCCTCGCGCGCCAGCGCCACCGGATTGCCTTTCATGCTGCTCGCCTGCGCGGCTTTCCCGATCAGCACCGGAAGGTCTCCCTCCTTCACCCCGTAACTACGCAGCGGCGGGATCTCCAGTTTCCGGCAGAGTACTGCTATCCATGCGACGCCATCCTGCGCGGAAGCTTGCGGATTGCCCGTGACCAGGCGCGCGACTTCGTCGAAGCGCGTGCGGTCCTTCACGGCGCGCAGGTTGACTTCCATCGCGTGGGGCAGCAGCGCGGCGCAGACCGCGCCGTGCGGCGCCAGGAACATCCCGCCGATGGGAGCGGCAAACCCGTGGACCGCGCCCAGCGCCGCGTTGGCCAGCGCGATGCCGCCCAGCAGGCTCGCGAAACTCATATCCGCGCGGGCTGCGCGGTCGCCGGGGTGGTCCCACAGGCGCGGCAGAGCACGCGCCGCCCGCCGGATGCCTTCCACGCAAAGCGCGTCCGTCATCGGGTTGGCCTTCACGCTCAAGTACGGCTCGATGAGTTGCGTAAGCGCGTCGAGTCCGGTCGAGGCGGTGATGGCCCGCGGCAGTCCAAGCGTGAGTTCGGGATCCACCACGGCCAGCCGCGGCAGCATCGACGCGCTCCGCATACTCGCCTTCACCCGGTGCTCCGCCGAGCCGAGCACGCTGTTGCGCGTCACTTCGCTGCCCGTGCCGGCGGTGGTCGGGATGGCAATGCAGGGCGCCGCGGGCGCCGTCAGAGGCTGCCCGCGTCCGATGACTTCGAGGTAATCCATCGGGTCCCCTGGATTGGCGATGAGCGCGGCGACCGCCTTCCCGGCGTCCAGCACGCTCCCTCCCCCGACAGCCACCACCAGATCGCCATCGCGCGGCGCCGTGCGGATCAACTCGACCGTAGGCTCCGCGGCCACCGCGAACTCGCGGCACTCGACTCCGGCGGCCTCAAGCCCGGCGCGCAGCACCGCGGCCCGGTCCCCGGACCCGCCGCGCACCAGAATCGCCCGCCGCCCGATCGCGCGCGCCGCCGCGGGCACATCCTTCACCACGCCCTCCCCGAAAAGAATCCGTTGGGCCGTCGCGAAATCGAATCGCATGATCTTCTGGATACCACGCGGCAAAAACGGCCGCAC
>JBBIQR010000429.1:0-1697 GCA_037442245.1 Candidatus Solibacter sp. | reverse complement strand
GGTGAAGTATGGGTGGTGTCACGGGAATCCGGGTGCCGGCCGGGGTCATCGTTTTTCTTCTTCTGAGCAGCGTTAACTGCTCCCGGAAGAAGGTGGAAGTGAGCGCGGAGCCGCCCGACGTTTACGTGGCGCACCCGCTCAAACAGGATGTTTCGATCGACTCGGAGTGGATCGGAACCACCGTCGGATACGTCGACGCGGAAATTCACTCCCAGGTCACCGGCTACCTCCTCTCCCAGAACTACCGCGAGGGTTCGTTTGTCCACAAAGGCGATCTCCTCTTCCAGGTGGACCCGCGCCCCTTTCAGGCCGTAGTCGATCAGGCCAAAGCCCGGGTCGAGGCGGCGCGGGCGCAACGCAACGAAGCCGAAGCCGAAGTCAAGCAGGCGCAGGCCGAGGTGGAACGCGCTCAGGCGGCGCTCGGCAAGACGCAACTCGACGTCAAGCGCTATGCCCCCCTCGTCTCCGACGGCACCGTCAGCCAGCAGGAGTACGACGACGCGGTGCAGGCCAACCTGTCCAATACCGCCGCCGTCGCCGCCGCCCAGGGACGGCAGGAACGGGCCCACGCGCAGGTGGCCACCGCCACCGCCAACGTCGAGGTCGCCGCCCGCACGCTCGATGCCGCCAACCTGAACCTCGGGTTCACCCGCGTCACCGCTCCAGTCGACGGAGTCGCCGGTATCCGCGCCGCCAACATCGGGGATCTGGTGGGCACCAACGAGCGCTCCCTGTTGACGACCATCTCCCAGATCGATCCCATCTTCGTCGAGTTCCCCGTCAGCGAACAGGAGTATCTGCTGATGCGCACCTTCCTGATGGGCGGCGCGCACGACGGCCAGGAACCCGCCCTGTCCCTCATCCTCGCCGACGGGTCGGACTATCCGCGCGCCGGCCGTATCGATATCGTGGGACGCGAGGTGAACCCCACAACCGGAACCTTGAAGATTCGCGGCCTGTTTCCCAACCCCGGCAACGTCCTGCGTCCCGGCCAGTATGCCAAGGTCCGCGCCGCCACCAGGACCAGGACGGACGCTCTGCTCGTGCCCCAGGGCGCCGTCCAGGAAGTCCAGGGCGCGTACCAACTCATCCTGGTGGGGACGGACAACAAGTGCGAAGTCCGGACCGTGCAGGTGGGCGAACGCATCGGCTCGTACTGGATCATCGACCAGGGTCTGCGCGACACCGATACCGTGATCGTCGAGGGACTCCAGAAAGTGCGCGCCGGAGACACCGTCAATCCCAAGCCGGCCAAACTGCCGCCGTTCGCCCGGCGTATCGGCTGAGGGAAGACGCCTATGTCCCGGTTCTTCATCAATCACCCGGTCACCGCGATGGTGATCTCGATCCTCACCGTGCTCGCCGGCATCCTCGTTGCCGGACGCCTGCCGATGGCACAGTTCCCCGAAATCGCGCCGCCCGAGATCGTGGTGACCACCAACTTCGTCGGCGCCGACGCGCTCACCATCGAAAGCTCCGTCGCCACGCCCCTCGAAGAAGCCATGGCCGGCGTCGAGGGCATGACCTACATGCGGTCGTTCAACGCCAACGACGGCACCATGAAACTGCGCATCGACTTCGACCTCAAGATGGACCCGGACATCGCCGAAGTCTTCTCCGAAATCCGCGTCAATCGCGCGCTGCCCCAGTTGCCGCCCTCCGTTCGCGAGCAGGGCGTGACCATCGCCAAGTCCCAC
>JBBIQR010000428.1:1079-3949 GCA_037442245.1 Candidatus Solibacter sp. | reverse complement strand
GCCAGAGCAGGGCCACGATGCGGCCATCGGCGCCGCGCCATACGGCGGGATCGGCGGGGAGGGACGGGGGCGGGAGTCTTCGCGCCGCGGCTTCGGCAACGGCACCGGGGGAGAGGGCGGCGGCGGACAACTCGGGCTCGGTCATGTTGCCTTCGAAGTAATAGGCGATGCCGTTGGAGGGCGGGGAGGGGCGGCCGGAGGCGCGCATGAGGGCGTCGAGACCGGCGAAGTGGTAGACGGTATCGGGCGCGGGACGCGGGTTGCCGATGCCGGGGTGGACGATGCTGCCGGAGACGAGTCCCTGGCGCACCAGACTGCCGTTGACGTAGAGGAGCGGGGCGCCTTCGCGGTAGACGACGGCGAAGTGGGTCCAGCCGGAGACGGGCATGGGGGCGACGAGGACGGCGGGGGCGCGGGTGGTGGAGCGCTCGACGATGTAGACGCCGTTGCGGCCGACGGCGAGTCCGGCGGAGGCGTGTCCTTTGCCGAATAACGTATCGCCCTGGCCGGCGGGGATGACGTAGAACTTGCCGGTTTCATCGATGCGGCCGGTGGTGGATTCGCGGGGCAGCAGGCGGAGATCGGTATCGGGCTTGGCCCACACCGACATGGTGAAGGTGTTGGCCGGCGACGGGGCGGGGGCGGGCGCGGCGGGGAGGGCGGCGGCGCGCAGGACGGGTTGGCCCTCGCGCGAGAACCACTCGACGGGTTTGGACGCGGGGCGGTCGCGGAAGACGACGAAGACGCTTTCGGCCGGTTCGAGGTGGATGGGGACGCGGGTGCGGGCGCCCGCCGGAGTCCAGATGGCCGCGGCGCGGATGCGGCCGGTTTCGGGATACCAGAATTCGGGCGCGCGGCCGGATACGCGGAAGGTGCACAGCACGTCTTCGACGCGGCGCTGGCGATTGCCGAGGAAGTAGATGTCGGCGCCGGGGAGGCGGCGGTGGGTCCAGGAAAGCGCGGTATCGGGTCTGGGGCCGGCGTACTCGAAATCGGGTTCGCCGGGCGGTTGCAGGGTGGAAGCGACGCGTCCGGAATCCCAGAGTTCCGCGGCGATGCGGCGGACTTCGTTGTCAGAGCCGGGGTAGCCGCGCAGGGAGGGGGAGAATTCGGGGCGCGGCCCGGCGATGCGCGCGCCGCGGGCGGCGAGGTCGCGCAGCTTGCGCATGAGTTCGACGGTGACGCCCTTCAGGTCCGGCGGGAGCACGAGGACGCGGTAGTCGCCGCTGTCGCGCAGATGGATGCGGCCGTTGACGGCGGTAGCGCGGTGGAGGAGGGCGTCGGCATTGACGAGGTCGTAGGTGAAGCCTTCGGGCGCGAGGGGGATTTCGAAATTCTCGGCGCCTGGGGGACGCTCGCCGGTGAAGTAGAGGATATCGGCGGCGAAAGTGCCCTGGCGCAGGAGGAACTGGCAGCGGGCGAGATACTGGAGCCACGCGGCGCTCTGCTCGAACCAGGTATTGGTGCGGTCCATGTGGAAGCCCCAGGGTCCCATGGTCATGCCGGGGACGGCGGTGGGATTGGGCTGATGGGCGTAGCGATGGAAGACCATCTGGTTGACGCCGAGGGAGAACATGAGGTCGCCGAGGATTTTGAGGGAATAGGGGTACTCGAGCCAGCGGGCGGTCTCTTCTTCGCCGGTGAAGCTTTCGGCGGCGACGACGGATTTGCCGTAGACGTGGGCGGCGGAGGAGACCATTTTGACGGTGCGGTTGGGGGTCCAGGGGGTGCGTTCCCAGAACTCGGTGGTGGGGATATCGGGGACGCCGCTGACCTGCATTTCGTCGAAGACGCCCTGGCCGTAGCCTTCGACGTAGAACTCGAGGCCGCGCTCGCGGCACAGCTCCTGCATGCGGCCGTAGTAGTTGGCGGCCATCATATCGGCCTGGACGCGGCGGAGGTCGTAGAGGAAGCGTTCGGAGACGGCGCGGCCGGCGACGATGCGGCCGGTCATGGCGGGGAGGTAGGGGCGGAGGTCGTAGCCGGCGCGGCGGCGGAACTCGGCGGGGAAGCCGGCGGTCCAGTTTTGCAGACCGGCTTCGTAGCTATCGATCATGACGGAGCGGAAGGCTTTGCCGGCGAGGGGACCGGCGGAGGCGAGCACGCGGGCGATGACGTTTTGAAAGTGGAACTCGGTGGCTTCGCGGCTGAGCTTGTCGGTTTCGAGGCCGGCGCCGGCGGCGGAGGCGGAGACGTTCAACTGGCCGGTGGCGGTGTGGCCGAAGCGCATGACGGTCCAGGCGCCGGCGGGGACGTCCCAGTGGAGTTGGCCGGCGGCGTCGAGGGAGGAGGAGAGATCGAGGACGGTTTGGGGATCGATGGTGGAATCGCCGCGTTCGCCGGGGGGCATGTCCAACTGGCTGCCGACGCGGTAGGCGAAGTTGGCTTTGTAATTCCAGTCATCGATGCGGGCGGTGTGATGGAGGACGACATCGGCGAGTTCGCCGGCGCCGGAGCCGGTGATGCGGAAGAAACGCCCGCGCACGGGAGGGAAGCTGCGCGCGCCGGGAGGCTGGATACCGTGCTTGCCGGGGTTGGAGATGGTTGCGACGCGGCGGTAGTCCACGGCGTCTTCGGAGACTTCGAGGGTGAGGTTGGGGAAGCGTCCGGAGAAGGCGGGGAAGACGGTGACGGCGCGGGCCTCGAAGGGCTCGAGGAATTCGATGCGGATGGAATCGCGCTCGCGGACGGTCTGTTTGATGAGGTCGCGGTAGGGTTGCTCCTCGCCGGGGGCGGCGGGGAAGGCGAGGACCATGGCGTCGCGGTAGTAGCCGAGGTTGACGGGGGGCTGGGGGAGGGCGACGTCGCGCGCGCCGGGACCGGTGACGGTGGTTTCGGTCCAGACGAGTTGCTGCATGGCGCGATCGGGG
>JBBIQR010000428.1:0-1031 GCA_037442245.1 Candidatus Solibacter sp. | reverse complement strand
AGGCGTGCGGCTTCGGCGATGGCATGGCGCATGAGGTCGCGCCATTGGGGGCTGAGGTAGCCGACGGGACCCTGGGGCAGATATGTGCCGCCGTCGAAGATGATGGCGCCGCCGATGCCGACGCGTTTCATGGCTTCGAGGTCGAGGGTGATGCCCTGGCGCGAGACGTTGCCGTTCATCCACTGCCAGTATGTGGACGGGCGGGTGGAGGGTGGGGGATTGCGGAAGCCCGACTCGAGAGATGCGGGGGGCTGGGCGGAGAGCGCGGGAGCCAGCGCGGCGGCGGCGAGGAGAGCTGCGAGGCGGCGTGTCACCGGATTGCCTCGATCAGATACGTTGTGGTGGGGGTTGCGCCCACGGGGAATTCCCATCCAGCCTCCAATCTTCGCGCGCGCACAGGCGGTCCGAGGGGGCGGGCGGAGCCGTCGAGCGCGGTCACGTCGACGGCGACGGCGCCCTCGATATTGCGCAGCATGAGCCAGCCGGCGACCGGCTCGATCTCGGTGGGGGGCTCGCCGAGGGTTTCCCAGAGAGTGTGGCGCGGGTTCCACTTGGAGCCGGTATTCTGTTCGCGGGCGGTGGCGGTGAGGAGCATCCGCTGTGAGCGCGGGAGGGGCTTGCCGTCGAGCGAGGAGAGGGTGATCGCGCAGAAATCGTTCTGGATATCGGCGGAAAGATAGCGGGTGGCGGACTGGTGGGCGCGCACGAAACCGATCAGGGCCTGGGAGCGCTCGGTATCGATGGTGACGGCGCCGCCCTTTTCGGGAGAGACGCTCCAGGCGAGCTGCTTCGTATCGGAGACGTAGGGAGGGGCGGTGTCGTCGGTGGGAAGCGGGGAGGGGGCGCAGTCCAGACAACGGACGCGCGAGCCGTGGCGGAGGGGAATCGAGAGGGGGAAGCCGGGGGTGAAGTAGGGCATTTCGGATTCGGGCAGGCGCAGGCTTTCGTCGATCTGGGCGGTGGAGTAGCGGCGTTCGACGGTAGCGGCGGCGGGGCGGACGTCGCGGAGGAAGAGCAGCGCGCCGGCGGGG
>JBBIQR010000427.1:0-3950 GCA_037442245.1 Candidatus Solibacter sp. | reverse complement strand
GGGCCGTCCCCTCGACACCGCTATGATGGACCCGTGGTATCGGGAACAGTTCTCCGATGCGCACGCCATCGTCGTGTCCGATCAGGCACGCGCGGGGCTGGACATCCTTACCACTGGCGACTACCACCTGGACGAGGACGTGGCGGGCCGCTCGTGGCATCATTATATGCTGCAACGCTGGAAAGGCTTCGAGCACGAGGAATTGCAGACCGAAAAGACCCGCTCCCCGCTGCTCTCCTATCCCGTGGGCACGATGCTGGATTGGATTTACAAGACGTGGCGCTGGCCGCGGGTGGTAGGGAAGATCGAGCACCGGCCGCTGGATTATCCGAAAATCTGGCGGCTGGCGCAGGCGCGGACGCGGCAGCCGGTGAAGTTCGGCACCTGCTGCTCGCAGGTGATGGCGCTGTTTCTGGACATTCATACGCCGCAGTACAAGGACAAGCGGCAGGTGATCTGGGACATGGCCGAGGCGATGAACCAGGAACTGCTGGCGCTGCGCGCGGCCGGGTGCCGGTGTATGCAGATCGAAGAGCCGACGTTCCACTTCATGGCCAATACGTTCGGCAAGGATCACGACGAGGTGAAGTTCATGATCGACGCGTTCAACCGCGAGGTGGCGGGGCTGGACGACGTCGAGATCTGGATCCACACCTGCTGGGGCAATCCGAATATGCAGCGGGTGATGGAGGATACCAGCTACGCCAACTCGATCGAGATCTACCTGGAGCGGTGCCGCGGGGATGTGTGGACGCTCGAGATGAAGGATCGCAGCCAGCGCGACATGGAGCTATTCGCGCCGTTCCGCAACGATCTGAAGAAGAAGATCGCGATCGGGGCGGTGAGCCACCGGGTGTTGCAGGCGGACCGGGCGGAGGACGTGGCTGGGGAGATCCGCAAGGCGCTCCAGTACATTCCGGCCGAGCAGTTGATCGTATCGAGCGATTGCGGGTTCGGGCGGCAGGGATGCAACCGCGAGATCGCGTTTTATAAGGCGAGCGCGATTGCGCAAGGCTGCAACCTGGTGCGCAGGGAACTGGGGCTGGCCGAACGCTATGTGCCGGCGGCGGATCCGCAACTGCAGATCGACGTGATTCCGCGACGGTAGAATGAAAACACGATGAACCTCAGGGCGGCGGTAGCGGTGGCCGTGCTTTGCGCGGCGGCGTTTCCTCAATCGCGGCAGCAGGTGCAGCGGCCGGTACGGCTGGCGTCGCGCGGCACCCGCGGAGCGGTGGCGGCGGGCAGCGAGTACGCAACCGAGGCCGGCATGCGCATCTACGTGCAGGGCGGCAGCGCGATCGATGCGGGAGTGGCGACCATGCTGGCGGCGAGCGTCACGGAATTTTCGCACTTCGGTTTTGGGGGAGAGGCGCCGATTCTGGTGCGCACGCGCGACGGGAAGGTCCACGCGATCGCCGGGGTGGGCACCATGCCGAAACTCGCGACGGCGCAGTTTTTCCGCGACCACAAGGTGGGCGAGGACGAGATGACGGACCCGCCCGAGCCGGGGGGGATGAAGAACTGGGTGCCGGTGGCCGGCATCCTGCCCGCGCTGGTGCCGGGGGTGGCGGAAGGCGCGCTCGTCACCCTGCGCGATTTCGGCACGAAACATTTCTACGAAGTGGTGCAGCCGGCGATCGATCTGGCCGATGGCTTCCCGCTGGACGAGATGCGGGTGAACGCGATTCTGGGCAGCGCGCGATTCCTCGAGAAGTGGCCGGATTCGCGGCGCATCTTCCTGCCCAACGACCGGATTCCGATGCCGGGCGAGATCTTCCACCAGGCGGACCTGGCGCGCACGCTGCGCTCGATGGTGGAGGTCGAGAAGAAGGCGCTTTCCGGCGGGGCGCCGCGCGAGAAGGCGATCGACGCGGTGCGCGACTACTTCTACCGCGGGGAGATCGCGCGCCGGATCGATGCCTTCAGCCGGACCCACGGGGGCCTGCTGCGCTACGAGGATATGGCGGCGTTTCACGTGGAACCGGAGGACGCGGTTTCGACGACGTTCCTGGGCTACACGGTGTACAAGCCGGGGTTCTGGAGCCAGGGCCCGGCGATGATCGAGACGCTGAACATCCTGGAGCGCTTCAATTTGCCGGCGATGGGGCTGAATTCGCCCGAGTACATCCACACGCTGGTGGAGGCGCTGAAACTGGCCTACGCCGACCGCGACACGTACTACGGCGATCCGCGATTCAATCGGATTCCCGAGGAGACGCTGCTTTCCAAAGAGTATGGCGTGGAGCGGAGCAAATTGATCGGGCACGACGCTTCGCTCGAGTTCCGTCCGGGCAAGATCGGGGAGAAGCCGCCCGTGCATCCGTTCTACGCCGACATCGCGCGCTATAAAATCCCGGACGCGCTGCTGGCCAAGGACACCACGTGCGTGGATGCGATCGACAAGGACGGGGTGGCGTTTTCCGCGACGCCGTTGGGCGCGTGGATGCCGAGTTACATCGTGGGCGACACCGGGATTCCGCTCACCCAGCGGGCGCAGAGCTTCCTGCTGGTGCCGGGGCATCCGAACGAACTGGCGCCGGGCAAGCGTCCGCGGGTGACGCTGAGTCCGACGCTGGTGACGAATCCCAACCACACGGTGATTGCGCTCTCGACGCCGGGGGGCGACAACCAGGATCAATCGCTGTTGCAGGTGCTCTTCGACGCGGTGCTGTTCGGGATGAACGCGCAGGGCGCGGTGGAGGCGCCGCGGTTTCAGACGGAGCACCTTGTGAGCAGCTTCGACAATCACGCGATGAGTCCGGGGAAACTGCTGATCGACGAACGGATGGCGGCGGCGATGGCGGAGTTGCAGCGGCGCAAGCACCTGGTGGAGTTGCGTTCGCGCTACGACAGCGGCGCGGCGCCGGTGTTTGTACGGTTGACGCCGTTGGGGCTGATCGAAGCGGGGGCGGATCCTTATTACTACCGGGCGGCGCAGGCGTGGTAGGTCCGTTGTTTGAAGAACCGGGCGGATTCGGCCGCGAGTTTCTGGCGGGGCGGCTGGGGGAACTCGCCGCGAAGGGGATCTACATCGGCGGGAGCTCGTGGAAGTACGAGGGCTGGCTGGGGCAGATCTACTCGCGGGAGCGGTATCTGGCGCGGGGCAAATTCTCGCGCCGGACTTTCGAGCAGGAGTGTTTGCGGGAGTATGCGGAGACGTTTCCGGCGGTGTGCGGCGACTTCGCGTTTTACCAGTTTCCGGCGCCGGAGTTCTGGGCGCGGCTGTTCGCGCAGACGCCGGCGCACTTCCGCTTCGGCTTCAAGGTGCCGGAACAGATCACGTGCAAAGTGTTTCCGGCGCACGCGCGGTACGGGGCGCAGGCGGGGCGGGAGAACGAGAATTTTCTGAACCTGCCGATGTTCGAGCAGATGTTCGCGCGGGCGCTGGCGCCGTACCGCGAAAAGACCGGGGTGCTGATCTTCGAGTTCGGGGCGTTCGGCCGGCGGAGCATGGCGGGAGTGGAGGAATTCGTCGAGCGGCTGGATCCGTTTCTGGCGGGACTGCCGCGGGAGTTCCGCTATGCCGTGGAGGTCCGCAATCCCGAGTTTCTCGATCCGGCGTACTTCGAGTGTTTGCGCGCGAACGGGGTGGCGCATGTGTATAACGCATGGTCGAAGATGCCGGAGTTGGGGCGGCAGATGGCGCTGGCGGGGTCGGCGACGGCGGAGTTCGGGGTGTGCCGGGGGTTGTTGCGGCAGGGGCGCGTATACGAGGAGGCGGTGGACGCGTTCGCGCCGTACCGGGAGGTGCAGGATCCGAACCCGGAGGCGCGGGAATCGATGCGGGTGCTGATCGGGCGGGCGCGGGAGAACAAGCAGTTTCTGTTTTTGTTTGTGAACAACCGGTTGGAGGGGAATGCGCCATCGACGATCCTGAGTCTGGTGGAGTAGCGACGGCGCATGATTACACTCGAATTTCCCGCTTGAAAGGGCCCGTAGCTCAGTTG
>JBBIQR010000426.1:0-3966 GCA_037442245.1 Candidatus Solibacter sp. | reverse complement strand
GCCGCCGCTCTTCAACACTCATCGGGCTCGCCGCCCTGGCCGCGCTGTTCGCCGGAACAGCCCGCGCCGAACTGCACATCGGCCTCAGCAGCGTAATTAACGGCGACACCCCAACCGGTTCCACACCCTGGCTGGAAGCGGTGTTCCACACCAACACCGCCGGGGACGTTACCTTGACCATGAGCAATCTGATGCCGGCCGCCGAGTTCACCGACGACTGGATGTTCAACGTTCTGGTGAACGGCGGGTTCGACGCGACTTCGCTGGTAGCGCACTACATCAGCGGGCCGGTCTATACGCTGACTCAGCGGAGTTCGCAGAGCGATAACGGCGGGTCCAATATGAAGGCGGGTCTTTTCAATCTGCACTTCGCCTGGACCACGGCCAACAACGCGAACCGCTTTTCCGGCGGGCGGACGGTGGTGATGGATTTCACCGGCGGCGGCATCACGGAGGACTCCTTCGACTTGCTGAGCGCCGTGGATACGAGGCACGGCTTTACTACCGCCGTCTCCGCGGCCCACATTCAGGGAATCCCGCCCAGCGGAAGTGGCTCCGTACGCGGCGATGTCGTGCCGCCGGTGCCGGAGCCGGGTTCGATCTTTCTGTTCCTGGGCGCCGCCGCCGGATTGGCTCCCGCCATCCGGCGCCGCTTCGCCCGTTAAACCAGCGCCGCCTCGGGCAGCCGGGTGCGCGCCAGCACATACGGTCCTTCGGGGATGACCGCCACGTCCGCCTCGCGCGGCAATGTGGCGGTCATTTTTTTGACCGCCTCCTCGATGGTGGCGCACGCCTCGCCCCACAGCTTGGCCCGGTACTCCGCCGGCAGCCCCGGCACGTACCACAGCAGCCGTTGCCTGGTCGTTACCAGCGCCAGCTTTTCCAACTGCCACTGATCCACCGTGACCGGCGCGCCCTGAATCCGGTCCAGAAACTCGCGGTCCGTGATCCCTTCGAGCAGCATGTGGCGGAACTCGGGCGCGCCAGCGCCCTCGGAGCACTCGCCCGCCAGCAGAATCGCTCCGCCCGGCTTGACGATGTGGGAGGCCGCGGTCACGCCCTTGATCGACTGGTAATACGTCAGGTCCAGCGGGTATCCGGCGGAGGTCGTAACCACCGCGTCCACCGGCTCGTCGAGGGTTTCCATGAGGGCGCGCGACACGCTCTCGACGCCCGCGCGGTGCGCCTGCTCCGGACGCCCCGCGAAGACGCCGGCGATGGACCGGTCGCGCGCCAGCGCCACGTCGAGCAGAAAATCGTGCCGCGCCATGCGGGCGATTTCGAGCAGTTCGCGGTGCAGCGGGTTGTCCTCAATCGAGCCCTCCACGGCGCGCGCGTCCCGCATGAACTTCGGGCTGTGCAGCACCTTGATGGTCTCCTGCGCGGCCAGTCCCGGCGCGATCAGCTTGCGTCCGCCCGAGTACCCCAGCATCAGGTGCGGCTCGATGAAGCCGAGCGTGATGTGCAGGTCCGCCGCGGCGAAGCGCTCGTCCACGTACACCGGGGTGCCGGACGCCGTGGCCCCCAGATGGCGGTGGGAGGCGAGGTCGCGCGCGTCGTGATTCACCACCCGCACGGACGCGGCGATTTCTTCGCCCACGATTTCGCGCTTCTCCGCATCGGTCGCGGGACGGTGCAGCCCGGTCGCGATCAGGATGGTCACATTCTCGCGCGCGATTCCGGCCTCTTCCAGGCGGCGCAGGATCGGCGGCAGCGTCTTGGAGTTCGGCGCCGGACGCGTGATGTCGCACACCGAAATCGCCGCCGTGCGTTTGCCGCGCGCCAGTTCACCGAGCGGCGCCGAGCCGATGGGTGCATCGAGCGCCGCCTCCAGCGCGCCGCGCCAGTCCGGCAGCGGTTGCGCCGAGCGCGCCTCCAGCACACGGTAGCGAAAGCCTTCGGGCAGGTTCACGTCGAGCCCGGTTTTTCCGAACGCCAGGTGGATGCGCATCCTGCCCCCAATCGTACCGCGGCGGGCCTTCAGCGCGGCAGCGCGAAGGCCACGTAGGCGCCGGCGATTTTCTCCTGCGTGGACGGCGTCAGCCCCGCCTGCGCGGCCGCGCAAAACACAATGTATTCGCGGCCGTCCACTTCGTACACCGCGGGAATTCCTTCGAGCGCCGTCTCCACGCGGTGGCGCCACAGCACCTTGCCGGTATCGGCGTCCAGCACCCGCACCTCCTTATCGCGCGCGCCGGTGAAGATCAGGCCGGTGGCGGTGACTACGGGGCCGATCTTGGGATACTGCACACCGGTATCGTGGATGCCTCTGGCGGCGAGGTGCGGCACGTCGCCCAGCGGGATCTTCCACAATATCGTGCCCTGGTTCAGGTCGTACGCGGTGAAACTCGCCCACGGCGGACCGATCGGCGAAACCCCGTCGCGGGCGATCATGAAGTTGAAGCCGCTCACCCAGCGCGCCTCCGGCGAATTGTCCGGAATGTGCGCGTCCTTCTGCGCGGGATCGCGTTCCAGTTTCAGCAGCGCGGGCATGTCCTTGGAAACCACGTAGAGCCGGCCCTTCCCGGCGTCCACCGCCGCGCCGCCCCAGTTGGCGCCGCCGTTGTTCCCCGGCATCTGCACGGTGCCGTGCGTGCTCGGCGGAGTGAACAGCCCTTCGTTGCGCGCGCTCTGCATGGCGTCGCGGAAACGCGCCCGCTCGTCCGGGTCCAGGTACGGGCTGAGGTCGTCCGGCGTGAACTTCTGGCGCGCGAACGGCGGCGGCTGGAGGGGAAACGGCTGCGTGGGCCACGGGTTTTCGAACGGCATATCGGAGCGCGGCACCGCCCGCTCCTCAATCGGCCACAGCGGCTCGCCGGTCACGCGGTCGAACACCCACAGGAAGCCCTGCTTGCTCACCTGCGCGACGATGTCCACCATTTTGCCGTTGTGCCTCACGGTCAGCAGTTTCGGCGCCGTGGCGTCGTCGTAGTCCCAGATGTCGTGATGCACCATCTGGTAATGCCAGAGCCGTTTGCCGGTGCGCGCGTCCAGCGCCAGCAGGCAATCGCCGAAGAGGTCCGCGCCGTGACGGTCCGCGCCGTAGAAGTTGTACTTGGGGCTCGCGGTTGGCGCATAGAGGATGCCCCGCTTGACGTCCAGCGTCATCTCGCCCCACACGTTGGCGCCGCCCACGCGCTGCCATGCGTCCTTGGGCCAGGTGTCGTAGCCGTACTCGCCGGGATGCGGGATGGTGTGGAAACTCCATACCAGGCGTCCGCTGCGCACGTCGAACGCGCGGATGTCGCCCGGCGCGGAGCCGTACCCCTCATTGGTCGCCGAACCCAGGATCAGCAGGTCCTCGAATACGCGCCCCGGCGTGGTGGACTGCGCCAGTTTGAACGAGTCCGGGTCGCGCCCCAGTCCTTCCTTCAGGTTCACGCGGCCGTCGGCTCCGAACGTGGGAATCGGCTTGCCGGTGCGCGCGTCGATGGCGCGCAGGTAGTGGTTCGCGGCGAACAGCAGGCGGCGGTCCGCGCGGTCCCGGCTCTCCCAGTAGTTGATGCCGCGGCTGGTGATGACCGTGATCTCCTCCGGCGCCCGCCACGTCCAGATTTCCTTCCCGGTGGCGGCGTTCAGCGCGACGATCGAGTTATTCTTCGCCAGCACGTACATCGTGCCGTCCTTCACCAGCGGATTGAAGAAGTACTTCCTGCCGTCCCCGGTCGGGAATGTCCACGCGACTTCCAGCCGGCTCACGTTGCCGCGCCCGATCTGTGTCAGCGCGGTGTACTGCGCCGAATCGGCCGCGCCCGCGTAGTCGCTCCAGGTGGTGTGATCCTGCGCGCACAGGCACGCCGCCAACGCCGCGGCGGCGAACGGAATCTTGCGGACGGCGCCCATGCTATTGCTCGTCATGCTCCACCCCGCTGTTCCAGTAGCGATACATCTCTTCCGCGGCGGGGATCCTGGCCGGACGCACCAGCCGGAAACCCAGCCACTGCGCGTCCGTCATGTACCAGATGC
>JBBIQR010000425.1:0-3970 GCA_037442245.1 Candidatus Solibacter sp. | reverse complement strand
CCGTATCGCCGCCGACTGAAGCCGCCGCCCACCATCCGATATACTCAACGGCATGTTACGGCGCGTGTGTGCGATGGCGGCAATCGTGTCCCTGCTGAGCCTTCCGGCGGAGGGGTTCGATACCTACTGGCACGCCCAATGCAGCCGCGCCGTCGGGGAGCACTACGGCTTCAGCGAAGACGCCTGGAAGATCCTGCAACTGGGCGATTTCTCGCCCGATTTTTTCGGTCCCATCGCCGAATACGCCGCCGCCAGCCAGTTCGATCTGAGCGCGGTGACCCGCCTGCAGGACGGCAGTCCCCAGGTGCGCGGCGCCGCCATCTTCCTCCACTTCGACAACCTCGACCGCGGCTTCCAGGCCAACGCCGATTTCGACCGCCTCTTCGCCGGATTGCTCTCCACCACCCGCCAACTCCTCTCCGGCTATGGCAAGATGCGGATCGACGACCGGACCCGCAAGGTGCTCACCCTGGTCACCCTCGGCGCATCGCTCCACGCCGTGCAGGATTTCTATAGCCACTCCGACTGGACCCATCAGAGCTTCGGCGCCGGCGCCGTGCCCACCTGGTTTCAATACCGCGCGGCGCACGGCGATCCCGCCGGCTGGCCCTTCACCGTACGCACCGGCCTCTACCCGCCGCAGCCCGGCATACCCGACACCCATACCCACATGAACCACGACAACTCGCGGCTGTTCTACATCGACGATGCAGATCCGGCGGCGGGTCCCGTCTCGCAGGCGGACTACCATCGCCAGGGCAACGCGCCCGCTACCGGTGACCCGTCCGCCGATTTCGAACACCAGCAACTCGCGGTGAACGCCGCCATGGCCGCCAGCGTCGAGTGGGTGGCCAAAGTGGAGGAGGACGCCGCGGCGCGCGATGCCATCGAAAGCGCGCGGCGCTGGCAGTTGCGCGGCGCCGACGCCAAACTCGGCAAGGAACTCACCGCCGGCTGGTACACCCAGATGGCGCTCTCCTGCGCCGCGGGCAAGTGGGACGGCGACAATCCGCCGGCGGACCGCGGCTTCGGGTGCCGCGACGTCGTCGGCAACCGCGCCGGAGCCGGCGGTATCGGCGGTTCGCTGACCTCGCAGTTACTCGGATTGGCGGCCAGTATGTTCCTGCCGGTCGCGCTGCGCGTCACCGGGCTCTTCTGGGACGTCCACGGCAGGTACCACGTCCTCGAGCAACTCACCGCCGGGTTCGCCGGCGACTCCGGCCACTACCGCTTATCCCGGTAGCGCAGGCAGCGGCCTGCACGTTTTACTTCGCCGGCGCCAGGATGCGCCCCCAGATCACCTGGTAGGCCTCGACTTCGTTGTACAGGTCCTTGCCGGCGCGCACGAAGACGCGCGTGTTCGGCTTCAGGCTGGCGCCGTCCACCACCTGCCCGTCCTCCAGGTAGCGCGTGTCGTCGCGCAGCAGGATGGCCACCTCGCCCGCCTCCCTGGTGCGCAACACGAACTTAGCGGCGCCCACGCGATACACCACCCCGGAATACGTGAGCGTGCCCACCCGCACCGTATCCGTCCGCGGATCGTACGGCCGCGGCATGCGCGCCCGCACGGGACGCGGCGGCGGCTCGGGTTGCACCACGTGGATGGTGCGCGCGTAGCGCAGCGGCGCGCCGGGACTGCGGTCGCTGACGATCTCCACCTTCTCTCCGGCCACGAGGCGCGCGGGATCGATCATCTCCTCGCCGCGCTCGGTGTAGGTGCGCTTATCGAACTGGTAGCGCAGCACCTGGTTATCGGCGGTACGGATGGCGAGTTCGCCGGCCGGGCGCGTGTCTCTTTCGATCACCACGCCGCGCACGATCGGCGAATCGTACGTCTGCGCGGCCACCAGCCAGGGTAACAGCAGGGCGAGCCCGCTCAAGCGCATCCGCGTGTACCTCTCGACCACACTATCACCTGCGGAAAGCCGGCGGAAGCGGGGCGGCCTGGGAGCGCCGCAGGCGGGCGCGCAGGGCGGCGGTCGCCGCGCGGTGGCACCGCAAACACAGGGTCCGCATGTTGGAGAGATCGCACTCGCCGCCGCCTTCGGCCACCGGCAGGATGTGATCGGCGTCCCACAGGTGCCGGCGCGATCCCCAGTCCTTCTCGAATCGGCGCCGCGCGGACCAGTCCAGCTTGCGCTTGTCCCGGCGCAGCGCTTCGGTATCCAGCCCGCACAGCGCGCACACGCCGTGGTCGCGCGCGAAGACCTGCTCCCGCAGATAGCCGGGATCGGTACGCAATTTCCACTCGTGCACGCAGGCTTCGGAGCAGAACGTGAACCTGCCTTTGGGGACTTCCGCGCCGCAGCGGCGGCACAACCCGCGCCGGCGCGCGGCCCACCCGCCCGGCTGCGTGCGCTGCGTACTCACACGCGCAGTTCGAAGTCCAGCGCCCGCATGCGCTCGATGACGCCGTTGCGCGCGGCGGCGATTTCGTCGTTGGACAGCGTGTGATCCGGCGCCCCGATGGTCACCCGGAAGCTTACGCTCTTGACGCCCTCCGCAAGCGGCGGTCCCGAGTATTGCCGCTGGAACTCGACGGACTCGAGCAGCGGACCGGCCGAGTTTGCGATCAGGTCCCGCAGTCTCCCGGCGTGCTCACGCAGGGGCGCGATCACGCTGAGATCGAACGCGCTCGAAGGGTACCGCCGGATGGGCGTGTATTTGGTATCCCCCGCGCTGAGTTCTTCGAGCAGCCGCAGATCCACGTCGAGCACCGCCGCCCGGCCGGTCTCCACCAGTCGCGGATGCAGTTCAAACAGCCGCGCCACGGTGCGGCCCTTCCACTCGATCGCCGCCGCGCGCGCCGGATGCTCGTAGCCGAGGGCGGCGGCGGGCACGGCCCGGGTGCCGGGCATCAGACACCCGGCCACGCGCTTCAATTCGTACAGACCCGCCGCGCCGTCGCCGTGACGCTCGTACAGCGCGGCCACCAGGTGCGGGATCTCGTCCGGCAGCCCTTCGGCGCGCGGATGAATCTCCATTCCGGTTTCGAACAGCCGGAAGCTCTCGCGGTGCTTCGCGTTCTCCAGCACGTTCTGCCAGATGCCCGGCAGCAGGCTGCGCCGCATTAGGGTCTGGTCGCTGGCGATGGCGTTGGTCACGCGGATGTGGCTCTCCGGCGCGAAGCCGAACGCCGCGGCCGCCGGCTCGCTGAGGAAGCTGTAGTTGTACGCCTCCGTGAACCCCTGGTCGATGACGATATCGCGCACGCGGTGATGGAAGCGGCGCGTGGGATTCCCCGGCGGCACTGCGGTGGGAAGCAGCGGCGCGGCGGGCGTGATGGTGTCGTACCCGATCATGCGCCCGACCTCTTCCACCAGATCATCGGGCAGCGAGATGTCTTTCGTGGCGCGCCAGGAGGGCACGCTCACGCGGAATTCGCCGGGGGATGTCTCCTCGACGCCGAAGGCCAGGCTTTCGAGAATCCGCCGCACGTCCTGCGCGGGCAGGTCGCGCCCCAGTTTCTTCGCCAGCCAGGGCAGTTGCAGGCCGATCGGCGGCGGCGGCGGAATCTCGCGTTTCCGGTCGGCCACCCCGCCCACCAGCCGGGCGCCGGGACAGATCTCGCGCAGCAATTCGATGGCGCGCGCCAGCGCCCGCACCGTGTTGGCCGGATCCTGCGCCTTCTCGAACCGCATCGACGCGTCGGTGCGCAGCTTGACCGCCGCGCTGGTCTTGCGGATCGAGGACGCCTGGAAGTTGGCGCTCTCCAGCACGACACGGGTTGTACGCCCGCTGATCGCGCTGTCGAAGCCGCCGATCACGCCGCCCAGCGCGATCGCGCCCTTCCCGTCGGCGATGACCAGGTTGGAGGGTTCCAGCCGGTATTCCTCGCCGTTGAGCGCGCGGATCTGTTCTCCGGCGCGCGCCGGACGCACGATGATGGAGCCGCCCGCCAGCAGGTCCGCATCAAAGGCGTGCATCGGCTGCGCCAGTTCGGACATGATGTAGTTCGTCATGTCCACGA
>JBBIQR010000424.1:0-3974 GCA_037442245.1 Candidatus Solibacter sp. | reverse complement strand
TGGGCGCTCTTGCTGGGAATTGTCGCGCCCACTTTGGCAGCTCAGGCGGACAGAAGTGTCGATTGCAGCGTGGCGGTCAACGATGACGCGCTGGTCGTCGAGAAGGTCATGGCTGGGAACACGCAGGTACCGTGTTACTGGGCCCCCGGCCCATCGGGGAGGTATGAGCCACCTCCAACGTTCCAAGCGGGAGACGATTGGATCGAGAGTCTCACAATCACCTTCTTCAACCGGACGAACAAGACGATCGTCTACGCCTTGATTGGTCTCGGCTTTCCGCAGGCCCAGCCCGAACAAGTCATTAACGTCAGTCTGGGCCGAATACCCGCAAATGCCGCATTGGATCGCCAGGGGAGGTCTTTGAAGCAGGATGCCCGCGAACCCCTCTCCATCGGCCCCGGCCAGACGCTGGTCGTGAATGTGGGCGATCACTCCAAGGAGATCAAGAGTGCGGTGGAACCGGTCCTCTCGGGGCCGGTGACAAAGCTCGCTATTCATCTGGCCGGCTGCAATTTCGATGACGGAATGCACTGGAACCCCGGATCGTACAGCGTTCCGGACCAGGAGCACCCCGGTCAATGGAAGCGGATGCCCCCGAGAGGTTACTTTCCGGGGAACCGCCAGGCGTACTGGCCCCCCACTGCCATCGGGATCGGCCGGTGAGCGTTTGCCGCTCAAAAGGGCCTATGCGACGAATTTCCAGCCTTTGCGGAACTTCGGCTTGATATATTGATTGGCCTCGGCGTTATTGGTGATCCGCTGATTGCCCGCGTCCCACAGTAGCTTGCCTTCAACCCGCATGGCGATGACGCCGAGCAGCATCCACTGCACGAAAGGTCCGGCGATAGAGAAGTTGGAGCAGGCCGCTTCCCCGCCCTTGGCCGCGCGAATCCAGTCGCGGTAGTGGGCCTTGACCCAATCGTCCGGAGGGCCGGGGCAGCGGGGCAGGACCTGGGGCGGCATCTTATAGTCTTTCCTCCTGGCTTCGGGCACGAGGCGGGTGCGCTCTCCGTAGCAGCCGGTGGTGATCATGCCTTTATCGCCGATGAAGAGGGTGCCGTTGATGTCCTGGTCGCCGAGCAATTCGCCTTCCGGGACACCGGAGAATTTCGGCTGGGCGGTGAGGCGGTCGTACCAGAAGAGTTTCAGCGGGGGCATGGCGCCGCGCGCGGGGAAATCGAAGCGGATGGCGACGCGATAGGGGAAGGTGTATTTGGATTTGCCTTCGACCTTGATGCATTCGACGCTGGTGGGCGGGCCGAGCCGCAAGGCCATGTTGGGCGTACCCAGAATGTGGCAGGCCATGTCGCCGATGGCGCCGCAGCCGAAATCGGGGAAGGCGCGCCAGTTGTGCGGGACGTAGGCGGGACTGTAGGGGCGCGGTTCAGCATCGGCGAGCCACGCGTCCCAGTCGAGCGAGGCGGGAACCGGCGCGTCCTTGGGGACGACGTCGGGGCCCTGGGGCCAGTAGGGGTCGGGACGATTGGTCCAGGCGTGAACCTCGGTGACGTTGCCGATATCGCCGTGCCAGATCATCTCACAGCACTCGCGCGCGCCCACCTGCGAGTAGCCCTGGTTGCCCATTTGGGTCGCGACCTTGTATTTTGCGGCCGCAAGCGTGAGTTGTACGGCTTCCCAGACGGTGCGGGTGAGCGGCTTCTGGCAGTAGACGTGTTTGCCGCGCGACATGGCCCACATGGCGGCGGTGGCGTGGAGGTGGTCCGGACAGGAGACCAGCACGGCGTCGATGTTGGCCGTTTCCTTGTCGAACATGCGGCGGAAATCTTTGTACTTCGGCACGTTGGGATGGGCGGCGAAGGTCTTGGCGGCGCGCTGGTCGTCCGGGTCCGCCATGGCGACGATGTTCTCGCTGGCGGCGCAGCCGGCGATGTCGCTGGCGCCCTTGCCGCCGGCGCCGATGGCGGCGATGTTCAACTTCTCGTTGGGGGATTTATAGCCGAGGGATTTGAGGGAGGGAACGCTGCCGAACCCCGCGCGCGGGACCGCTCCTGCAAGGATCGAGCCGAAGAAGAAGTGCCGGCGCGAGACATCCTGAGGTTTCATATTCTGACTCCGGGAGCTTATGATAGCGCACGGAACGGAGGCGGCCCGCGTCCACTAAAATAGGCGCATGTTCCGGGTTGTGTGGTCCTCCCTGATTTTCTGCGCGGCGCTGCACGCGCAGTACACCGGTTCCGTCCGGTGCCGCGATTGCCACGGCGAAATCTACGCGCGCTGGAGCAAGACCCGGATGGCCAACGTGGTGCGGGACCCGCGGGTTCACCCCGATGCCATTCTTCCCGACCTTGCGCAGGCTGATCCGCTGGTCCATTTCCAGCGGGAGGATATCGCGTTCGTCTACGGCAGTAAGTGGAAGCAGCGGTACTTCACCAGGGTGGGGAACGACTACTATCCGCTGGGGGCGCAGTGGGACATCGTCAACAAGGTTTGGCGGCCGTATCAGGCGCCGAAGGGGGCGGACTGGTGGGTGGCGTACTATCCGGCGGACAACATGCAGCGGCCGACGGGTCCGCTCTGCGACGGCTGCCACAGCGTGAACTACAACGTGGAGACGCACCAGGTGACGGAGTGGAACGTGGGCTGCGAGAAGTGCCATGGGCCGGGCGCGGCGCACGCGGCGCATCCGAGCCGCGCCAATATCGTGAATCCGGCGCGCGTGGATGCGGCGCACGCGAGCGACGCGTGCATTCAGTGCCACTCGCAGGGGCGGCCGCGCACGAACCCGATCGGGGGCCGCTACTACGATTGGCCGGTGGGCTACGAGCCGGGGCGGCGGCTGGAAGAGTTCTGGCAGCTCGAGGATCACAAGCTGGGTGAGACGACGTTCACCCATTTCGCGGACGGCACCGCGCACAAGAACCGGATGCAGGGCAACGATTTCGTGCAGAGCGCGATGTACACGCACGGGATCGCCTGTTTCAGTTGCCATGACGTACACGGGACGGCGAACAACGCGGACCTGATCAAGCCGGCGCGCGCGATGTGCCTGGAGTGCCACGGGCCGAACTCGCCCAACGGGCCGCGGGGAGGGAGCATCGAAGCGCACACCCATCACAGGGCGGGTTCGAGCGGCGGGGAGTGCATCGCGTGCCACATGCCGGCCATCGAGCAGACGATCGCCAACGTGAACGTGCGGGCGCACACGTTCCGGTTCATTCCGCCGGCCGAGGGCGCGCGGCTGAAGATCCCGGACGGGTGCGGCGGCTGCCACGCGGACAAAGGCGCCGGGTGGGCCACCGCGCACTTGAAGACGTGGTTCTCTCCGTGGCGGATGGAGTGAGCCGGGTCAGCGCTTCTTGAGCGTGATGGCCATGCCTTCGCCGACGGAGAAGTAGACGGTATCGAGCGCGGGATCGCTGTTGACGGCCTGATCGTAGTCCGGCGCCATCCCGATATTGTGCGCCAGAATCAGCCCGCCGGGACGCAGCAGGGGCAGGAGTTTGTGCAGGTAATCCAGGTAGCCGTCCTTGTCGGCGTCGATGAAGACCATGTCGATGGGGCCCTGGAGGCGGGCGAGCGTCTGATGGGCGTCGCCTTCGACCAGCGTGACCATCGTGTCCACACCGGCCGACTGGAAGTGGCGGCGGGCGGTGGCGGCGCGGCCGCTATCGTACTCGAAGGTTGTCAGGCGGCCGCCGGTCTTCTGCATACCGAGGCAGAGCCACATGCCGGAGATGCCGGTGGAGGTGCCGATCTCGACCACGTTCTTCGCGCCCGAGGTTTCGGCGAGCAGGCGCAGCATACGGCCATCGGACACGGGCACATTCTGGAACATGGTGCCGTCGCGCTGGGCCTGATCGATGGCGGCAAGGACCTTCTGTTCGGCGCCGGAGCCGCCCTTGGGCAAGGCATCGGCGCGAGAGCCTCCGCGGAAACCGCGCGGCGTGCGCTGCCCTGGCGCCAACGCAGCCAGGAGCAGCACGAGAGCGAGGGATAGGAGGGTGCGTTTCACT
>JBBIQR010000423.1:0-3994 GCA_037442245.1 Candidatus Solibacter sp. | reverse complement strand
GCGCAAGCCGTTCGGTCGTTCCGGCCGATTGCGACACGCCGAGGTATTCAATTTCCTTGAGCGCAAGCAAAGCGTGCCCGGCTTTAACGATCCGTTCGCTTAAGGGCAACTGACTTTGCGGCTGCCAGGACAGGCGAGTCTCGATTCCCTGCAAGATGGGCGTGAGGGTCGCGGTAAGGTCGCCTTCGAAAAAATAGCGCACAAAAACCGGATGCACGACAACCTTGCCAGGCAGGGCAGAGGCCGCCCGCTGTTTGGCCGCCGCGCGCGCCAAACGCAGATCGAGGAAGGCGCGCGCGTGCGTCTGAAGGATGTGCGCGAGCCGGCGCGGGTGCGCCGCAAGCTGGGCAACGACCGCATCGAGGTCGAGGCGGGATTTCTGAAAATGCAGGTCTCGCTCGACGACGTGATCGAGGTCCTGCCCGAAGCCGGCGCGCCCGCGCGCTCCCGCCTGCCGCAGAACGTCAGCTTCCGCCCGGCGCCGGAGTTGGCGCCCGTACACCAGGAAATCAACGTGATCGGGCAGCGGGCGGAAGAGGCGCGCGACGCGGTGGACGAATTCCTCGACCGCGCCGTGATGGCCACCGCCAGCCGGGTCCGCATCGTTCACGGCCACGGCATGGGCGTGCTCAAGAAGACGATCGCGGAGTTGCTCAGCCACCATCCCCACGTCGCGCGCTTTTATGCCGCGCCGCCCTCGGAGGGCGGAGCCGGAGCGACCATCGTGGAAATCCGCGAGTAGCGCCGCCCGGCGGCTATTTCCCGCTCCAGGGGATCGAGTGATCGCCGGTCACCGCGCGGCGGGAGTGCGGCGAGGCGATCTCGAAGTAGGACCACGGTCCGGGCACCCACGGGTAGCGTTCGATCACGCTCTCATCCACGGTCACGCCCAATCCCGGAGCGCGCGGCACCAGCAGGTCGCCGCGCTCGATTTCGAGCGGGTCCTTGAGAATCCCGCGCGCCGCGGGAAAGGGATACATGCCGGGCGCGCCGCCATCGGTGTAGCAGGGGTATTCGAGATACTCGACCACCAGTTGCGGCCAGCAGATGCCCAGGTGCGCCGCGGCGATCACTTCCAGCTCGGTACCCCAGCTATGAAACGCGAAGCTCAATCCCTGACGCGCGATTTCCGCCACCAGGCGCCGGCCGAGCGCGTAACCGCCCTGGCAGCAGACGTCCATCTGCACGTATTCGACCGCCTGCGTGGCGACGAGGTCGAGGAAGCCGTCCTCGTCGGGTTCGTGTTCGCCGCTGGCCAGCGGCACCAGATCCTTCTGCCGCAGGCGTACGTAACCGGCGTGGTCGTTGGGCGGCAGCGGCTCCTCCAGCCAGGCAATGCCGTACTTGCCCATCTCCTCGGCGAGTTGCTCCACTTCCCATTCGGAGTAGCCGCGGTCGCCCATGCGCCACCAGGTGTGCGCGTCCACCATCAGGTCAAGGTCGGGCAGGGTGCGGCGCAGCAGTTCCACGGTTTTGAGGTCGGTCTCCGGCCCCCCCGCCGGGCGCATCTTGTAGGCGCGAAACCCGGCCGCGCGGATCGCCGCCGCTTCCGCCGCGTAGCCTTCCGGCGGCATATACATTCCGGCGCTGCCGTAGAGCCGGATGCGGTCGCGCACCCGCCCGCCGATCATCTCCGAAACCGGCAGGCCCATGGCTTTACCGGCCAGATCGTAGAGCGCGATCTCGACCGCGCAGTAGATCCGCGCCGCGTCCTCGTTCTCGCCCGGACCTTCCATGAAGAGCACGCGCAGGGCGTCCGGGTCGGCCAGGATGCGGCCTTCGAGGAAGGGTCCGATCACGTCGTGAATCAGGCGCCGCGCGTTTTCGCTGCCCGGTCCGGGCGCGTAGCCGGTGATGCCGCTATCGGTGGCGACGCGAATCAGCATCGCGTCCCGCTTCACGATTGTGCGCACCCCGCCGTGGAACGGCAGGCGCAGAGCCTCTGGAAACGGGCACGAAAGCAGGAACGCGCGTACGCCGGTAATCTTCACGCGGCTTCAGGATAGCACGGGCTACTTGCGGCACACGGCCGTAAGGAAGCGCCCGTCGGAACTGAAATATTCGCGCTCGATCTCCAGCCCGCCGTGCTCCTGCAGCAGCCAGCGGAAGGCGGCGGCGGTGTAGACGTACTGGAAGTTCATGCCGATGCGCTCGCCCCGCTCGAGCGCGATCTCTTCGGCGGCCACCGTCGCGGAGAGGTCGCGCGCCGCGTGAAAATAGCGCGTGACCAGGTGGAGGCCTTCGTGCCGCGAGTCCAGTTTGTGGTCGAAGCGGATCTCGCCGTCTGTCGGCGCGATGCCCACGTTGGCCAGCAGCGCGCAAAGGAAGCGCCGGGCCTTGGGATTGTCGCGCCGGCTCATGGTGGCCTTTTCGTCCCACAACTCGCCGTCGACGATCAGCCGGTCTTCCGGCTTGAGCGATTGGGTCACGTAGCGGATCTCCGCCAGCGGGTCGAACGAACCCATGGTGTTTCCGCAGAACAGGAACAGGCGCGGCGGATCGGCCGCGTCGGCAGCGTAGACGAGGTGCACCGGACTTGAGATATCGGCCTTGATCCCGACGGTTTCGATGTCGGCATCCTCGGCGCCGCCGCAGGCCAGTTCCAGCATGGTCTGGCTGGCGTCCACCGGGAAATAGCGGACGTCGCAACCGGCGTCGCCCAGGCTTTGCGCGAGCATTCGGTCGCGCGCGCCGTCGCCCGCGCCGAAACTGATCAGCGGGACCTTGCCGCCGAAGTGGCGCGCGATCTCCGGGGCGGCGGCGCAGATCTCCTTCCACGATTCCTGCAAGCCGCCGTAGAGTTCGGCGTCCGCGGCCAGCCGCGACCACTCCGACGCGGAGCGCGGGAACCAGAAAAAGAACTTCTCGGGCAGGTCGCGAGCCTCGACCGCCTCCGCGAACTCCTCCGTCAGGTCTGATTCGGTGAGGACAACTTCCACTTTCATAATCGGTCCGAACCCTTATTATTACAGGCTGCGCGCACACACGGCGCGCGGAGGAACTCAAGCGCCCAGGATTTGGATGCCCGCGTCCACGAAGATGCAGTTGCCGGTGACGCCGCGGCTCAGGTCGCTGGCCAGGAACACGGCGGTATCGGCGACCTCGGCGGGATCGGTGTTGCGCCGCAGCGGCGCGCGTTCCGGAGCCTTCTCCAACATGCTGGAGAGGTCCTTGACGGCGCGCGCGGACGCGGTCTTCACGGCGCCCGCGGAAATCGCGTTGACCCGGATGTTGCGCGGGCCGAGTTCGCTGGCCAGGTAGCGCATGGACGATTCGAGCGCCGCCTTGGCCACGCCCATCACGTTGTAGCCGGGCACCACGCGCGTCGCACCCAGGTAGGTCAGGGTGCTAAGAGAGCCGCCTTCGGTCATCAGCGGCGCGGTGGATCGCGCCAGCGCCACCAGCGAGTAGGCGCTTACGTTCTGCGCCAGCAGAAAGCCGTCGCGGCTGGTCTCGACGAACGGCCGGTTCAGGTCCTCGCGATTGGCGAACGCCAGGCTGTGCACCACGGCGTGCAGCGGGCGGTTGAGTTCCCGCAGCGCGTCGGTCAGGTCGGCCAATTCCTCGTCTTTGGTGACGTCGCAGGGCAGGATGGCGGCGGCATGCAAATCGCCGGCCAACTCCTCGATCGCGATCTTCTGCCGGTCTCCCAGGTAGGTCAGGGCCAGGGTAGCGCCCTCGCGCGCGAACGCCTGCGCGATGGCATAGGCCAGACTCCACCGGTTTGCGATGCCCGTGACGAGGGCGAACTTGCCCTCCAAGAGTTTAGACATGAATCTTTTAGTTTAGAACACTCGGCTGTGCCGCCGCTCATTTCACCGCACGCCGTGCGCCCGCGGTCACAGATGTACCGTGCGTTCTTCCCCGCGCCTTCGCGTCTCCGTGGTTATCCATAACCCTTGCCCTACCGCCCCGCCCCCTCCGTCACCGTATACACCCGGTCCGCCGCCAGCCCCACCCGCGTCTCCCGCGCCCCGTCCGGCCACCGGATCTC
>JBBIQR010000422.1:0-4010 GCA_037442245.1 Candidatus Solibacter sp. | reverse complement strand
AGCAGCAACTCCATCGTCTCCACCGGAGACAGCGGGTTGAGCACCTTGCGCAGGATCCACACGCGGTTGAGCTCTTCCTTGGGCAGCAGCAGTTCTTCCTTGCGGGTGCCGCTCTTGTTGATGTCGATCGCCGGGAACACGCGCTTGTCCACCAACTTCCGCTCGAGGTGGATTTCCATGTTGCCCGTGCCCTTGAATTCTTCGAAGATCACATCGTCCATACGGCTGCCGGTATCGATCAGCGCTGTCGCGATGATCGTCAGCGACCCGCCTTCCTCGATGTTGCGCGCCGCCCCGAAAAACCGCTTCGGCCGCTGCAGCGCGTTGGAGTCCACGCCGCCGGAGAGCACCTTTCCCGACGGAGGCACGATCGTGTTGTACGCGCGCGCCAGGCGCGTGATCGAATCCAGCAGGATCACCACGTCGCGCTTATGCTCGACCAGCCGCTTGGCCTTCTCGATCACCATCTCGGCCACCTGCACGTGCCGCGTCGCCGGCTCGTCGAACGTGGAGCTGATGACCTCGCCCCGCACGCTGCGCTGCATGTCCGTCACTTCTTCCGGCCGCTCATCGATCAGCAATACGATCAGGGTCACTTCCGGATGATTCGTGGTGATTGAGTTCGCCACCGCTTGCAGCAGCATCGTCTTGCCGGTGCGCGGCGGCGACACGATCAGGCCGCGCTGCCCCTTGCCGATCGGCGTCAGCAGGTCCATTACGCGCCCCGAGTAGCTGTCCCGCACGGTCTCCAGACGCAGCCGCTGGTTCGGATACAGGGGCGTCAGGTTGTCGAAGAAGATCTTGTTGCGCGCTTCCTCCGGCGGCTCGAAGTTGATCGCGTCCACCTTGATGAGCGCGAAGTAGCGCTCGCCTTCCTTCGGCGGACGAATCTGGCCGCTCACCGTATCGCCCGTGCGCAGGTCGAAGCGGCGGATCTGGCTCGGCGACACGTACACGTCGTCCGGCCCCGGCAGGTAGTTGTACTCCGGTGCGCGCAGGAATCCGAATCCGTCCGGCAGGCACTCCAGCACGCCTTCGCTGAAAATCAGCCCGCTCTTTTCCGCCTGCGTCTGCAGGATCTTGAAGATCAGTTCCTGCTTGCGCAATCCGGCCGCGCCGGCGATTCCCATGTCCTTGGCCACCTGGTTGAGCTTCTGGATGCTCATGTCTTTGAGCTCGACCAGGTCCAGCGTCGGGGTTCCCGTCTTGGCAGCCTGCGCCGCCCCCTGCTTGCGCCGTTGCGCGCCCAGGTGACCCTCGGGCTCGCCGGCCGCGAGGGCCGCCGCGGCATCGGGGTTCGCGCTCGCGCCTGCACCCGCGTTTGCGTTCGCGTTTACCGGAGGCGCGGCAGCCGGTTTCGCTTCGGCCGGCGGTTTGGCCGCCTCGGCCGGCTTGGCTTCCGCCGCCGGCTTCGGAGGTTTCGCTTCCTTCACTTCGGGCTTGGGCTCGGCGGCCTTACTCTCGGTCTTGTTCCCGTCGGCGGCCGCCGGCGGAGCGGCTTTGGCCGCGCGCTCGGCCTTCTCGCCCGGTCCTTTCTCCGCTTTCTCCGAGCTCTTGGCAGGTTTTTCGGTTTCGGCGGGGACGGCCTTCTCGGCCGCTTTTTCGGTGGGTTTTTCGATCTGTTCCTGCGGCAGGCCGTTGCCTACCGTGGTTGAAGTGTTGTCGTGATTGCTTGCCAAATTTCCCTCACTCCCCGGCCCTTGACGGCCGAGAACGGCATCGGCTCCACGCCCTCCTCCCGGATGGCGCGCATACCGTGCTCTAACTCAGATTGATTTAACTTATCGGTCTTTGTGGCTACCACAAGGTACGGCCTGCCGTAATGGTCCAGCCACCGCTTCAGATCGAGATCATGCTCCATCCAGCCGCGGCGGGCGTCCAGAATCAGGCAGGAGAGCCGCAAGGTTTCCCTATTCCGCAAGTATTCCTCAATCAGAACTTTCCATTGGCCCGCGAACTCCGCGGGCACCCGGGCATATCCATACCCGGGAAGATCGACGAAGTACAGTTTCCCGTCGATCCGGTAAAAATTGATCGTTTGTGTTCGCCCCGGTGTACTGCTTGTGAAAGCCAGCTTCCTGCTGCCCGTGAGGGCGTTAATCAGGCTGGACTTTCCTACGTTGCTTCTCCCTAAGAATGCAATCTCGGGCAGGCGGTCCCGCGGGAACGAATCCGGCTTGCCTGAGCTTACTACAAATTCCGCTTTCAAGGAACTGGCTCGCTAAGCGCGGGAACGGGCGCTTGCCCGCCCCGCGGATCTCAATGCGCGATCGTCTCCCCGGCGGGCGGCGCGACTTCCACCGCCGCCGCCGCAGGCATCGGCAGCGCTGTAATCTCCCGCTCCAGCGCGATCTTCAACACCTCGTCCATCGAATCGACGAAGTGCAGCTTCATCGTGGTCTTGATCGCGTCCGGAATGTCCGGGATGTCCTTTTCGTTCTCCCGCGGCATGATCGCTTCCACAATCCCGTGCCGGTGCGCCGCCATCAACTTCTCCTTCAGCCCCCCGATCGGCAGCACCTTGCCGCGCAGCGTGATCTCCCCCGTCATCGCCACGTCGCCGCGCGCCGGAATCCTCGTCAGCGCACTGACAATCGCCGTCGCCATCGTGATTCCCGCCGATGGCCCGTCCTTCGGAATCGCCCCTTCCGGAATATGCAGGTGGATGTCCAGGTTGCGGTAGAAATCCCGCGGCAGCCCGAGATGCATCGCCCGCGAGCGCACGTAACTCATCGCCGCCTGCGCGCTCTCCTGCATCACCTCGCCCAGCTTGCCGGTCACCGTCAGCTTGCCCTTGCCTTCCATCAGGGTGCATTCGGTCGTGAGAATCTGTCCGCCCACTTCCGTCCACGCCAGCCCGATCACCGCGCCGATTTCGCTCTTCTTATCCGTCTGCAGGTCGCGGAACTTCCACGGTCCGAGCAACTCCGGCACCTTCGCGCCGTTGATCACGGTCTTGGCGGGCTTGGTCTTCTGCTTGCCGCTCTCGGCGTTCACCACCTGCCGCGCCACCTTGCGGCACACGTTGCCCACTTCGCGCTCCAGGTTGCGCACGCCGCTCTCCCGCGTGTAGTACTGGATCAACGCGTTCAATCCATCGTCCTGAAACTCGATCTGGTTCGCCCCCAGACCGGTCGCCTCCATCTGCTTGCGCACCAGGAAACGCTTGGCGATCTCCATCTTTTCCAGCTCCGTGTAGCCCGAAAGCCGGATCACTTCCATGCGGTCCTGCAGCGCCGGCGGAATCGTGTGCATCACGTTCGCCGTCGCTACGAAGAATACCTGCGAGAGATCGTACTCCACGTCCAGGTAGTGATCCATGAACATGTAGTTCTGTTCCGGATCCAGCACCTCCAGCAGAGCCGCGCTCGGATCGCCGCGGAAATCCATCGACATCTTGTCCACTTCGTCCAGCATGAACACCGGGTTCCGCGTCCCGGCCTTCTTCATCATCTGGATCACCTGCCCCGGCAGCGCGCCGATGTACGTGCGCCGGTGCCCGCGGACCTCCGCTTCGTCGCGCACCCCGCCCAGCGACAACCGCACGAACTTACGCCCCGTCGCCTTGGCGATCGACATCCCCAGCGAAGTCTTCCCCACGCCCGGAGGCCCCACGAAGCAGAGGATCGACCCCTTCGGATTCTTCACCAGCCGCCGCACCGCCAGGAACTCGAGAATGCGCTCCTTGATCTTCTGCAGCCCGTAGTGGTCCGCTTCCAGCACCTGCTCGGCGAATTTGAGATCCCGGATCTCCTTCGACTTCTTCTTCCACGGCACCGCCAGCAGCCAGTCCAGGTAGTTGCGGCTCACCGTGCTCTCCGCGCTCATCGGCGGCATGTTCTCCAGGCGCTTGAGTTCGGCCATGGCCTTCTCCTGCGCGTCCGCCGTCATGCCCGCGGTCTCGATCTTCTTCTTGAGCTCGTCGATCTCGCTCTTTTCGCCGCGCCCCAGTTCCTTCTGGATCGCCTTGATCTTCTCGTTGAGGTAATACTCTTTCTGCGCCTTCTCCA
>JBBIQR010000421.1:0-4040 GCA_037442245.1 Candidatus Solibacter sp. | reverse complement strand
TATGGTGCGGAGAGGGGGACTTGAACCCCCACGAGATTGCTCCCGCTAGCACCTCAAGCTAGTGCGTCTGCCAATTCCGCCACCTCCGCAGGTGGAGCTACTTCTTCTCTCCGGCAGGAGCCGGGGCCGGAGCCGATTTCGCCGGTGCCGACGACTGCGGCGCGCCTTGCGTTGTGGGCCGCGGTGGCAGGTTCAACGGCACGGTCGTTCCGTTGGCCGGCGACTGCGCCGGAGACGTCCCCGGAATTTGTACCGGCACTGGAACCTGGGTCGACGACTTCGACGGCGAGCCCGACGCCGGCGCCGTCTGCAGCACCGAGGTTCCCAATCCCGCGCTCCTCGTCGCCATGATCGATAACGCCAGCGACGTCACCATGAAGATGATGAACGAGGCCGTGGTGGCCTTTGATAAAAGCGTAGCCGACCCGCGCGGCCCGAAAGCGGTCTGAGAACCCATCCCGCCGAACGCGCCCGCAAGGTCAGCGGCCTGGCCACTCTGCAGCAGCACGACCACGATCAAAAACAGGCACACCACGATGTGCACGATCCACAACAGAACGTAAACCATTTTCCATTCCAGTATAGGGTAGCCCAGAGTTCCCGGTCAAACCGGGTTACACAGCCATCACAGGCATCTTCCGGCCTATCCCGAACCCGGAGAGTCTACCATGGAGGAATGAGGCTGGGGTTGGTTTTGGTTTGCGTGGCCACGGCGGCGGCGCAGACCGCGCGTCCGCCGGCGAAAAAAGCGGCGGAAAGCAAGTGGCCCATCGAAAGCATCGCGGTGGAGGGCAACCATCTCTACACCCGGGAGCAGGTGGTGGCGGCCGCTGGATTGAAGGCCGGGCAGACCGCCGGACGCGAGGAGTTCGAGGCCGCGCGCGAGCGCCTCATGGCCAGCGGGGCCTTCGAAACGGTGGGCTACCGCTTCGCGCCCGGGCCGGACAAACAAGGCTTCGCCGCCTCCTTCCAGGTCACCGAAGCCGAACCCGCCTTCCCGGTGCGGTTCGAAGACCTCGGAGTCCCGGACCGCGACCTCGAAGCCGCCCTGGCGGCGGGCGATCCGCTCTTTTCGCGCACCCACATGCCTGCAACGAAGAACGTGCTCGACCGCTACACCGCGATGGTCCAGCAGTACCTGGCAACCAGGGGCATCCGCGAGCCGGTCGCGGCGAAAGTGGTGGCGCTGACCAGCGAGCACTTCGCCATTGTGATTCGCCCGGCGCGCGGGTTGCCGCGGGTCGCCGAAGTCACGTTCAGCGGCGACGAAGTTGTGCCGCAGAACGTGCTGCGGGAGGCGATCCACGGCGTGGCCATCGGCGCCCCCTATACCGAGGCCGGGTTCCGCGAGATCCTCAACGTGAGCGTGCGGCCGGTTTACGAACAGCGCGGGCGCCTGCGCGTCGCGTTCCCGGAGGTGCGCGCCGAACCGGTGAAGGACGTCGAGGGCGTCCGCGTCTTCGTAAAAGTGGACGAGGGCGCCGTGTATCAGTTGGGCAGGGTCTCGATCGCGCCGCCGAGCCCGCTCGATCCGGCGGCGCTGCTCAAAACCGGGGACTTCAAGACCGGCGATATCGCCAACTTCAGCCGCGTCGGCGACGGGTACGACCGCATTCGCCTCGCCGTCCGCCGCGCCGGCTACCTCGACGCCAAGGTGAACGGCGAACGCTCGATCGACGACGCCAAGCGGACCGTGGACGTGTTGGTGCGAATTGAGCCGGGTGCACAGTACACCATGGGGAAGTTGTCCCTGGTTGGGCTGGACCTTAACGGAGAGGCGGAGATCAGCCGGATTTGGGTGTTGAAGGAAGGGAAGGTTTTCAACCCGGAGTATCCGGATCACTTCCTGTCCCGGATTCGCGAACAGGGCCTCTTCGACAACCTTGGACAAACAAAATCGGAAGTCAAGGTGAACGAAGCCAGCCACACCGTCGATGTCACACTGCGTTTCGGGGGCAAGCTAAATCAGGATCCGGAACACGCCTCGCGAAGATAGTCCGCGACCCCTGCCAGGGGCACGTCCGTGCGCGTGCGGGCGCGCCGCTCGACCACCTCGACGATTCCGTCCACGGCCTTTCTTCCGGCGGTGACCCGCCACGGCACTCCAATCAGATCGGCGTCCTTGAACTTGACGCCGGCGCGCTCGTCGCGGTCGTCGAGCAGGACATCGAACCCCGCGGAGGAAAGCGCGCCGCACACCGAGAGCGCGGCTTCGGCGGCGCCCGCGTCCGTTACGATGACGTCGAACGGCGCGATGGCGCGCGGCAGGACCATCCCGTCGGCGTCATGACCGGCATCGGCGGCGCGCGTGAGCAGGCGTTCGAGCGAGAGCCGCGCGCCGGAGCCGGAGATGCGGGCGAGGTCCACCGCGGCGCGGATGGCGAGAGGAGCGCCACAGGACGGGCAGGCGTCGCCGGCGGCGGTCTCGCGCAGGTCGAAGATCTCCGCTTGAAAATCCTTGCCCGGAGTGACGTGGCGCAGGTGGAAATCGTCGCGATTGGCGCCGCACACCATGTTGCGCCTCCCCTCCAGCGCGCGGTCCATCCAGACGGGGACGGAGTGAGCGCCGATGGGTCCCAGCGAACCGGCCGAGGCGCCGAACCATTTCACCAGTTCTTCCGGCGCGGCGGGGCGGAAGTTGGGGTCGCCGGAGACCGCCGTGAAGCGGGCGTGACTCAGTTGGTGGTCGCCGCGCAGCAGCACCAGCACCGGCTTGCCATTGGCCACCAGCACCAGGCTCTTCATCTGCATGGCCTCGGGCCGGCCCGTGAAGCGCGCGATATCGGCGATGGTCTTCTGGCCGGGCGTGGGGAACGGCTCCGGTGAAAGCTCGCCTTCGGGGTCCGGCGGCGCCGCTTGCGGCACGCTGTCCGCCAGACCAGCCGGCGCCGCGGCGCCGCACCCGGAACACGCGGCAGCCAGGTCCGCGCCGGCATCGTCGAGCACGACAGCGCCGTGCCTGCTCCACTCACCGGCCACTCCGGCGCGCCCGGCGATGCGCCGCAGCGCGCCCTCCACGGCCTCGCGCGCGTCTCCGAACCAGTACACGTCGAGCCCGGCGAATTGGCGCGCGCGCAGCAGGGGGGTCTCGACGCGATACCAGATTTGCGGCAGTTGTTTGGGGCTGCGCAGTTCGCCGCGCGCGATTTCAGCCGCGGCCGCGGCATCGAGCACAATCTCCTGCCCGCCCGCCGCCGCCAGTTCCTCGCGCGCGATGCCTGCCAGCCGCGCCAGAGATCGCGCGCCCAGCGGCAGATACCCGTAGACGCCGGTGGAGACCGCGCGGACGAACCCGGCGCGCACCAGCAGGCGTTCGGCGGCGCTCTCGACACCCGCGGGACTCTCCCGCAGGGTGGGGATGAAACTCCGCGTCCAGCGCACCATAGGCCTTCAGACTAGCATGTTAAAATCGGATTTCTCCCCCTTATGAAGATAGCGATTGGCGCGGATCACGCCGGATTTTCCCTCAAGGAAACCCTGCGGCGGCAACTCGCCGAAGAAGGCCACGAAGTCGTGGACTTCGGCACCGATAGCGACGCATCCTGCGACTACCCGGACTTTGCGCAGGCCGTCGGGCGCGACGTGGCCGCCGGACGCAGCGACCGCGGCATCCTCGTCTGCTCGACCGGCATCGGCATGGCCATCGCCGCCAACAAGGTGGATGGCGTGCGCGCCGCGCCGGCGCAGAATCAGGATGAAGTCCACTTCACCCGCGAGCACAACGACGCCAACGTGCTCACCCTGGGCGCCAAGTATCTCGACCAGGAGCACGCCATGCGGTTTATCCACGAGTTTCTCGACACGCAGTTCGCCGGCGGACGTCACGCCCGCCGCGTCGCCAAAATCGCCCAACTCGAACAGTAACCGTTCCCGGAGGAACCAATGAACGCTTCCCAACGCATGGCCTGCTCCCTCTCCCAGGTGGACCCCGAGGTCTTCGACGCCGTCCAGAAGGAAATCGCCCGCCAGGACGGCCAGCTTGAGTTGATCGCGAGCGAGAACTTCACCTCCGAGGCGATCCTGGAAGCCACCGGCAGCGT
>JBBIQR010000420.1:0-4056 GCA_037442245.1 Candidatus Solibacter sp. | reverse complement strand
GCGAGAGCGGCGCGCCCCCATCGTGCGCCGCGGCTATTCATTGGTTTCGTTCACCGGATCGATGTCGGTCGGCAGATCCTTCAGTCCATCCAGCGCGCGCCGCATCGGCGGGCGGATGACCGCCAGAGTATCCAGCAGCCGCTTGGCCTCGCGATAGTTGCCTTCCGCTTCGATGGTCATCAGGTCGTGGGCCAGGTCGCGCACCGCGCCTTGAATCTTCGCGCCGTCGATCGCGAAGGTGCCGTCGGCATTGGCATGGATCGCGCCCTTGTCGGAGAGGTAGTTGAACTGCAGCGCCATGCCGCGTCCGTGCGCCTCGGTGACGCCGAACCGCACACTGCGGAACGCCGACGCCAGGTACGTCGTATAGAGTTGTTCGGTGGCGCGCGCGGAGTGCTGCATCCCGTGATCGTACAGGTGTTGCAGCATGAACAATCCGGTGACGTCGGCCTTGGCCTCTTCAATCGCGCTGTAGAGTTCCTTCAGGTTCTGCCGTACGTTCTGGTGCGGGCCGATCCCGTGGGTCATTTCGTGAGCCAGAATGTGGGTGAAGAAGGCGTCGAAATCGAGATCGCCCTGGGCCGCCTTGGGGAGCACGCGGGCGGCGATGGGTTTCAGGATGGAGTTGAACTTGGCCTCCTGAACGTTGTGCAGCATGACGCGCTTGCTGCCCTTCTCCCGCACCACGCGCTCGTCGTTGGGCAGGTTGAAGGCGGCGGTCCGGACGCCGTGGGCGCCGTCGCCGGCGGCGTAGACTTCATTCACCACCCGGATCGGCGCAGCGGCGCCGATTTTGGGATTGCGGTACCGGGCGTCGATGGGAAGGTTGTTCTCGATCTCCTGCATGCGCGAAGCGAACTCGTGCAGCCGGTTGGTCAGCGCCTCGTCGCGGATCGTGACATAAGCTTCGAATGCGGCCTTGTAGCCGAATAACTCGTCGTTATAAGTCTCGTACGGGCCGATCGTGATATCGAGCGGTGCGTCCAGATCCATCCAGGCGACGTCGCTCGCGTAGTAATCGTTGGAGAGGAAGGCCTCGGCCCGCAGGTTGAGGAACGCCCGCAGCGAGGCGTTGCCGGTCAGGGCGGCGGCTTCTTTCAGCAGGCCCGCGGCGCGCGCCAGGTCGGCCGCGTACGCTTTGCTGTAAGGGACGATCGTGAGTTTGCGCGCGGCGTCGCGGCGGATGACCGTGAAGAAGCCGGTGGCCTCGCGGTGTTCGGCCTCGGGCAGAGTCTTCACCCAGGCTTCGAACTCCTGCCGCGTCATGTCCGAGGGATAGAAGTTGGCGCCCTCGGGTTTGCGCGCGGCGACATCGGGCAGGAACGCGGCGTGATCGTCGAGATCGCTCCACGGCCCTTTGTTGAGCCAGAAGTAATGGGCGCGCTCCTTGCCGAGCGGCGTCGCGTCGCTCTGGAGTTTCTCGAAAAGCGCGCGGTCGCCGCTCCAGAGCTGATCCATGAAGACGTGGTTGAGGACGCGCGCGGCCTCGACGAGTTTCGGCAGGGCCTTGCGGTCGCCCGCGGAGAGTCCGGCGGTTTCGTAGTGGAGTTGGACGGGCGCGAAACGCGCGCTCATCTGCTTGAGTTGGGTAAGGTCGGGCATGACGGCGGCGGCGGCGAGCAGCACGGCGATGTGCTTCATGAGAAATATTGTGTCACCAAGCGGCACAGGGCAAGGGCACACCCGGTATACTGCGGACTTGAAGCCGAGTGACGCGCAGGTGACATCGGGCGGCAGTCTGGTCCGCGGATTCGGACTGCTGCAGGCGACCGCGCTCAACATGAGCAACATGGTCGGCGTGGGACCGTTCATCACGATCCCGCTGATCATCGCGGCGATGGGCGGACCGCAGTGCATGTTGGGGTGGCTGCTGGGCGCGGTGCTGGCGCTGTGCGACGGGCTGGTGTGGAGCGAACTGGCGGCGGCCATGCCCGGAACCGGCGGCACGTACCTCTACCTGCGGACGGCGTTCGGCGGAACTCGCTGGGGCGGGATTCTGCCGTTCCTCTTCATCTGGCAGTTCATTCTGAGCGGACCGCTGGAGATCGCCTCCGGGTACATCGGGTTCGCGCAATACCTGAGTTACTTCTGGCGGAGCATGGGGTGGCTGGGCACGCGCGCGGTGTGCGTCGCGGTGGGGGTGACGCTGGTGGCGCTGCTCTACCGCCGGGTGACGGCGGTGGGGCGGTTGACGGTGGTGCTGTGGGTGGGGATGCTGGCGACGGTGCTCGGGATCATCGCCAGCGGAGTGGCGCACTTCCATCGCGGACTGGCGTTCGATTTTCCGGTGGGGGCGTTCACGTTCTCGCGCGGGTTCGCGGCGGGGCTGGGATCGGCGATGCTGATCGCGATGTACGACTACATGGGCTACTACGACATCTGCTACGTGGGCGACGAAGTGCGCGAGCCGGCGCGGACGATTCCGCGGTCGATTCTGTATTCGGTGGTGGCGGTGGCGGCGATTTACGCGGTGATGAACCTGAGCATCATCGCGGTGCTGCCGTGGCGCTGCGGCCCAAGGCCGGGTCGTGACATGGCGGCACAAGACGACGCGCTCGATGCGGCCAGCAGACCCGGCTGGTTCGATATTCGCCTGGCGGCAATTCTTGCTGCTGCCGAGGCGCTGTTGCTCGCGCTGGCAGTTGTGGCGGGGTTGCCCTGGGGGCTCTGGCTCTTGGGCCACGTGGCCATAGCCGGCTGGTTTACCTATGACGTCTGGATGTCGCGGTCCGTTGGGGGCGACGTCAGCGCGCGCATCCTTACGATCCTGACGACGGTGATCGCCGGGCCGTTTGGTGCCGCAGCTGCCTGCATGGCGCTGCTTGCCTGGCGCCGGCAGCGCACGCGGCCCGAGCAACTGGCAGCATGGTACGACCGTATCGCGCTGGCTGGCGATATCGACGACGTCACCCGTCTCGCCGATACGGTGGCGATGGGGCGGGCAGTCGGTACGTCTCAACTCCCGCCGCACCCCTTCGCCGAGGTCATGTCGGAGGGTTCGCTCGCGTGGCGCCAGGCGGCGCTCGGCCTCATCGCCCGGCGCTTCTCGCCGGCCTACGCCCCCGCCCTGAAGGCCGCCCTCGTCACCGGCGAGCCGATGGTCCGCGTCCAGGCTGCGGCGGTTGCCACCCGCGTGCGCGCCGGGCTGAAGGGGGATCTGGGCCGCGCACTTGTAACGGCGCGCGGGCTTGATCGGACCGATGGCAGCGCCTGCGTTGGGGCGCTCACCCATATGCGCGAACTGCTGGCGACCGGCTTGATCGAGGACGACGATCGCGCAGCAGCGGAGACCGAAATATCGCGCTTGGCGAGCGAGGCGGCCGCGGCCGTGCCGGGTCTCGATCCAGCCCAGCGAAGCGTGCTGGAAACCGAGTTGCTGCGGACGGGACGATTCGACGCCTTCCGCGCCGTGAGGGCCGAAGCGGATGGCGCCCCGGCATCGAGCCGCGGAGGCGTTCATGGCTGACATGTCTGCCGACTGGCTGGCGGCGCAGTCCACGGAGGCTGCCGATGTCTGTATCCTGGTCGAGGGGGCCTACCCCTACGTGCCCGGCGGGGTGTCGAGCTGGATCGACTGGCTGATCACTACCCAGCCCGGCACTTCGTTCAGTGTGCTCTCTTTGCTGCCGCGCGCCGGCACGCATCGCCCTCGTTTCCGCCGCCCGGACAACGTCATCGCTTTCCATAACGTTTACCTGCAGGACTTCGGCAGCCGCCCGATCAAACGCCTGCATGTGCCCGCGTCAACCGACGCCCTTGCCGAGGCCATGAGCGAATTGACGACGCACGGCGGCGTCCAGAGCCTGGCTGAGGTGCAGCGCCGGCTCAGCCCATTCACGCAGCGTCTGCCGCTGCCAGCGCTCTTCAATTCGCCCGTGGCGTGGCGTCTGGTCGAGGATATGTACGCAATCGAGATGCCGTCGGCTTCGTTCCTGCATTATTTCTGGGGCTGGCGGGCCATCGTCGGCGGCCTCTTTGCTACACTGGATTGCCCGCTGCCGCCGGCCCGCATCTATCACACGATCTCGACCGGCTACGCCGGCTTGCTGGCCGCCC
>JBBIQR010000419.1:0-4060 GCA_037442245.1 Candidatus Solibacter sp. | reverse complement strand
GACTTATGGTGGCTATATAGCGGCTGGCTATTTCCGTGCGGCGGAAATAGTACGTGTAAAGCGTGTAATGGACCACACAACCACCGGGAATAGCAGCAGCACGGCGGGAGGGCCCTTTCCGGGTTAGGCAAACAGCGCGCCGCGAAGGAGCGGAAGGCCGGCCGTCAGGGCATGGGGCTTCGCATAGCCCTTTCGAGCAGCAAACGCTCTGATACTCTGAAAATCACAGGCCCAATCAGAGGTCAGGCATGCGCAAGACTCCGGCGATCCCCACCTTCGAGCTGCTGGCCGCCGTTGCCGCCGCGGCCTTCGTCATCGCCGCCGCGTCCGGCTCCTCACCGGACCTGGTGATCGATCGCCCGCTCGACGGCAGCGTCTTTCCGCCCGAAATCACCGCCCCCGTCTTCGAGTGGCGCGATGCCGTCTCCGCCTCCCCGCCCTGGCGCATCGAGGTCGCCTTCGCCGACGGCGCGCCCGCAATCCACGCCGTATCGCCCGGCGATCCCCCGCGTATCGGCCCCATCGATCCCGATTGCGTCGCCGACACCAACCAGCCGCCGCAACTCGCCCCCGGGGAAGCCGCCGCCCACACCTGGATTCCCGATGCCGTCACCTGGGCCGCCATCAAGCGCCACTCCGTCTCCGCGCCCGCTACCGTGACGATCACCGGACTGGCCGGAGCGCGCGCCGCCATCCGCATCTCGACCTCGCGCGATCCCGCCGGCGCGCCCATCTTCTACCGCGACGTCCCGCTCATGCCCTCCGAAGTCGAGCGCGGCGTCATCAAGCCGCTGGCCGCCGCCGCCATCCCCCTGGTCAAATGGCGCCTCCGCAACCTCGCCGAGCCCTCCAGCCGCGTCGTTATGGAAAACCTGCCCGTCTGCGCCAACTGCCACTCCTTCTCCGCCGGCGGCAAGGTCATGGGGATGGACCTCGACGGCTTGAACAATAACCGCGGCCTTTACATCCTCGCCCCGGTTCAGCCGGAAATGAAGGTGGAGACGCGCGACCTCGTGCAATGGAGCACCGCGCAGGGCCCGCTCAAAGGCAGCGTGCGCGTCGGCTTCATGTCGCAGGTCTCGCCCGCCGGACGCCACGTGGTGACCACCATCAATCCGTTGCAGACCCCCGGCGCGCGCGAGGTCCCCAGCAACTACTACGTCGCCAACTTCAAGGACTACCGGTTCCTCCAGGTCTTCTACCCGGCGCGCGGAATTCTGGAGTGGTACAGCCGCGAGACCGGCATCCTCCAACCCCTGCCCGGCGCCGACGATCCCCGCTACGTGCAGATGGGAGCCGTCTGGAGCCCCGATGGCAGCTACCTCGTCTTTGCCCGCGCCGAAGCCCGCGACCCCGCCGTCCCCGGACTGCCGCTGGCCCGCTTCGCCAACGACCCCAACGAACTGCCCCTGCGCTACGACCTCTACCGCATCCCCTTCCGCGGCGGCAAGGGAGGCGTGCCCGAACCCATCGCCGGCGCTTCCGCCAACGGCATGAGCAATTCCTTTCCGAAGGTCTCCCCCGATGGACGTTGGATCGTCTTCGTGAAGTCGCGCAACGGTCTGCTCATGCGCCCCGATAGCGAACTCTATATCGTGCCCGCCGCCGGAGGCGAGGCCCGCCGCATGCGCTGCAATACGCCGCTCATGAATTCCTGGCACAGCTTCTCGCCTAACGGCCGCTGGCTGGTCTTCTCTTCGAAAAGCCGCTCCCCCTATACCCGGATGTTCCTCACCCACATCGATGAGAACGGCCTCGACAGTCCCGCCATCCCGATCGAAAACCCGGCCGCCGCCAATCGCGCCGTCAACCTGCCCGAGTTCGTCGATATTCCGCCCGGCGGCCTGCGCCAGATCGCAGGACCTGCGCTCGATTACTTCAAGCTGGTCGATCGCGCCATGTACTTCCAGAAGCAGGGCAGCCTGGCGGACGCCATCGCCGCCTGGCGGCAGGTGCTCGCCATCCAGCCCGAGGATGCGCTGGCCCAAACCAACCTGGGCAACGCCCTGCTGATGGCCGGACAGCGCTCCCAGGCCGGCGTTCACCTGCAAAAAGGCGCGGAACTCAAGTTGCGCGCCGCCGTCACCGATTCGCCCTTGGACGCCGCCGCCCAGTACCGCCTCGGCCGGTTCCTGCTCGACCGCGGGCGCGCCGGGGACGCCGCCGCCAGTCTGCGGCGCGCCGCCGAACTCGACCCCCTCTCCGCCCCCGCCCACTGCGACCTCGGCGCGGCGCTTCTCGACCAGGGGCACGCGGCCGAAGCCGAGGCCCGGTTGCGCCGGGCCCTGGCGCTCGACCCGCGCTACGCCCCGGCGTTTTTCCATCTGGGCCGCGCGCTCGACCGCGCCGGAAAGCCCGGCGAGGCCATCCCGCAGTACCGGCAGGCCATCGCCATCCGGCCCGCGTACGAGGAGGCGCACGACCGCCTCGCCCAGGACCTCTACGCTTCCGGCCGCGCCGCCGATGCCCTCGCCCACTGGCGCGAAGGTACGCGCGATGCCGCCAACCTGCGCCAGGCCGCCTGGGCGCTCGCCACCTGCCCCGATCCGTCCGTGCGCGACGGACACCAGGCCGCGGCGCTCGCCGCGCGCGCCGTCCAACTCTCCGCCGGCCGGGATCCCGCCGTGTGGGATACCCTGGCCGCCGCCTACGCCGAATCCGGACGCTTCGCCGACGCCATCCTCACCGCCCGCCGCGCTCTGGCGCTGGCTCAGCAGGGGAACCTCGCACTCGCTTCCGATATTGAAGGCAGAATCCGCCTCTACCAGGCATCCGAACCGTTCCGCGATCCGGCGGTCCCGCCCGCCCCGCCTCGCTAATACTTCGTGCGGGCGGAATTCTTGAGCCACGCCGCGAACGGCCGCGCCGCCGCTTCATCCCGCAGGCGCAGCATCGGAATGCGGCGCGCCTCCGCCGCCAGTCCGATCTCCTGGTAAATGAAGTCGTCGTCGAAGCCCGCCGCCGCCGCGTCCTCCCGCGATGCCGCGAAGTACACGCGCGCCGGACGCGCCCAGTAAATCGCGCCCAGACACATCGGACACGGTTCGCACGATGCGTACAGATCGCAATCCGCCAGTTGAAACGTGCCCAGCACGCGGCACGCCTCGCGAATCGCCACCACTTCGGCATGCGCCGTGGGATCGTTACTGAGGGTGACGCGGTTGACGCCCGTGGCGATCGCCTCCCCGGCGCGCACTACCAGCGCCGCGAACGGACCGCCGCCTCGACGGACGTTCTCCACCGCCAGTTCGATTGTCTGCCGCAGAAAGCTTTCAGGCATCGTCACCGCTTCCAGAGTACCGCGGACGATGCCTTTCAACCGCTCCCGCCGCGCCGCTCAGGCTTCGATCAGTCCCGCGCGGATCGCGTACCGGACCATGCTCGCGGTCTCGTGAACCCCGAGCTTTTCGAGGATCCGGCTGCGGTGCGAATCGGCCGTCTTATAGCTGATTCCCAGCGCCTGCGCCGCATCCTTCGTCGACTTCCCGTTGGCGATCAGCACCAGCACCTGACGCTCCCGTTCGGTCAGCGAAAACACGATTCGCACGCTCTGGTCGTCCGGCGTGAACGCCCGCCGCCGCCGGTCGCTGATGTCGATTGCCGTTCCCATGAACCCGAGAAACGCGCCGTTCGGCATCCGCGGCAATCCGTGGTCTTCCACCCACGCAAATTCGCCCGTGGCCTTTTGCAGGCGATACTGCACCCGAAATGGCTGGCGCGCCGAAAATGCCTTCAGGTAGGTCTCCAGGCAGAGGTCGCGGTCGTCGGGGTGGAGACCTCCGGTCCACCCGTTACCCACCTCGTCTTCCATCTTTCGCCCGCGGTACTCCAACCACGCGCGGTTAAAGAAGGTGCACATTGCGTCGGTCCCGGAAATCCAGGTCATCACCGGGGATGCGTCCAGTAATTCCCTGAATTGGTCCTCCGCAGTTTCGGTTTCGCGCCCGAGGGCCGCCTCCGCTTCGGCAAGCCTCCGACGCAGCATCGTGACTTCATCAATTGGTTGTCCGGCTGCCATCGCCTCTCCGTCTTTGGCCTCTTCCGTACCGGGCAGGAGTCG
>JBBIQR010000418.1:0-4090 GCA_037442245.1 Candidatus Solibacter sp. | reverse complement strand
AACCGGACCGTGCATCCGGGCCGCGATTGCCGGGAGGTGGCTGGGCGATGACTAAGATCGCGGTGAAAGGGCGGGGCGTGGTCGGCGGATGCGCCGAAGGCGAGGCGCTGGTGGCCGACGCGATGCTTTCGTTCTGGGGCGAGGTCGATCCCGTCAAGGGGACCGTGATCGCCGTGGGTCATCCGCTCGAGGGGTGCTCACTGCGCGGGCGGGTGCTCGTCATCCGCTCGACCAAAGGCTCCTCCGCCACCCCGATGGTGCTGAATCTGTCGAAACTCGAGGGCAACGCTCCCGCCGCGTTCATCAACCTCGAAGTGGACTCGCTCGCCGCCCTGGGCTGCATCGTGAACTCGATCCCCATGATCACGGACCTCGAGCGCAGCCCCTTCGAGTTCATCCGCACCGGCGACCACGTGCGCGTGGACGCGGACCGCGGCCTCGTGGAAGTCACCCCGGCGCAATAGCCGCTACTGCTCGCGGAGCGTGATCGCCGGATCCACGTGGGTGGCGCGCAGCGCCGGCGCGACGCACGCCCCCAACCCGACTGCCGCCAGCGTGGCCACCACCGCCAGCATCACCGCGGGATCGAGCGGCTTCACGCCGTAGAGTTGGCCCGCGACCACCGGGCGCAGCGCGGCCGCGCCCGCCGCTCCCAGCACCAGCCCCGCCGCGACCAGCCACACCGCCTCCCCGATCACCAGTTTCATCACGCCGCCCGCCGTGCATCCCAGGGCGGCGCGGATGCCGATCTCGCGCTGCCGCTGCGTCACCAGGTAGGCGAGCACGCCGTAGATGCCGATGCCGGATAGAAACAGCGCGAGGAAGCCGAAGAACATCGCCAGGGTCAGGGACGCGCGGCGCGACGCCAGCGCCAGGTCGCCGCGCTCCTCCATGGTGTGGACGTCGAACAGCGCGAGGCTGGGCGCCACCGCGGCGAAGCGCGCCCGCACTGCGCCCGCGATGGCGCTCGCGTTGCCGGACGTCTTGATGGCCAGCGCGTAGCCGCGCTGCACCCGCTGCGCGTAGGGCATGTAGTACGTGCCGACCGGATTGCCGTTGCCCTCCACGTCCGCCGTCCGGACCGGGCGCGCGACCCCTACCACCGTCATCCACTTGGTGTGCTCGTCGATGCGGAACAGGTCGTTGATGTCCTGCGGGAAGTAGAGGCGGCGTCCCAGCGGGTTGAGGTCGCGCCAGAAGTGGCGGGCCAGGCGCTCGTCCACGATGATCGCGCCCGTACCGGTGTCGTTATCGTGCTGGTTGAAGGCGCGTCCGGCGGTGAGCGGAATACGCATCGCCTCGAAGTAGCCCGGCGTCACGATGATCTGCTCCGGCGAAATCACGCTTTCCCCTGGTTGCATGGTGTAGCCCTCGGCGAGAATGACGCTGTCGCTGTGATCCCCGCTCCAGGGAATGGTGCTGGTGGCGCCCGCGGCGGAGATACCGGGAATCCCGCGGATGGATTCGAGCACGCGGTCCATGAGCAGCCGCGCGTCCGCGTCCTTGGGATACAGCGACTGCGGTACCGCGGTCGCCGCGGTGATCACGCCGTGCACGTCGAATCCGGGGTCCACCTGGAGCAACTGGCGGAAGCTGGCGAGCAGAAGTCCGGCGCCGGCGAGCAGCACGAAAGCCAGCCCCACCTGCGCCACCACCAGCCCCTGCCGCACCTTGCGCGCGCGCCGTCCGCCGGTTCCCGAGCGGCTCTCCTCGCGCAGCACCTCGTTGAGCCGGGCGCGCATCACCTGCGCCGAGGGGATCAGTCCGATGAAAATGCCGGCCAGCGCCGCGATGGCCAGCATGGCGAGCGCCACGGTGCCGTCCACCCGGATTTCGGCGGCGCGCGGCAGCGTCTCGATGCCGCGATGGGCGAGGGCGGAGAGCAGCGCCGCGCCGAGTCCGGCTCCCGCCGCGCCGCCCGCCAGCGCGAGCAGGACGTTCTCCGTCACCAGTTGCGTCATCAGCCGGCCGGTCCCCGCGCCGAGCGCGAGCCGCGTGGCGAATTCCTTGCGCCGCAGGGTGGCGCGCGCCAGCACCAGGTTGGCGACATTCACCGCGCCGATCAACAACACGAACGCCGCGCCGCCCCACAGCAGGTAGAGCGCGCCCCGCACCTGCTTGACCAGCATGTCCTCGAGCGGCACTACCACCGTGTGGAACCCGGCGTTGAGGAGCAGATCCTTGTACTTGGGGAAGCGATCGAGATTCGCGCGGTTCAGCGCATCCACCTGCGCCTGCGCTTGCGGCAGCGTCGCGCCCGGCTTGAGCCGGCCGATGTTCTGCCAGTTGTTGGAGTGGCGGGTTTCCTTCTCTTCCGCGGTGAAGGCGGCGGGCAGCCACAGCCGTACCTCCGGATCGATGAAGTTGAAGCCCGCGGGCATCACGCCCACCACGGTATAGGGCTGCCCGTTGATGCGCACGTCGCGCCCGAGCGCCGATTCCGGAGCGGCGTACAACTGCCGGCTCAGCCCCTCGCTGAGGATTACCTTGTTATCCTGCCCGGTCTCGCCTTCGGCCTCCGAAAACGCGCGCCCGTGCGACGGCGGCACCCGCAGCAGGCGGAAGAGCGACGGCGTGGCCAGCATGGCTGTCAGCCGCTGCGGCGTGCCCTGGATTTCCAGCGTGCGCCCCGCCGTGCGGAACAGCGCCTGCTCGCTGAAGGCGCTGACCGCGCGCAGCCGGTCGTAGTAATCGCCCGACGCCGAATAGTAGCCGAAATCCGCGCCCGCCTTGGGGTAGCGGTTCGCCATCAGCAGCAGCGAGCGCGCCTCCGGTACCGGCAGAGGGCGCAGCAGGACGCTTTCGACCACCGCCAACGTGACCGTGTTGGCCGCGATACACACCGCGATGGTCAGTACCACGGTGGCGGTGAAACCCTTCTCGCGGGCGAGCGGGCGCACGGCGTGCTTCAGGCTGCGGAGGAGCGATCCCATGCTGGTTCATACGCAGTCCCGCGCCGGATGTTTGAAGATTTTTCCCTATTTCTGAACCGGCGCGGGCAACGGCCAGAACGCTTCGGGCGGCAGCGGGCTTTCCACCGGCGCGGCGATCATGTTGTGGCCGTACTCGCCGGGCCGCACCGGGCACGGCAATCCCGTCAGGTGGTCGAAAACGTACATCGTGTAATCCAGCGCGCGCAGTTGCGACACCAGTTCCTCGCGCGTGCTGCCCTGGTTTTTCAGGGAGGCTTCCTGCGCCTCGAACAGCACGATGGGGCGGTACTTGCGGAGCGTGCCGCCGGCGCCCCGGAGCAGGCGCGTCTCGGCGCCCTCGACGTCCATTTTCAGCAGGTCGATGCGCGCCGGCGCCTGCTCGCGCACGATGTCGTCGAGGCGGCGCACTTCGACCGCTTCCGTGCCGCCCGCCTCGATATCGTAGGCGAAGCCGCCGAGAGTGTTGTGCGGCTCATGCTGGTAACCGCCGATCTGCAACTCGGCCTTGCCTTCGGCATCGGCCAGCGCCACCGGGAACACGCGCACGTTCTGCCGGTTCAGTTCGAGGTTGAAGCGCAGGCGTTCCAGCTCCCGGCGGCTCGGCTCGAAGCTCATCACGCAACCTTCCGCGCCCACCCGCGCGGCGGCAAACACGGTGTAGACACCCTCGTTGGCGCCCGCGTCGAGGAAGGTCATGCCGGGACGGAGGATGCGGTCCAGAAAGGCGAATTCGTTGGGCTCCCAGCACCCGCCGATGTAGATCTGCGCGCTGATATCGTTGCCCAGAAAGAGGCGCAGCCGCGTGCCCGCGTGCCACGGTACGACGATCGGAGCGATGCCGCGGCGGCGATTGAAATGCACCCAGAACCAGCGGCGCAACTGATAGCTCAGATCGGGATTGTGCAGATCGGCGTCGTGGCCCCAGCAGGGGAAGGGCACCAGCGGACGGAGTATCGCGAGCGCAGCGGCCATTTCCATCAGCTCCGCCTCGCCGCGCAACTCCAGACCCGCCGCGACCGGCGGCAGCGGCAGGACCCGGTGCGGGTGGCGCGCGGCAAAAGGCTGGGCATCGCCGCGGATCCACTCCTGGATGGACGCCAGCCGCAGGTTCGTGTCCTCCGCCCGATCGCGTAATCCGGCGATCAGCGATGCGGTCT
>JBBIQR010000417.1:0-4101 GCA_037442245.1 Candidatus Solibacter sp. | reverse complement strand
TGCAGAAAGGTGATGATCTGCCACCGGCTGCGTTCCGGGAGGTGCGCAAAGGAAGGCATGCCACTCCGCAAGGAGCCGTTCCGCAGGATCCAGAATAACGCCCCCGGCGCGGCTTCGACCACTTCCCGCCCCACCAGGGGAGGAGCTTTGCCTCTCCCCTCGCGATTCGCGCCGTGGCAGGAAGCGCAGTTGCGGGCGTACAACTTCGCGCCGGCGCGCCGCGCCTCCTCTGAGTTTGCAACCGGGTTCGTCCTCGGCGACGCACCGGCCGCCGCCCGCTCGATGAGGCTCCCGGCCGCCCCCGCCGCCGCCAGCGCCAGCACTGCGCTTAAACCTGCGATCCATCGCATCCGCTTCATGGGCGGCATCCTCGAACCAGCGCACAGGCCGCACGCCCGACTTGTGCCGCCTCGTAGGAGACGCCGAATCGCAGCAGAAAACCGGCGCTGCTCCCCGTCACGCCGAACCCCGGCGATACCTGCAATGTCACGCCGTTCGCCATCGTCCACGCTAGCGTGGGAGCCACGTAGTGGGCGGTCCCGGGAAGGCCAAAGTCCTGGTGCGTGCCCAGTCCGCCGTACATCTCCACCCCGGCCTGAAGATTTTCGGCGCAGAAGTTGCACCGCTCCGGACGAGCGGCCAGCGCCAGCGGCCGGCTGATACCTGCCGCGTAGCCGAACTCGAACGGAGCATGCGCCACGTTCTTCTCGGCGATAAAATTCTCGGCCACCGTCCAGCCGTGGAAGTAGCTGCCCAGGATGAGCTTGGCTTCCACTTCGCGCTTCTTCTCTAAACGGGCTTCCGCGTTGGGCACGGACAAATCCTCCTTGCCGTCGTGGTTCACCACCTCCAGCAGGGTCTTATCGGCGCCATTGATGTTCTCGAACTCGACATACAACACCGGATTGATCCAGTGCTCTCGCGCCAACAGCCGGAAGCGGTTCTCCCACCGGTAACCGGTAAACAGGGCCGTTTGACCTGCCGTAAATTGACCGTCGAGATACCACTCGGTCGTCCACCATCCCGTCACTCCGTACTCCAACTCCGCCGCCGCCCCGGCAAAACGGTTGGCGCCGCCCGGTACGCCAAAAACGTTCTTGGCGGCGAATTCCAGATTGCCCGGCTCCTCCATCTGGTGTGTATACGTGATAAAGAACGGGCCTTCGGCCCGGCAGGTGGACAGCATCAAGGACGCCAGGACGATACCCCGTGCGCAGGCGCGCTTCCACCCAATACAGCGGACGTCTCCGAAACCGGCATGATTCATGGAAATGGCTCGTAAACTCCTGAATAGGATGGGTCGGCGTCCCGTCTGCGAATGCTCTCCGAAGAATCATCAAAACATTCTTTGCAAATCAGTGTCAACTAGAGAATCGTTGAATCGCCTGATTATTGCCTTAAACGGCTCATATTCGGTTGTATTCGGCAAATCGGTTGCAGTTAAGCGGGCGGGTCCGGCGCCGCCGCTCCGCCATTCCCGATCCCGCCGCATGTTTCAGCCCCCTCCCCCCGCAACCTTCCCGCTCCAGCGCCGTCTAACTCCGGGATGGCCTCGCCCTTCCACGACCTCCGCTTCGCACTCCGCGCCCTCGCCCGCAATCCCGGCTTCTCCGCCCTCGCCGTCGCCACTCTCGCCACCGGCATCGCCGCCGATACCGCCATCTTCAGCGTCGCCAACGCCCTCCTCCTCCGCCAGGTCCCCTACCGCGACCCCGCCCGCCTCGTCCTCCTCGACGCCCAGAACGTCCGCCAGGGACCCCTCTCCTGGGTCCGCTTCCAGCAGGTCCGCGACCGCAGCCGCTCCTTCTCTTCCATCGCCGCCCTCGCCCCCGAAACCTTCAACCTCACCGGACGCGGCGAGCCCGAACAACTCGCCGCCGCCCGCGTCTCCTGGAATTTCTTCAGCCTCCTCGGCGTCACCCTCCCCCTGGGACGTTCCTTCCTCCCCGAGGAGGACCGCCCCGGCGCCGCCCCCGCCGCCATCATCAGCGATTCCCTCTGGCAGCGCCGCTTCGCCCGCTCCCCCTCCGCCATCGGCTCCGTCCTTACCCTCGATGGCCGCGACTACACCATCGCCGCCGTCGCCCCGCCCGGCTTCGAGTTCACCGTCCCCCTCGGCCCCGGCGTCGATGTCTACACCACCCGCCCCGACGAACTCAACGGCTTCACCCCGCAGCAGATCCAATCCGGCGTCGGCTACCTCCTCTGCGTCGCCCGCCTCAACCCCGGCGTCGCCCTCCCCGCCGCCCAGGCCGAAATGAACGTCCTCGCCGCGGCATGGCGCAGGGAAAACCCCCGCATGCCCGACGCCGACCCCGCCCTCATCGTTCACGCCGGCATCCTCCGCGACGAAATCGTCTCCGGCGTGCGCACCGCCGTCCTCGTCCTCTTCGCCGCCGTCTCCCTCGTCCTGTTGACCGCCTGCGCCAACGTCGCCGGCCTGCTCCTCTCCCGCGCCCTCCACCGCCGCCGCGAGATCGCCGTCCGCTCCGCCATCGGCGCTACCCGTGGCGCCATTGTCCGCCAGTTGCTTGCCGAAAGCCTCCTCGCCGCCGCCCTCGCCGGAGTCCTCGGCGCCATCCTCGGCGCCGCCGCCACCCGCGCCCTCGCCTCCGAAATCGCCGCCGATCCCGCCGTCTTCGCCTTCGCCGCCGCCGTCTCCCTCTTCGCCGGACTCGCCTTCGGACTCATCCCCGCCCTCCACATCTCCCGCCCCGACCTCAACACCATCCTCCGCTCCGAAGGCCGCGGCGCCACCGGCGGCCCACGCCACCGCTCCCTCCGCGCCGTCCTGATCGCCTCCCAGGTCGCGCTCTCTACCGTCCTGCTCATCTCCTCCGGCCTCCTCGTCCGCAACTTCATCCAACTCAGCTCCGCCAGCCCCGGCTTCGACTCCCGCAACCTCCTCACCATGTCCATCAACCTGCCCGGCGCGCGCAACTCCTCCGCCGCCGGTGTCCGTTCTTTCACCGCGGAACTTCTGCGCCGGACGCGCGCCCTCCCCGGCGTCTCCTCCGCCGCCATCGTCACCGCCCTCCCCATCAATCCGGTGCGATTCACCGTCGCCCTGCCCGAAGGCCAGCCCGAGGTCCCCCTCGCCCAACGCCCCATCTTCAACCTCCTCCAGATCAGCGAAGGCTACGCCGCCGCCATGCGCATCCCCATCGTTCGCGGACGCGAGTTCACCCCGCACGACAACGCGGATGCGCCCCCCGTCGTCCTCATCAACCAGACCACCGCCCGCCGCTTCTTCCCCGGCCTCGACCCCATCGGCCGCCACATCCAAATCGGCCGCATGACCGCCCCCAGCCAGATCGCCGGCGTCCTCGGCGACGTGCGCAACCAGAGCCTCACCGAGGATGTGCAGCCCGAACTGTACCTGCCGATCGCTCAGTTCGTGTCGCTCAATATCGCGCTCGTCGTGCGCACCGCGGGCGACCCGCACGCGCTCGCCGGAGCGGTGCGCGCGCGCATCCGCTCGATCGACAAAGATCAGCCGGTGACGCGCGTCCTCTCCATGCAGGAACTGCTCGATGCCGGCGCCGCGCAGCCGCGGCTCACTACCTGGCTGCTGGGCGGGCTTTCGGCGACCGCGCTGATCCTCTCGCTGATCGGCATCTACGGCGTAATCGCATACTCGGTAGCGGAGCGCACGCAGGAGATGGGCATCCGGATCGCGCTCGGCGCCGCGCACACCGACATCCTGCGGCTGGTGCTGCGCCAGGGACTCATGCTGGCGGCGGCCGGAATCGCGCTCGGGCTGGCGGTGTCGCTGGCGCTGGCGCGCCTGATCGCCACCCTGCTCTACCAGGTCAGCGCCACCGATCCGTTGACCTATGTCGGCGGCCCGCTGCTGTTCGCGGCGGTCGCGCTGATCGCCAGCTACCTGCCGGCGCGCCGCGCCACCCGGGTGGACCCGGTAGTGGCCCTGCGCGAAGCGTAAGTTCCGTCACGGCTCTGTGATCCTTTTTCAGGCCGTCTGCGCGTTGTTCAACAGAGGGGAATAGGATATGAAGAACTTCTTTCGCAGTCTTTCTGTTGGATTAGGACTGTCGGCGCTCTTCGCCGCCGGAAACCTCAATGCGGGCGGATACGAGACCG
>JBBIQR010000416.1:0-4121 GCA_037442245.1 Candidatus Solibacter sp. | reverse complement strand
CTTCGGCGCTACGCAAGACTGACCCGGTAGCGCTCAGGTAAAGTGACCCACTCCGGGAACGGGGCTGGGAACAGGACCGGGATCGGGGCATCATCCACGCCGAAGGCGTGTTGGGTTTGCTGGCGTGTGGGAGACAGCGCGATATCATCCACGCCGGAGGCGTGCGTGTTGCGTTGCCATCATCCGCGCTAAAGGCGCGCGTGGCGTCGTTGGCGCCGGGGCGAGATTATCGCGGCGCCCCGGCACGTGCGATTTTGTGCCGGAGATAGTCGAAGTAATCCGGGCTGACGCGCAGTTTCAGGACTTCCTCGACCACCGGTAAAAAGTAAGCCAGCGAGCGTATTGTGCCCAAGGGCTGGGCATCGGCGCGCCGAATCAAGCGGCGCGTGGCCGCCAGCACGAACGCGTTCTCGATCACCCGCACGGACAGGCCGCGCTGATACAGTTGCGCCGCCAACATCCGGTCTGCACGGCGGACCGTTCCCATCGTGCCCGGCGTCTTTCGGTACGCCTCCAGCACCTGGCGGACGTATTCTTCCTGGCTGAGGCCGTCGTCCATGGCGTTCAGCCTTGCAAGTCGCGCAACGACGGGCCGTCGATATGCACGGTATGGCAGTAATGCCGCAACCGGCTCAACAACGCCTCCACCATGGCCCGGTTGCCCAGAAAGTTGGGCCATTCGTCGTAGCCTAAGTTGGTGGTGATGATGGTAGGATGCTGACGGTAGCGCTCCTCCATCAGCTTGAAGAAGATGTTGGATTGTTCCGGCTTCAGATTCAAGTAACCTAGCTCGTCCACCAGGAGGACGTCCAAGCGCGCCAAGCGCTTCAGCAGTTGCCGCGTGGAACGATCCGCCAGCGAAGCATACATTTCGTCGAATAGGTCCTGGGCTTTGATGAACTGACAGCGGTAGCCGTTCTCCAGCGCCTTCAGCAGCAGGCCGCAGGCTAAGCCCGTCTTCCCCACGCCCGTGTTGCCGGTGAACACGATGTTCTCCGCCTTGGCGATGAACTCCAACTCCGCAAACCCGCGAATCTGTTTGCGGTTCACGCCGGGCTGGCGGGCGAACGGAAACGTCTCCAGCGTCCATCGCTCCGGCAAGTTGGCGCGCCGGATGCGCCACTCCAGCGCTCCCTCCTGCTTGGCCTGCCACTGCGCGCGCACCAGGCGCGTCAGAAACTCCGAATAGCTGATCTCGCCCTTGTCGGCGGCGCGCAACTGTTCGTCGTAGATCTCCAGGATGCGCCGCAGCTTGAGATTCTTCAGCAGTTGTTCCAACTCTTCAGTCATCTTCCTCAGCCCCTTCCTGCAGCAGGAAGTACTCGCGGGTCACGCGCCTCAGAATCATGCGTTCCAGCCGGTCTAGATCGTAGAGACCGTAACGGGCGGCCTCACCCACCGCGCCCAGCAGCGGTTGGCGCGGATACTCGCGAACGAACCGCAGCAGTTGCCGCAGGGCAAGCGTGATCACCTTGCGGCTCCGTTGCTTCAAGGCCGTTACGTAGTCCGCCAACTCGGGCGCGGCGGCGAGGATGGCGTTCTCTTCCGGATGCGGATCGGGCCGCGGCGCCCGTTGGCCCCGCGGCGGCTGGTGTTCCGCCAAGGTGACGCGCTGATGCTCCGCTTCGGCGATGCGGCGGTGCGTGACCAGGCGGCGGGCATCCCGTTGAATCTCGATCTTGCCCTGGGTCTCGCGCACTTCCACGCGGCATCCGATCCACTCCACCGGGACCGAGTAGCGGTTGGTATGCAGCGCCACATAGCCCTCGATGTCCACCAGTCGCTGAGAGAGCCGGTAGACTTGCGGAATCCACGCCGGCAGCGGCTTCAGATGCAGCCGCTCCACCGCGAACAACTCACGGGGAACCGCACGGATATGTTTCTTGTAAGTCGAGTTGACCTTATCGCACCACTCCCGCGCTTGTCGGTTCAGATCCTCCCAACTGGAGAAGGTGCGCCCGGCCAGAAAGTTCCCCTCGATAAAACGGAAGGGTCGTTCTACGCGCCCCGACCGGTTCGCATTGCCGATCGCGTGCGCCACGAACTCGAAGCCGAACCGCTCGCCAAAGGCCGCCATCTCCGGCACGGGGACCATGTCGCGCCCGCTGCCCCGCAACACCACCACGTGCGTGTTATCGATCATCACGCGCGCCGTGGCGCCACCCATGTAGCGCAACGCGTCGGTGAGAAATGCTTTGCAGTCGAAACGCTGGAATGTGGGATAGCACTGGAAGAACACCATCCGCGAGTAGCACAACACGGCCGAGGCGGTCTGCACTTTGCGTTTCTTTCCCGCCAGTTCGACCTCGTGCGGGGAGGTGTCGTGCTGCATCTCCTCGCCCGGCGCAAAATCGTACTGGCCCGCCGCCACGGGTGGTTCATATCCGATGCCATGCCGCCGGCAAAACGCCGTCAACGCGGCATACGATAACTCCGCGCCATCTGCCTGCAGTTCCTCATGGACTCGCATGAGATTCCTCTGGCAGCGATCGAAGAGCTCCCGGATCCGTTGCCGGTAGGGCTCGGCTTTCTCCGGACGCTGCAGCTCCGGCACGGCGGTGGAGTTCGAGCGCAGGACTTGGCGTACGGCCACTCGGGAGATCCCCAACACCCGCGCGATCTCGCGTTTGCTCACTTGCTGCGCATTCAGCTCCAGAATCGTGGTGCGTTGTGCTTGGCTCAACATGCGGTGTTTGCTCCGGAAGAAGTTTTTCGTCCATGCGCTGGAGTTGTTTTTCAATCCGATGGATCTGCTCTCGCCCCGCGGCGCGCTGCTGCTCATCCAGTCCCATAGCCTCCGCGCTGGCGAGCCGCCGCTGGGCGCGGTTTACAATCGCGGTGACCATCTCCAGATCGCGGATCAGTTCGGCGCCAGTCCCGGGGTGCCCGCAGGGGCCGGCTTTCTCCTGCCGCTGCGTTTTGAAAAACAGCGCCGGATCGTCCAGAATGCGTTGCCGAACCGCGGCCGATCCCCGGTGCCAAGCCGCATAGAGTTGCCCCGCTTGGCGCGTATCGCAGTGATGCTCGGCAAAGATTGCCGCCATCCGCTGGCAGTCCTCCACGCTCTGCCGCACCACCGGCACCAGAAACTTCATCGCCACCTGCGCCGCAATCTTGCCCTCGCGCACCTGCTGCTGAATCGCTTCCGGCAACTGCTCCACCAACGCCAGCCGCCGCGACACCCAACTCACGCTGCGGTCAAACCGTCGCGCCAACTCCTCCAGGCTGTAACCGAAACGCTGCTCCATCTCTGCCAGCAGCCAGCCCACTTCCAGCGCGGTCTCGTGTTCCGAAAGGCGCAGCGAACGATCCAGCAGCACGGCGGCAGCTTCGCTCATCGGCCACACCACCGCTTCCACCGTGTCCCGCCCGAGTTGCTCCAGCGCCGCGATCCGCTTGTAGCCGTCGATGACCACGTAGCGGTCCGCCGGGCCTTCCACCGCGACTACCACGATGGGCACCTGCTGCCCGCCGTCAGCCAGCGAGGCCAACAGTCGGCGCCGGCGCTGCGGGTGGTCCACCCGCAGCCGCTCCCAGCGGCGCTCCAGTTGGTGAAACTCCAGTTGCATGGGCGGTCGTCCGGGATTCAGTATGCGGGAGACGGGCACTGGTCTTTTCCCGCGCGGGGGGAAGTCGGCTGGGAAGTCCCACTGGATCAATCGGATACGGGCGGAACGGGTCTTTCGCGACACGGAGGATTAGTGCGCCCATAACTCCAAGAAAATCAGCGCCTTGCGCGCCGAACTGATCTTTCGCGAGATCCCAGGGAAGTTGTGGCAACGGCGGCGGCAAGCGCAGCGATTCCGGCACCTCGGCCTGGGCCTTGCGCCGGTCCAGCCTCCAGGCGATGGCATAGTCCGGATTCCGCCGCCGCCAACTGGCCTGGGTCTTCCGCCGCCGCGCCGTCTGACATTCCGGCTGATGACACGCTCGTTGGCGGGCACCTACTCGTGGATCGGGACGGAACCACCGGCGGCAGATGGTGCAGGGTCTCTTGCGGGCCTTGGGCATCGTGGATGACTCACGTCACCACGCGGCAACCAACTCTGTTGGGTCAGGTCAGAATGCCTGGATCATTTTTGGAAAGCATGGGTGGGTCAGCTTTGGCGAGCGCCGAAGCT
>JBBIQR010000415.1:0-4143 GCA_037442245.1 Candidatus Solibacter sp. | reverse complement strand
GATCGGGTCCAGTTTCGCCGCCCGCTGCGCCGGATAGATGCCGAAGAACAGGCCGACAGTCGCCGAAAGTCCCACCCCGATCGCCACGCTCGACCACGGCAGCGCCATCGGCACCGACGTCAGGTTGCGCACCACGATCGCCACCACCCAGGCGATCCCGACCCCTGCCAGTCCGCCCACCGAAGCCAGCACCGCCGATTCCACCAGGTACTGGCTCAGGATGTCGCGCCGCCGCGCGCCCAGCGACTTGCGGATGCCGATCTCGTGCGTGCGCTCCGTCACCACCGCCAGCATGATGTTCATGATCACGATCCCGCCCACCAGCAAAAATACCGAAACGATCCCCACCGCCATCGCCGCAATCGCCGCCGTCAGCCGCTCCCACAGGCTGACGATCGTCTCCGAGGCGAAGATGCTGAACGTGTCGTCCTGCGCCGGACCCAGATGCCGGAAGGAGCGCAGCAGCACCCGCACTTCATCCTGCGCCGCGATCAGGTGCTCCTGCCCGTCCGCCTTGGCCAGAATGCGGATCCCGTTGCGGCTGCCGTACGCTTTGAAGTAGCTCTCGATCGGCACCATCACGAAGTTGTCCTGCGATTGGCCGAACACGCTGCCCAGCGACTTCGCCACCCCGACCACCTCGAAGGGGCGGTTGTCCACCTCGATCACCTTTCCCAGCGGATCCCGGCCCTTGAAGAAACGCTCGCGGATGTCGTTGCCGATAAACGCCACCGGCGCCCGCCGCCGCGCTTCTTCATAAGTAATGCCGCGCCCGATATCCACCTGCACATTGTTGATCGCCGGAATATTGTCCGTGATCCCCTGAATATCCACGCCATCCAGGCTGTCGCCCTTGAACGACACCCGCGCCTGCCGCGACGCCATCATCCCGACGTCCTTGACCAGCGTCGCGCGCTCGCGGATGAATTCGTACTCTTCCACTTTGATCTGCGGATTGCGCCGCTGCATTTCGAGGAATTTCTTGGGGTCGAAAGGGCCGAACCACGCCATCCGCACCACGCGGAAACCGTCGGCGCCCATGTTGGACACCTTCTCGGCGATATAGCGGTTCATCCCGTAGATCAGGGCGGTGACCGCGATCAGCGTGGTCGTCGCCAGAATGATCCCCAGCAGCGTGAGGAAACTGCGCAGCTTGTTCTTGCGCAGAGAGTCTAACGCTATTTTCGCCGCCTCCCAGAAGAAGGTGGCGAATCCCGCTCGTCGAGTTTTGTCCACGTCTTTAGTACAGACGTGCAACCCCTGTGGAATGTTCCGAACCGGGCCCCCGGCGGCGAATCAGGACCCGGCGACCCGAATTTCGACGATCGACGCGGCTACCGCCTCCACCGTCGCGCAGAAAGCGAAATCCGCCTCCCGCGTGCGGCGCTCGATCTCGCCGCGGAACCAGTTGTGGATGCTCACTGTCGCATCGTGGATGGCTTCGTCGTGCGGTCCCGAACATAGGGCGCACTCTGGCGGTTCCTGCCGGGCAACCAGAATCATGTGCATCACACCCTCCTCCATCTGAACCTTGGAGCAGGCCTGCCTGCCCCTCGGATCAGCTCTGTGCCCCATGATTGAGCAACCCGCGACCAAGCGACAGGTCCAGCAACACCAGGATAGGTCACAGGTACCTGCGTCGGGGATCTTCCACGCACCAGCGAATCGTGGCCGAGTTTTCACCCGTCTGTCAGCAAGCCGTAATCCCGCAAATGGCATCTTGGGCGTTCAGACCGGGGGGAGGGGAATTGCCTCCGGCTGATGCATTCCCCACTGAGAGGAACAATGGCAAAACCGCTGCTTACGACACGCTTCCTGACCCGCGTCCTGGCGCCCGCCTGCATGGTGACTGCGCTCGTCCTGCCAGCGCTTCACGCGCAGGGTACCGCGACCCCGATCCAGCACGTCGTGGTCATCTTCCAGGAGAACGTCTCCTTCGACCACTACTTCGGCACCTACCCGGTCGCCGCCAACTCCGATTCCAGCGAACCCGCCTTCCGCGCCGCGCGCGGCACGGCGCCGGTGAACGGCCTCAACGGCCCGCTGCTCACCAACAACCCCAACCTGACCGCGCCCTTCCGCCTGACCCGCGCCCAGGCCGTCACCTGCGACCAGGACCACGGCTATAGCCACGAGCAGGCCGCCTTCCACGGCGGATTGATGGACCAGTTCGTGCAGGTTGTCGGCTCCTCCAGCGCCGGCTGCGACGTGGCCGGCTACGGCAACAAGATCGTCATGGGTTACTACGACGGCAACACCGTCACCGCCATGTGGAATTACGCCCAGCACTTCGCCATGAGCGACAATTCCTACGGCACCACCTTCGGCCCCTCCACCCCGGGCGCACTCAACCTGATCTCCGGCCAGACGCACGGCGCCACCGTGATCTACGGAAACGCCGCCGGCAACGTGTCCGCCGGCTCGGTGATCGGCGATCCCCGCCCCGCCGTGGCCCAGGATGACTGCACCCCCGCCACCAAGACCCAGATCACCATGAGCGGCCGCAACGTCGGCCACCTGCTCAACGCCAAAAACGTCACCTGGGGCTGGTTCCAGGGCGGCTTCGCCCCCTCCTCGCGCAACCCGGACGGCACCGCCGTCTGCGCCGCGGCCCACAACAACGTCTCCGGCGCTTCCGCCGGCGCCGACTACATCCCCCACCACGAGCCCTTCCAATATTACCCGCAGACGGCCAACCCCCATCACCTGCCGCCTTCCAGCGTCGCCGCCATCGGCGCCGCCGATCAGGCCAACCACCAGTACGATCTCAACGATTTCTTCAACGCCTTGAAGGCCGGCAAACTACCCGCCGTGAGCTACCTCAAAGGCGCCGCCTATCAGGACGGCCACGCCGGCTACTCCGATCCCCTCGACGAGCAGACCTTCCTGGTTAACACCATCAACGCCCTCATGCAGTCGCCCTTCTGGGAATCCACCGCGGTCATCATCTCCTACGACGATTCCGACGGCTGGTACGACCACGTGATGGGTCCGGTCGTCAACCAGTCCGCCACCGCCGACGACGATCTCACCGGTCCCGGCGCCTGCGGCAGCGGCATGAATCCCGCCTACCAGGGCCGCTGCGGCTACGGTCCGCGCCTTCCCCTCATGGTGATTTCGAGCTACGCCAAGCCCGGCTACGTCGACCACAATGTGACCGACCAGTCCTCCATCCTCCGCTTCATCGAGGACAACTGGAATCTGGGCCGCATCGGCGACGCTTCCAGCGACTCCTATGCCGGTTCCCTGATGAGCTTCTTCGATTTCACCGGCGATGGCAATGGACACCGCCTGCTGCTCGATCCCGCCACCGGAAACCCGCCCGCGGGCAACGGTAGCGAGGGCAACGTCCGTTAAGCGCGTGAAGAGCCGCCGCTGCCGGAGCGCGAAACTCCGGCGGCGGCGCTCAGTCCCGGCCCTTGGCTTCGGACGGCGCCGGCGGTTGCACGTCCAGGTTGCCGCACGTCTTTACCGCAAACCGGATGGCGAAGTACAGAAAGGCGCAGGTGGCGGCCAGAATCGCCGCGGTCGGAAGATACCCCATGAGTTGCATACCCGCATCATGCGGCACTGGCCCAACTGCAACAAGTACTTGCGGTTACGGGTGGCGCTCAGGGACTCCAGAACCGTACGGTACGCCCGCCCCGCTTTGCCTGTACCGGTTCTAGTCCTTTTCGTCTATTTGCCCAGCGCCTGATCGATCGCCTTCTGCGCCAGGGGCATAATCAGCTCATAACCCGCATTATTCGGGTGCAGCCCGTCATAGGTCAGGTCCTGCTTGAGTACCCCTTTATCGTCCAGCATCGCATCGTAGTAATCCAGGTACACCAGGTGGCGTTTCGCCGCATAGGCCCGGATCCACTTGTTCAGTTCCACGATCGTTTCGTTCGGACGCCGCCGCGTCTGGTTCTGGATGTAGTCGCACACGGGCATCACGCTCGACAGCACCACCCGAATCCCGTTCGCCTCCGCCAGGTCCACCATGCCGGACAGGTTGTCTTCGATCATTTCCAGCGTCGAGGGACCGGTATTGCCCGAGATATCGTTCGTCCCGGCCAGGATCACCACCGCCTTCGGCTGCAGCGCGATCACGTCCGCGCGGAAGCGGATCAGCATCTGCGGCGTGGTCTGCCCGCTGATGCC
>JBBIQR010000414.1:0-4146 GCA_037442245.1 Candidatus Solibacter sp. | reverse complement strand
CTGGACTACGGCATCCGTTTCTACCACCAGACGCCGCAGGTGGACACCAACGACACGTTCACCGACTTCGTGCCCTCGCTGTTCAGCCAGACGGCCCTGCCGCGGCTCTACATTCCAGGCACGAGCAACGGCAAGCGCGTGGCGATCGATCCCGGCACCGGCGGGGTCGCGCCCGTCGCATACATCGGACTGTTCGTGCCCAAAACCGGCAATCCCGCCACGGGCTACCAGTTGCTCGGAGCCAAGGGTACTCCGCTCGAACCCTATCACCAGCGGGCGATCGCGCCGGCGCCGCGCGTGGGCTTCGCTTACGACGTCAACGGCGACGGCAAGACCGCGATCCGCGGCGGCTTCGGCGTGTTCTACAACCGGCTCGACGGAAACCAGGTGTACAACATGTCCGGACAGCCGCCCTACGCCTATACCCCGACCATCAGCTACACCACCTTTTCGCAGATCGCCTCCAGCGGCGGCAATCTGGTGTTCGGCCCACTGGCCACCACCAACACCTGGCCCGTGGATCAAAACGTGCCGTGGGACCGCGTGCACAACGCCAGCCTCGAGGTGCAGCGCGGCATCGGCAACGATACCGTCGTGACCGCCGGCTACGTCGGTAACTGGGGTTACAACCAGAATCTGGTGAGTAATATCAACCCCATCCCGATCGGCACGCGCGCGCCGTTCAATAAAGCCAATGCCGACCCCACTAATGGCGGCAAGTCCCTGCCCGATATCTTCCTGCACACCGTCTATCCGGGGCTGAGCACCATCAACACACACAATTTCGTGGGCCACACCAACTACAACGCCTTCCAGGCGACGCTGCAGCGGCGTTTCTCGCATGGGCTGGCATGGGGTGTCTCTTACACCTTCTCCCGCGCCATGGGCACGACGACCTACACCCCGGTGGTAGCCAATAACGAAGCTTTCAACTACGGTCCATTGGCCACGGACCGAAGGCACAATCTGCAGGTCAACTACTCCTACGACCTGCCGAACCTGGGCCACGCGCTGCATTCCAAGGTGCTCGGCGCCATCACCGACCGCTGGACGCTTTCCGGGATCTTCTCGATGCAGAGCGGCGCGCCATTCACCCCCACGTTCACCATCAACGGCGTGAGCCCCGATTACACCGGGACCCCCGACGTGACGGCGCGTGTCAACGTGGTAGGCAACCCGTTTGCGAACGTCCCCGCGGGGTTGTACTTCAACCCGGCGGCGTTCGCGCCTCCGGCGCTCGGCACTACCGTCACCACTCCGGTCCTGGGAAATTCCGGCGGCGGGGCGGGCATCATGTACCTGCCGCGGGTCACCAACATGGACGCCACCATGTCCAAGTTCATCCCGATATTCGGGGAACGCAGAGGGCTGCGCCTTCAGGTGCAGGCCTACAACGTGTTCAACCACCCCGAATACAACGGCGTCGGCTACCTGCAGTACGATCCCGCCGGGAACCAGAATTCGCTCGGCGCGGGGGTATTCAACAGCACGCTGCCGGCGCGCATCCTGGCCTTCGGCGCCCGGCTGGAGTTCTAACCGCTCTCCGCGCGGCAATATTTCGCGCAGGCCGTAACCAAAGGGGCGGGTCACTCCGCCCCTACTGCTCTTACAGGAGGCAATCCATGTCCGATACTCGCTTCTCTCGCAGGTACTTCTTCTATGGATCTCTGCTCGCCGGGGCAATCCCGCGGGGTGGCTTCGGCAGCACCCCTTCCCTGAAGGCTCTCGGCTTCAAATCTCCCAACGAAAAGCTGAACCTCGCGGCCATCGGCGCGGGCGGTCAGCCGGCCAGCGACCTGCATGGCGCGCAGGCGGGCGTGGAGAACGTAGTCGCGCTGTGCGACGTGGACTGGGCCCGCGGCAAGGAGAGCTTCGAGCGCTTTCCGGAAGCGAAAAAGTACAAGGATTTCCGCCAGATGCTGGACAAATCCGGCAAGGAGATCGACGCCCTCATCGTCGGACCGCCGGACCACATGCACGCCACCTGCGCGCTGGCCTGCATGGCCGCCGGCAAGCACGTCTACGTGGAAAAGCCGCTGACCCGCACCTCGTGGGAGGCGCGGCTGCTCGCGCAGGCGGCGGAGAAATACAAGGTCGCCACCCAAATGGGCAACCAGGGATACTCGCACGACGCCACGCGCGTCGCCTGCGAGATCTTCTGGAGCGGCGAAATCGGCGAAGTGAAGGAAGTCCACGCCTGGAGCGGGCGGCCAAGCTGGCCCCAGGAGATGACCAAGATTCCCGCCCCGACCCCCGTGCCCGAGACTCTCGATTGGGACCTGTGGCTGGGCGGCGCGGCGGCGCGGCCCTTCACCGCCGGCGATGAGGAGTACCGGCAGTTCGTGCAGGAGCGCAACGCGCGCAGCGGGCGCGGGCGCGGTCCGGCGCCGGGTCCGGCGGCTCCCGGCGGTCCTCCCGCGGGGGCCCCCGGCGGCGCGCCGGGCATGGGTATGGGCGCTGGGCGCGGATACCCGGGCCAGGAGACCTTCGGCTTTTACCTGCCGTTCAACTGGCGCGGCTTCTACGATTTCGGCAGCAGCCTGATCGGCGATTGGGGCGTGCACATTCTCGGCCCCGCGAACTGGGCGCTGCAACTCCACCCGCAGTACCTGCTGAGCGTCGAGTGCATCAAGAAGGACGCGCTGCCCCCGTTCACCTTCCCCGATGAACTGGCGATCAAGTACGAGTTCGCGGCGCGTCCCAACATGCCGCCCGTGACCGTCTACTGGTATCATCACGCGGGCGGCGACGCCTACACGCCTCCCGGCATGACGGTCGAAGAGGCGCGCAAGATCCCCGGCGAGGGTCCGCAGGTCGGCCCGGCGCAGGGACAGGGAGGCTTCTTCGCCGGCTCCGGCGGCGCGCCTGCGGGCGGCGCGGGCGCGGGACGCGGACAGGGCGCCGGCGCGGGACGCGGTCCCGGCGGGTTCCCCGGACGCGGACCGCAAGGCAGCGGATACAACTCCATCTTCGTCGGATCGAAGGGCTACATGGGAACCAGCGGGCGCGGCGAAGGCGTCGGACTCCTCCCCGGCAAGCGCTGGGCCGAGTACAAGCTGCCGCAGCCTTACCTGCAACGGTCTCCGGGCGCCAGCACCGGCAGCAATCACACGGCGCACCTGCGCGACTGGGTGCGCGCCTGCAAGGGCGGCGCTCCGTCGTGCTCCAACTTCAGCATCGCGGGGCCGTACACGGAATGGCTCGTGCTGGGCTCCGCCGCCGTCCACGCCGAAGGCAAGCTGCTGTGGGACAATGCCAAGGGCGAATTCAGCAATAACCGGGACGTCAACCGGTGGGTGAAGCCCACGTTCCGCAAGGGATGGGAGATCAAACTGTAATGCAATCCCGGCGCAATTTTCTGAAGACCTCGGGCGCGATGTTGGCCGCGGGCGGCATCCTGCATGCCGCCCCGGACTGGACCAGACAGGTCGGCCTGGAACTGTTCACGGTGCGCGATCAGCTTGCCAGGGATTTCGAGGGTACGCTGGCGCGCGTCGCGGCAATCGGCTATCGCGAAGTTGAGCCGGTGGACTACAACAAGCTCGATCCCAAGGCCTTCCGCGCGCTGCTGGACAAGTACAAGCTGTCCGCGCCCAGCACGCACGCCGGCGCCACCGCGGGACCGGATCTGGAGAAGGAGCTCGAAGGGCACCGGACGATGGGCTTCAAGTACACCGAAGTGCGCGCTGCGCGGCCCGCGGCAGGACGCGGCGCGGGCGCGGGAGCGGGAGCCCGCGGCGCGAGGGGGCCGCAGCAGCCGCGGCCGCGGCAGAGCGTGGAAGCCGTCAAGCGCACCGCGGCGCAGTACAACGAGCACGGCAAGATCACGACGAAGTTCGGGATGAAGATCCTGGTACACAACCACACCCAGGAGTTCGAACTGCTCGACGACGGCAAGCACACCGAGTACGACATTCTGCTGGCGGAGACCGACCCGGCGCTGGTGGCCATGCAACTCGATATCGGCTGGGCCAGCGTCGCCGGCCAGGACATTCTCGCGATGTTCGGCAGGAATCCGGGCCGCTACGAACTGTGGCACGTCAAGGACGCGGTGGGGATCAACGGACTGGATCCCGCGCTGCAACCGAACGAGCGGCGGTTGAAGACGCGGCTGGTCCCGGTGGGGCAGGGCGAGATCGATTACAA
>JBBIQR010000413.1:225-4155 GCA_037442245.1 Candidatus Solibacter sp. | reverse complement strand
GCGTTGCTGTCGCCGTTCGGATTGTTCAGCGGGACGTCGGTACCGCCCATCCCGCCATAGACCTGCACTCCCTGATACCACTTCCGCCCGCCCTTGAAACCGCCGTTGATCTGCAGCAGCAGCCGGTCGCCTTCGATCTCCACCTTGGTGATCTGCACCAGGTCCCCGGTGCGCGCCGCCGGACCGCTTTCCTTGGCCACCGCCGCCCACTCTTTCCGGTCCCACGTCCCCTTCACCGCGTCGAATTCGAGCGGCTTGCGCGACCGCGGCAGCAGCGCCTTCACCGTGGCGTATTCGGACGAGAGCCCGCGGATCAGCTCGATCCGGTCTTCCTCGGTGAGCTTCTCCGCCGCCGGGACGATGCCCGGCAGCAGGATCAGGACGGCAGCGGCTGCGACGTTTCGCATACGGCACCTTCGGGCGGATCGATCAGCGGCGAGATCTGCCGGCGCACCGGAATCCTGCGGATGTAGAGCAGCAGCAGCGCCAGCGCGCCCACGGTCAGAACGCTGGCTTCGGGTCCGTACTCGCCTCCACTCCACAGCCGGCCGGCAGACCAGGACAGTTCCCAGCCCGTCACCCTTATTTTAAGCCCGCTCATATTCACACCGAAGAGCGGCAATGTAAAGTTCCAGCCGAAGTGCAGGCCGATCGGCAGCCAGAGGTCGCGGCTGCGCAGGTAGGCATAGCCGAACAGGATGCCGAAGCCCGCCGTGATCGCCGAACTCAGGATGCCGGCACCCGGATTGCCGTAGTGCAGCGCGCCGAACAGTACGCCCAGGGGGAGGATCGTGGCCCACGGTCCGATGGCCGCGATCATGGTCTGCAACCCGTACCCGCGGAAGATGAGTTCCTCCCCGATCGAGCCCGCGGCCAGCATGAACACCAGGAACACCACGCTCGATGCCGAGACCGGATCGCCCCCCATCCGGTCGAAATGAGCCATCCCGGTGACCACCGGCGGCACCAGCACCACCACCGCGGTGCCCGCCCCGCCCGCCAGCCCGAGCAGCAGGTTCCTGCCGCCGCTCGAGTTGATCCACAGCCCGCAATCGGCCAGTCCGCGGCCTTCGAAGATGCGCAGGCAGAGCGCGTTGGCTGTGAATCCGGTGAGCATCATGATGCCGGTGCCCACCAGCAGGGGATTGTCGAGGCCGCCCAGGATCCATCCGGCAAGTTGGGCGGACGCTACATAGAACACCACGAACATGGCGACACGTATCGCGGTCTGCAATGGATCCCTGCCCGAGGCCACATCCCACTATAGTTCACCGGGTGTGAGTGCGTGAGCGCCGGATGACGCCCGGGCTGGTGGACTATTCCGCCTCGATTGCCGCCACGATGATCCCGCGCTCGCGGTCGTCCGTGGCGTCCGGTTCGAGCGCGCCATCCAGGCGGAACTCCACGGTCACCTCGGCGCCCTCCCCCGCGGCGTCCAGCGTCCGGACATAGGTCGCCGGACCCGCCGTCTCGTACACCGCCGCCTCCAGCGGAACGCCGTTTGCCGACGCCGCCAGGGTCAGCCGGCCCAGCCGCCGGATACTCTCTTCGGCGATGTAAAACCGCACGGTGAGGGTGCGCGCCGCCCGCAGCCGCGCGCTGAACCGGCGGGCCGTCCACCGCCACCCCGTATCCTCGGGTTCATGCCACCCCTCCAGCAGTTCCAGGTTCGCCAGCCGGCCGTGACGCGAGCGCGCGTAGCAGTAAGCCCGTTCGTCGCGATCCAGCCGCACGGGATCGCTCGCCGCCGCCCCCAGCGAGAGAAAATCGCAGACGTCCCAGTGAGCCCGCTCCAGCACCACGCGCAGCGCCGGTTCGGAGAAGATGAAGTAGTTGCTGTCGTCCTGATTCAGTTCGTTGGCCCGCAGCAGGTAGGCGATCGCCATCCCCTCCGGCATCGCCGCGCCGCCCGGATACCGGCGCGCCACCCGCGTGCTGAGCAGCAGGTGTGTCGCCCGCCGCGAAAGTTCCTCCAGCACGTAAAACGGATTGCGCAAGTGATAGAGGATGCCCAGGAACAGCACCAGGTCGTACCCGTCGTGCGGCAGGGTGAACGGACGGTCGGCGTCGATCTCGTGGATCTCCACCCGCGAGGCGAGCGCCGCCTTCAGCGCCCGGATACCGCGCATGCCGTTATGGTTGTACGCCGGATGGTCCGCCGCCACCACGTCGTACCCGAGCGATTCCAGAAAGAACCCAAGTTCCCCGTCCTGCGAGCCGAAGTCGAGCACCCGCGCGCGGCGCCCGCCGGTCCCCCGCGGCGCGATCAATCCGCGGTGCACTCCGGTCAGCAGCCGGTCGATGTGCCACAGGTTCGAGAGGGTATCGTACGGATACCACTCGAAGTCCACCCGCAGCGCGCGCTTCTCCCGCTCGATCCTTTTGGCGAACGCGGCGGCTTGTTGGAGCAGTGGATTCACGCGGATGGCGATGCCGCGGTGCGGCTCACGATCCTGCCATCCCGCATCTCCACCGTGGAGTGACCGTAGGTGGCCGCTTCCGGATTATGCGTGATCATCAGGATCGTCTGGCCCGTGCGCTGGTTGAGCCCGCGCAGAATCTCCAGCACCGCGCGCGAGTTCTCGGTGTCCAGATTGCCGGTCGGTTCGTCGGCCAGCAGAATCGCCGGGTGGTTGACGATCGCCCGCGCGATCGCCACGCGCTGCTGCTCCCCGCCGGAAAGCGCGCTCGGCTTATGGTCCAGGCGCTGCGCGATGCCCAGCAGTTCCAGCGCCTCGCGGAACGCGCCGTCCGTCTCCCGCGGCAGCCCGGCGATGTGCCGCGCGATCGCGATGTTGTCTCGCGCGGTGAGGTTGGGCAGCAGATTGAACTTCTGGAACACGAATCCGACCGTGCGCTTCCGCATCCGGGTGCGCCCGGCGTCCGTCATGGCCGACAGATCCTCGCCGCCCACCACGACTTCGCCTTCGCTCGGCGGCGTCAGCCCGCCGATGATGTGGAACAGCGTGGACTTGCCCGAGCCCGACGGTCCCACGATCGAAAGAAATTCTCCGGCTCCCACTTCCAGGTCCACGCCGCGCAGCGCCGGCACCTCCACCCTGCCCACGCGGTAGACCTTGCGCAGCCCGCGAATCCGGATCATCGGCACTCCGTTGCTATTCATACGCCAGCGCCTCGATCGGATCGTGAGCCGCCGCGGTCAGCCCCGGATACAACGAGCCGAGACCCGTGCCCGCCAGCGTGATCGCCCCCGCGATGGGCCACCACCGGTAGACGATAATCATCGGCAGCGATGCCGGCACCAGCGTGTGGATCAGCCAGTACGCGCCGTAACTCATCACGATCCCGAGCAGGGTCCCGCCCACTCCCAGCAGCAGCGCCTCCGTCAGAATGATCCGCAGGATGAACGCCTTCGATCCGCCCAGCGACTTCAGGATGCCGATCTCCCGCGTGCGCTGCAGCACCGCCATGTACATCGACAGGCACACCACGCTGAACCCGATCACCACCCCGATTCCGATGATTACGAGGATGAACCCGCGGAGCGCCGGAATATTGTCCACCGTCAGCAGCGAGGTGTATTCGGCCAGCGAGTAGATCTGCCATCCCTCCAGCCGCGGGTCCTGCTTGAGAGCGGCAAGCGTCTGCGCCGTGCGCGACGAGTCGTCGAGTTTGAGATAAATCTGGCTGACCTTGCCCTGGTAGCCGAGTTGTTCCTGCAAGGTCGCGATCGGCACCACGATGTGCGAGAGCTTTCCGCTCTCCATGATGCCGCACACGCGCCAGTCGAGACCCGCCATGCGGAACGTGGAGCCGACCGCGTACCTCTTCTGGTTGGCGATGTAGTCGTCCACGATCGCGTCCCGCGGTCCCCGCAGGCGCCCGCCCGCCAAATAGTTGAAGCCCCCGCTCATCGCGTCGAACTGATCCTGATCGATACCCGTGGCGCCCAGCGTGACCCCTTCCACC
>JBBIQR010000413.1:0-215 GCA_037442245.1 Candidatus Solibacter sp. | reverse complement strand
TGACCACGCCGGTCGCGATCTTCGCGTGTGTGTCTTTCGCGAAAAATTCGATCATCGCCTGCGGAATCGGCGCTCCGCTCAAACTCAGAAAGGACGAGTTCTTCGGCCGGATCAGAATGTCCGCCCCCACCCCCCGCGCGCGCCGCTGCGAATCCTGAATGAATCCCTGGCTCAGTCCCACCAGGCACAGGATCAGGGTCACGGGCACGCCGATG
>JBBIQR010000412.1:0-4173 GCA_037442245.1 Candidatus Solibacter sp. | reverse complement strand
AGGATGGACGTGGTGAACGGCTCGGTTCTCACGCGCTCCTCGGAGAGCAGGTGCTTGGCCTGACTCTTCAGAAACCGCCCGTAATCCTCGATCACCAGGTCCTCCGGCGGATACGAGCAGATCCCCCCGCCGTTCAGTTGGCTCGCCCACTCTCCCGGCGTCTTCTCCTTCTTCCGCGCCCGCAGGCCGTAGGGACGCATCCGCCGCTTCGTCGATGGCAGCCGCCGCCGCAGCCGGATCCGCCGCGTGTCCACCCACACTTCCTCGCCCGAAATCCGCGCCGTCGGAATCTCGCACTCCGCGCGTTGCGCCGGATACCGCCCCGCCGCCTCCCACACGTTCCACCCATAGTTATCGTCCACGACGCCCCGCGCCGCCACCGTCAAATCGAAGATCCCGGCCGCCAGGTCCCGCGATGCCAGCGCCAGGTTCCGCGTGTACCGCGCCAGCAGCCGCCGCTGCCAGTGCGTCACCCGCTCGCCCGTCGACGCCTCGTACTCCCGCTCCGCCTCCCGCAGCACCGCAAGCTGCGCGTGCCGCCGGTCGATCAGGCTCGCATCCTCGCGCGCCCCGCGAAAGGTCTCGTACCGCCACTGCAGCGCGGGATAGTCCAGCAGAATCTCCCCCAGCGATTCCGGATGCGGCTGAATCAGTTCGACCCCCGCCCGCCGCACCCGCGCCATCGGTTGCGCCTGCGGTTCCTCCATCGCGTCCAGCACCGGGTCCAGCAGGTTCAGCGAAATCACCACCATCACCCGCGCCAGCGGATTCGCCCCCTGCAGTTTCCACGCGATCCCCGCCGCGTGCCGCGCCACCTCCCCGCTTCGTTCCTGCGGGTAGACCCGGTAGGCTTCGACGTACTTCCCGAGCCCGATGTGCCGGATCGCGTACGGGTCCGGATACTCGTCCGCCAGGTGCGGCCGCTCACCCGAATCCGGATCGCAGAAGACAATCTCCGCCCCGATTTCGATCCCCGTCCGGATCGCCTCCGTGAACGGATCCCCCGGCTCCACCGTCACGTAGACCGCCTGCTCTCCGCCGCCGGCGTCCTCCGGATAAAAGATGACGCTGATCTCCGGCAGCCGCTTCACCGCCCGCAGCCACGCCCCCTCCAGCGTCACCGGCAGTTCCAGCGCGATCACCTCCGGCCGCTCGCGCAGGATCGCTTCCCGCACTTCCACCGCGAACTCCACCCGCCCCGCCACTACCGGGAAGTACGTGAAGCGCCCCCGCCCGAGACTCCCCGGATCAGGAAGCGCTGGGCTTGTTTCGCCGGACATACCGCAGTGCTTCCTCTCCCAGCACCTGCACGATCGCGATCTCCAGCGCCTCGCCCTCGTGCGTGCGCTGCGTCGCCAGGCTCTTCAGCTTGATCGCAAAACGCGCCACGTTGATCCCGTCCCGTACCGTGTACCTTTCGTCGGCCGCGTGCGCCATCTGCAGAAAATCCGTCACATAATGCAGGATGCGGTCCTCCGCGAACGGCAGGTTCTCCTTGAGAATGTGCATCTCCTCGTCGCGCTCCGGAAAGTCGATGAAGATCTGCGGCTGCAAGCGCGAGTGGATGTACTCGGGCAGCTCGAACGTGCTCGCATCGTCGTTCATCGTCGCCACCAGCCGGAAATTCGGATGCGCCTTGATCTTGATCCCGGCCACGATGCTCTCCACGTACCGCCGGTTGTCCAGTAGCGGCGCCAGGCTCGCCCAGCTCTTCTCGCTCATCCGGTTGCCTTCATCCACAATCGCGATTCCTCCCCGGATCATCGCCGTCACCAGCGGCGACGCCACGTACCGCAGGCTGCCCCCGCCTTCGATTACCGGCGTCACCAGCAGGTCCTCCGGCCGCGTATCCAGCGTGGCTTGCAGGATGTACACGTCCCGCCCCATCCGCCGCGCCGCCGCGTACGCCAGCGTCGTCTTGCCCACCCCGGGCTTCCCCAGCAGCCGCGGATTCATCGGCAGATCCTGCTCGTGAACCACCATCCACGCCGCCAGCAACTGCCGCATCAGTTCGTCCTGCCCCACCCAGTGGACCGCCAACTCGTCGGGGTGCGCCAGGTGCAGGGTGACGCCTTCGATTTCAATGGTCATACGTTCCTTCTCATTATCTGTCACCGCCCCGCCGCCCCGCAGCCGCCCACGCTAAACTTGAGCCGTGGACTCAAAATCGGAGATTCTGTCCCGCATCCCCCTTTTGGCCGGACTCAGCGAAATCGAATTGGCCGCCCTCGCCCAACGCGCCGTCGAACGCCGCTACGCCGCCGAGGAAATGCTCTTCTGGGAAGGCGAGCCTTGCGCCGGCATTTTCCTGATCGTCCAGGGCAGCGTCAAGCTCCTCAAAAGCTCCAGCTCCGGCCGCGAAATGATGCTCGCCCTCGAAACCGCTCCCTCCACCGTGGCCGAACTCCCCCTCTTCGACGGCGGCCCTTACCCCGCCTCCGCCCGCACCGTCGGTCCCGTCGTCACCCTCTTCATCAATAAGACCGACTTTCAGCAGGCCTGCCGCCAGTTCCCCGAAATCGCCCTCAAGGTCCTCGCCGTCATCGGACGCCGCCTCCGCCACCTCGTCTCCATCGTCCAGGCCATGACCTTCGGCAGCGTCACCCAACGCCTCGCCCGCCTCCTCCTCGACGCCGCCGCCCAGGCGCGCGCCGACGACTTCGATTTCCCCCTCACCCACCAGGAACTCGCCCTCCGCCTCGGTACCGTGCGCGAGGTCGTATCCCGCAACCTCGCCCGCTTCCGCGGCATGGGACTCATCCGCATCGAGGGCGGCCACCTCTCCATCCTCGACCGCCCCGGCCTCGAACACGAGGCCGAAGAGCAGGCCTAGCACCGCTCGTTGAAAATGAGCCGCCCCGTCAAGCGCCGCCGCTGGTTTCGCTCCCTGCTCCTCGCCCTCGTAGCCATCGCCGGCGGCTTCTACCTCTGCGCCTTCTGCGCCCTGCTCGCTCTCCGCTGGGTGGATCCCCCCATCACTACCGTCCAGGTTCAGCGCCGCGTCCAGTCCTGGCTCTCCCGCCGCCCTTACCATAAGCACCAGCAATGGCTCCCCCTCTCCCGCATCTCGCCCGAGTTGCAGCACGCCGTCATCGCCGCCGAGGACGGCCGCTTCTACCAGCACCACGGCATCGACTGGCAGGAGGTCCAGAAGGTCGTCGATAAGGACCTCGATCAGGGCCGCATCGGACGCGGCGGCTCCACCATCACCCAGCAACTCGTCAAAAACCTCTTCTTCACCACCAGCCGCTCCTTCCTCCGCAAAGCCATCGAGTTCACCCTCGCGCCCGCCGCCGAACGCATCCTCTCCAAACGCCGTATCCTCGAACTCTACCTGAACGTGATCGAATGGGGACCCGGCGTCTACGGCGCCGAGGCCGCCTGCCGCAACTGGTACGGCGTCTCCGCCGTCCGCATCGGCCGCGACCAGGCCGCCCGCCTCGCCGCCATTATCCCCGCTCCCCTCCGCCGCAATCCCGCCCGCATGAACTCCTATAGCGCCGAAATCCAGCGCCGCATGTCCCAGATGTGGTAGCCCCCTAATGTTTTCGCCACGCCCGCCGATATCTAACCAGGAGCCTTGATGAACGACGTACTTGCCCGGCCTCAGGCACCGTGGGCGCTTCGCCTCGTGCCTCCCTTTCCCGCCGTCGCGCAGCGGGTGCTCGCCCTCGTCAATCAGGAGGACGTCAGTCCCAGGGATGTGGGAGACCTGATCAAGCTCGATCCCTCCTTCTCCGCCGAACTGCTGCGCTTTGCCAACTCCGCCCTGTTCGGCTGCCGTCGCGAGGTCCGCGACCTGCGCCACGCCATCAGCCTCGTCGGCCTCGAGCGCGTCAAGGTGATGGCCACCATCGTCTCCATGAACCGCATGGTCCGTAGCGCGGTCCGCGTTCCGGCTCTGCGCAAGGTATGGCTCCACAGCCTCGCCACCGCCCTCGTCGCCGAGGAAGCCAGCCGCGCCTCCCGCATCGCCGCCGATAGCGCCTATACCGCCGGTCTTCTGCACAACCTCGGCTGCCTCGGGCTCATGTCCGCTTATCCCGACGAGTATTCCCGCATGCTCGAAGTCTCCAACGATTGCGGCTTCGATCTCCTCCGTACCGAGCAGGATCTCTTTGAAATCGATCACTGCCTGGCCGGCTCCTATCTCGCCCAGGATTGGGATTTCCC
>JBBIQR010000411.1:519-4187 GCA_037442245.1 Candidatus Solibacter sp. | reverse complement strand
CCTGATGGCCGGCGAGCACTGGATTCCGGGCCGGGACTACGAGCAGGGGCCGACCTGCTCCACCTGCCACATGGGCGCCACCGCCAACCTTCCCGTTACTCACGACGCCGGCGCGCGCATCTCCTGGACCCTGCGTCCTCCCATCTCCGAAAAAATCGACGCCGCCTCCATCGCCGCCGGCAAGCCCGCCAAACCCTGGGGCAAACGCCGCGAGGAGATGCGCGACGTCTGCGCCTCCTGTCACGAGGCCTCCTGGATCGATAACTGGTACAAGCAATTCGACAACGAAGTCCAGCTCTACAACGATAAGTTCGGCATTCCGGCTACGAAGCTCTACCAGATGATCCGCTCCGCCGGCCTCATCACCGCCGACATCGACTTCGACGACCAGATCGAGTGGACCTACTACGAACTCTGGCACCACCAGGGACGGCGCGCCCGCCACGGCGCCGCCATGATGGGGCCCGACTACGTGCAGTGGCACGGCAACTACGAAGTCGCCAAGACTTTCTACATGGAGTTCGTCCCGCAACTGGAGGACGTCCTCGATAAAGCCGCGAAGTCCGGCGACACGAAGAAGGCGGCCGCGGCCGGGCAGATCCGCGCCGAACTCGCCCGCACCCTCAACTCGGAGATGCACCGCTGGAGCACGGGCGGTCTCACCGAACAGGAAAAGGCCGCCCGCAGGAAAGCCGCCGAAGACTTCAAGCGCCGCTACGCGCAGTAATCCCTGGGCGGGGCCGGTCTCCGGACCAGCCCCCGTTCTTTTGCGCTAAAATTCGAATCGAATCTCATGAAACGCGCCCTCCTGCTCCTGGCCGGAACGATGTTTGCCGCCGGGACAATGTCCGCCGCGACCCCCATCCGCGCCCTCATCATCGACGGCCAGAACAACCACGACTGGAAACACACCACCCCCGTCCTCAAACAGATCCTGGAATCCACCGGCCTTTTCCAGGTCGATGTCGTCACCGCTCCTCCCAAGGGCGGCGACTTCAGCACCTTCCGCCCGGACTTCTCCCAGTACCGCCTCGTGGTCGGCAATTACAACGAGTTCCCCACCGGCGACAAGTGGCCCGAGGAGGTCCAGACCGCCTTCGAACACTTCATCGCCGGCGGCGGAGGATTCGTCAGCTACCACGCCGCCGACAACGCCTTCCCCGACTGGCCCGCCTACAACCTGATGATCGGCATCGGCGGCTGGCTCGGCCGCGACGAAAAATCCGGCCCCTACTGGTATTTCAAGGACAACAAACTCACCAGCGACACCACTCCCGGCCGCGCCGGCAATCACGGCGCCCGCACTCCCTTCGTCATCGTCGCCCGCGAACCCAAACACCCGATCATGCGCGGCCTCCCCGAAAAGTGGATGCACGCCTCCGACGAGTTGTACTCCAAAATGCGCGGCCCCGGCAAGAACATGACCGTCCTCGCCACCGGCTGGAGCGATCCCGCCAACCGCGGCACGGGCCACGACGAACCCATGCTCATGGCCCTCACCTACGGCAAGGGCCGCATCTTCCACACCACCCTGGGCCACGACCCGGCCGCTATGGCCTGCGCCGGCTTCATCGCCACGCTACAGCGCGGCGCCGAATGGGCCGCCACCGGCAAGGTCACCCAGAAGGTCCCGCCGGACTTCCCCACCGCCGATAAGCAGAGCCTTCGCCAGTAACGGCGCGCCTTGCCTGCCGATGGGCTAACCTGAAAGTTCATGCCCACCATTCAGGCCGACACCCTCACCCGCTTTTGCGAGGCCATTCTCGAAGGCGCCGGCGTGCCGCGCCACAAAGCGCAAATCGCCACCGCGTGCCTCGTCGCCGCCAACCTCCGCGGCGTGGATTCCCACGGGATTCAGCTCCTGCCGTTCTACGTCGATCAGCTCCTGGCCGGCGAAATGGACCCGCTCACCGACGGCCGCGTGGTCAGCGAGTCCGGAAGTTGCCTCCACTTCGACGGGCAGAACGGCCTCGGCCAATGGGTGGCCGAAACCTGCTGCGGCCACGCCGTGCGGATGGCGAAGGCGCAGGGCATCGGCCTGGTCGTCGCCAAGGAGTCCAACCACTTCGGCGCCGCCGCCTGGTGGGCGCTCAAGATGCGCGAGGCCGGCCTGATCGGCATCGTCATGTGCAACGCCTCCCCCATCGTTCCGCCGTGGCAAGGCAAGGAGGGCCGCGTCGGCACCAACCCCATCTGCATGGCGCTGCCTGGTCCCTGGCTGCTCGATATGGCGACCACCACGGTCGCCGCCGGTAAAATCTTCAAGGCCTTCTTCAACGAGCAGCCGGAGATCCCCACCGGCTGGGCCTTCGACAGCGACGGCGTCCCGACCACCGATACGCAAAAGGCCTACAAGGGCATGCTCATGCCGCTCGGCGGCTACAAGGGCAGCGGACTCGCCATGATGGTGGAGATCCTCTGCGCCGTGCTCGGCGGCGGCGCCATGTCCACCGAAGTCGGCGGCATCCGCTACCGCGGCAAGCTCGTGCGGGTCAGCCAGATGTACCTCGCGATCGACATCGCCCGCTTCATGCCCGTCGCGGAGTTCACCGCGCGCATGGAAACGCTGGTCGGCATGATGAAGTCCACCCCCGCGGCGCCCGGCTACGACGAGGTCCTCGTCGCCGGAGACCCCGAATGGCGTATTGAAGCCGACCGCCGTACCAACGGCATCCCCATCGCCGGGGGCAATTGGGACCTGCTCGTCAAAGCCGCCGGTCGGGTCGGCGTCGCCACGCCCGCACTACAATAAAGAGAGTGCTGGTTTCCATCACCCCCCGGCTCGAGCGTCCGCAGTGGCTTCGCGCGCCCGCGCCAGTGGGCGAAAACTATCACGATCTGAAGGGCCTGATCACCCGCCTCCGCCTGCACACGGTGTGCGAGAGCGCCGCCTGTCCCAACGTCGGCGAATGCTGGAATCAGCGCACCGCCACCTTCATGATCCTGGGCAACGTATGTACGCGGCGCTGCGGCTTCTGCGCCGTGGAGAAGGGCGCGCCGCTGCCGCTCGACTACGATGAGCCAGAGCGCGTTGCTGAAGCCGTCGAAGCCATGGGGCTCAAGTTCGCCGTGATCACCAGCGTCAACCGCGACGACCGCCCCGATGGCGGCGCCGAATTGTTCGCCATGGTGATCCGGGCCATCCGCCGGCGCGTCCCCGGTTGCGGCATCGAGGTCCTCATTCCGGATTTTCAGGGCAATCTCGCGGCCGTCGAAACCGTCATGGAGGCGGCGCCGGAAGTGCTCAATCACAACACCGAGACCGTCCCGCGCCTCTACCGCCAGGTCCGCCTCGGCGCGCGTTACGAGCGCTCCCTGGAGGTACTCGCGCACGCGAGGCGGTGCAGTCCGGCGACCCCCACCAAGTCGGGCCTCATGCTGGGCCTGGGCGAAACCGCGGAGGAAGTTCTCGCCGTGATGCGCGATCTGCGCGCCCACCACGTCGATATCCTCACCCTCGGCCAGTACCTCCGCCCCTCGCCAAAACATCTGCCCATCGTGCGGTATGTGACGCCGGACGAGTTCGAGGATTTGCGCCGGGAAGGCATCGCCATGGGCTTCCGGCATGTCGAATCCGGTCCTCTCGTGCGCAGTTCGTACCACGCCTCCCACGCCGTCGAAGGATGAAGCCGGCAGCAGATTATTGATTCTAAAGTGGCGGAGAGAGA
>JBBIQR010000411.1:0-509 GCA_037442245.1 Candidatus Solibacter sp. | reverse complement strand
GGGCACAGCCGGGAACACACTCACGACAGCGTAGGCGTGCTGCTGCGCGTCGAACCCGGACACAGACAACCGCGGGGCGTTCGGTCATCGAACTGCGGCTAACAAGACCATGGAGTCCGAAACCAGAGGACGCGCAAAACCTAGCGCTGACGCAGCGATCATCGACTCGTCACTCCTCGGCTGACGGCGGAGCGAACTCCGATAGATAGCGCGTGCAGGGTATATCGATGCCGATTACCTCATCGATGAGGCCAAGCCAAACAGCATCCACAGGCGTAAGGAAGTTTTCCCCTTCTTGGAGCACATGGCACAGCGATACGAAGAACAGCCAGACAGGCAAGAACTCAGGGCGAAGTACCCGGAGCCGTTCTGCCGCGGCTTCCTGCCGCGGCAGTGTCGCGATCTCTTCTTTCTTGGCCTCGGGCAGCACCCAGTCACCCCACTTCTCACAAAGTATTTCGATGTGGTCCTGCCCGTGATGCCCTACGAATTCCGTGAACAGGAAGAAG
>JBBIQR010000410.1:0-4200 GCA_037442245.1 Candidatus Solibacter sp. | reverse complement strand
CGCCCTCACCCAGACCACCCGCGGCCAGGTCCCCGATTGGGTCAATCCCATGATTCATGAAGGCGAGGTCAGCGTCGAGCACGAACTGCCGCGCGCCATGAGCGTCTCCGCTTCCTACGTCATGAGCCGCGGCATGCACCTGCCCATGTTCTACGACGCCAACATCGCGCCCTCCACCTCCACCCGCACCTACGACGTCACCAACGGCTCCGGCGCCACCCAGAGCACCTTCACGGTGCCCTTCTATACCTCCCGCATCAACACCAACACCGGCCCCATCCTGGCCGGCGTCAGCGACGTCAATACCTGGTACAACAGCTTCGTCCTCACCTTCAAGAAGCGCATGAACCGCGGCCTCGAGTTCGTCGCCAACTACACCCTCGCCAAGGAGACCGACGGCGGCGAAGTCCCCGGCCAGTACGGCACCTTCAACGGCACCGATACCCCGGCCGATCCCTACAACCGCAAACTCGAATACGGTCGCGGCGACCTCGACCAGCGCCACCGCTTCGTCGGCAACGTCGTCTACGTGCCCCAGTTCACCAAGAAGATCGCCAATCCCACCCTGCGCTACCTGCTCAATGGCTACGCCTTCTCCAGCATCGTCACCATCGGCAGCGGCCAGCCCGTCACCGGCTTCATCAGCGGTAACGTCTCCGGCGCGGTCGCCGGCGGTCCCACCGGCGGCGCCGTCAACAACTCCGGCACCGCCAGCGGCGGACGGCCTCCCTTCCTCGCGCGCAACCTCTACACCGGCCCCGGCATGGGCAACGTCGATATGCGCGTCAGCCGCGACTTCACCATCACCGAGCGCGTCAAACTCTCCCTGCTCGGCGAAGCCTTCAACGTCTTCAACCACACCAACGTCTACAGCGTCAACAGCCTCCAGTACACCTACTCGGGAGCCGGCGCCGGCGCCTGCTCCGGACACGCCAACGGATGCTTCATCCCCGTGTCCAGCTTCCTGACGCCCTCGGCGACCAACAACAACCTGTACGGCGCGCGCCAGTTGCAACTCTCCGGCCGCATCACCTTCTAACCTGCGGCGGGCCGCTCAACCAGACCCTGCGGGCCGCGGAACCCGTGGGAGGATATTGTCTCGATCCTCCCACGGCTTTCCTCTGTCTGTTCCTCTGCGCCTCCGTGCCTCCGTGGTTCCCGGCACACCGCCCCCACAACCGCGATCCCCGTGCAGTCGAACTGGAGCGGATGTCTCGCATCCTCTCATCGCGTTTCTCTGTGTGTTCCTCCGCGCCTCCGTGTCTCCGCGGTTCGCCACACGCCCTCCCCATCGCCGTAATCCCCGCGCCTTTCGACCCGCGGCGGACCGGAGTATGATGGCCGGGAGGTCCAGGCCATCATGTCCGAAACCAATCGCCGCAAATTCCTCGGCGCGGCCGCCGGAGCCGCCGCCTTCACCATCGTTCCGCGCCACGCGCTCGGCGGACCCGGCTACGTCCCGCCCAGCGACAAAATCACCCTCGCCCACATCGGCACCGGCACCGAGGGGCTGCGCGAAATCTTCAACCTCCTCGCCGCCCCCGAAATCCGCATCGTCGCCGTCTGCGACCCCAACCGCGACGCCACCGGCTACCGCGATTTCGGCCGCGACTCGCTGCTGCGCGACATCCGTCAGGCCCTCAAGAAGCCCGACTGGCGCCCCGGCGGCGAAGGCGCCGTGCCCGGCGGACGCGAGGTCGGCCGCAACGTGGTCGATTCCTTCTACGGCGACCAGTCCTGCAAAGCCTATGCCGATTTCCGCGAGCTCTTCGCCAAGGAAACCGATATCGACGCCGTCAAGATCATGACCCCGGACCACCTCCACGGCGTCATCGCCACCGCCGCCATGAAGCGCGGCAAGCACGTCATCGTCCACAAGCCCATCTCCAACCGCCTCGCCGAAGCCCGCCGCGTGATCGAAACCGCCCGCGCCAAAGGCGTCGCCACCCACTTCATGCCCTGGGACTCCAACGGCTCCATGGAACAGGTCATGACCTGGATTCGCGGTGGCGAAATCGGCACCCTTCGCGAGGTGCACAACTGGTCGGCGCGCCCCATGTGGCCCCAGTACGCCCTCCTCCCGCGCGACAATCCCCTCGTCCCCGAGGGCTTCGATTGGGACCTCTGGCTCGGCCCCGAAAAGGAGCGCCCCTACCACCCCGACTACACCCACATGGTCTTCCGCGGCTGGTACGATTTCGGCGGCGGCTCCATGGCCGACATGGGCCACTACAGCCTCTGGACCGTCTTCAACGCCCTCGAACTCGCCGGCCCCACCGCCGTCGAACCCATGCTCAGCCACCAGTGCGCCATGGACGGCCCCTTCGCCTACACCGTGAAGAACGATTACTCCTTCCCCATCGCCAGCGTCGTCCGCTTCAAGTATCCCGCGCGCGGCTCCCGCGGCCCCATCGACCTCGTCTGGTATGACGGCGGCATGAAACCCGTCACCCCCGCCGGCGTCGAGGACCTCGAGTCCGAAGGCATGATGTTCACCGGCGACAAGGGCGCGATCCTCGCCGGCTTCCGCGTCGAGAATCCCCGCCTCCTCAGCAAACCCGCGCCTCCGCCCCCGCCCAGGGAGCGCCGCCAGCGCGAGACGAACGAGTTGTCCCCCGGTCTCAAACAGTGGGTCGCGGCCTGCCGCGGCGGCGCTCAATCGCCCGGCAGCTTCCTCAACGCCGGCCCCATCACCGAGGCCGTCAACCTCTACTCGGCCGCCCTCCGCGCCGGACGCCGCATCGTCTTCGACGCCGACGCCGGCCGCATCACCAACCTCGACGACGCCAACCGCTACCTCGTGCGCGAATACCGCAAGGGCTGGTCCCCGGAGGAGGTATAGCAAATGACACGGCGTGATTGCTTCGCATCTCTGGCGGCGGCCGCTGTGCTGCGCGCCAAACCCCTCGGCATGCCCATCGGCTGCCAGACCTGGCCCGTCCGCGGCGAAATCGAAAAGGATTTCACCGGCACCCTCAAGGACCTCCGCGCCGCCGGCATCGAGACCATCGAACTCTGCTCCCCCCACTCCTACCGCGAGTTCGCGGCTCTGGCAAAGCAGACCGGCGCGGACGTCAAGCGCTCCATCGAGTCCACCGGCCTGCGCTGCGAGAGCTGCCACTACGGCTGGCGCGAACTGCGCGAAAACCTCGACGACCGCATCGCCTACGCCAGGGACCTCGGCCTCAAGCAGATGGTGCTCTCCACCTTCGGATTGCCCGCCGCGGCCAAGCTCGACGATTGGTCCCGCGCCGCCGAGGAACTGAACGGCGTCGCCGCGAAGATCCGTAAAGCCGGCATGGCGGCGGGCTACCACAACCACAACGGCGAGTTCCAGCAGCTCGAAGGCACCCTGGTCTACGACGAGCTCATGAAGCGCTTCGACCCGAAGCTGATCGGCATGCAATTCCAGACCGCGGTCGTCAGCATCGGCTATCAGGCGGCCGATTACTTCGACAAGTACCCCGGCCGCTTCCTCTCCATCCACGCGGCCGATTGGTCCGCCGCGAAAAAGGATCAGGTGCCGCTCGGCAAAGGCGATATCGACTGGAAGAAGCTCTTCACCGCGGCCAAAAAAGGCGGTGTGAAGAACTGCTTCCTCGAAATGGACCCCGGCCTGATGAAGGCTAGCGTCCCCTACCTCCGGAACTTGAAAGTCTAAGCCTCGTCAATCCTGGGCCAGCGGCGTCACCACGAAGCTCTTGATCTCCACGTAGCTGTGGTCCCCCTGGATGATGAACGGCCCCGGCTCCGCCTCGTCGGCGTTGTTCGCAATCGCCGTCAGCCCCTCGACCTCCACCTTGTCCAGCACCTTGACGCCGTTATGCACCACCGTCAGCGTCCGCCCCACCAGCCGGATGTCGTAACTCTGCCACTCGCCCGGCTTCCTGCTCGCGTTCACCCGCGGAGCCACCCGGCCATCCAGCGCCGCCGCGCCGTGCGTATTCGGCTCCTTGCCGTAGTCCTCCAGAATCTGGATCTCGTACCGCCCGCGCAGCCCGATCCCGCTATTGGAGTGCTCCACGATCCGGAAATCCACGTGCAATTCGAAATTCCAGAACTTCTGTTCGCTGATAATATCGGTCGTCGGCGGCGCGTTCCGCAGCACTCCGCCGGTGACGCTCCACTTCATCGGCGTCTCCGGATTCAGCGCCTTCCACCCGCCCAGGTCGCGCCCGTTGAAAAGCTGGATCGGCGTGC
>JBBIQR010000409.1:0-4222 GCA_037442245.1 Candidatus Solibacter sp. | reverse complement strand
TGCTCAACCACCGCGTGGAAATCGTGGAGGGCGTGCTGGGCGCGGAGTGCACCGAATTGCTGCGGGCGTTCTTCGCGGCGCGGCGCTGAGGGTTACTTGCGCAGGTAGGCGTCGTCGCCCGCGATCCAGTCGGCGCGCCGGGGCGCGAAGGTATCGATCACGTCGGCATCTTCGAGCACTTCGACGCTGTGAGGCACGTCCGGCGGGATCACCAGACACTCGCCGGCGCGCAATTCCTTCACCGCTCCGGCGACGATGAATTTCAGCGCGCCCGAGATCACGAAACAGACCTGCTCGTTGATGTGGTGATGTTCCGGCACGACGCCGCCCTGCTTCAGGGCGAGCCGCGCGAGGGTCATGTTGGCGGTATGGATCGCGCGCCGCGTGACGTGCGGGTTCATCTCTTCGGCGGGCACTTTCGCCCAGTCGTATTGCACCATGAGCCGATTCTACCAAGTGCCGGGAAGCCGGCCCGGCCCTGTGGCCGGTTAGTTTTCCGACGGCCGTTCGGCGCGATCGACGACGATCACATCGAGCGGCGCCCGGGCGGGCGAAAGCTTCAAGCCGAGTTGCTCCTGGAGCGCGGTAAAGATCGAAGGAGACGCGCCCTCGACTTCGGGCGGAGGCGGCGCCGGCATACCGTTCAACAGGATGGGGCCGGAGCGCGGCTGAGGCGAGTAGTCGAGGCGGATGTCGAAGCGCCCCGCGACGCCGGTCTGGTCGACCACGGGACGGTCCACCTGATTCGAGAGCATGCGGCCGGCGAATTCCGCCAGAGTGACGCCTCGCCATTCGGCGCTGGTACCGGCGGGGCTGCCGCGCATCTGTCCGAACCCGCAATAGTATTGTCCGGGCTTCGGAAGCTCCGGACCGGTGGCCGCTGGCGCGGGAACGCAGCTTTCGGGGGTCGAGGCGCGCAGCTTGTGGCCACCCCTGGCGACGGAGAGCGCGTACACCGCCGTGTCCTTCGCTTCCTTGTGCACGGCGACGCGGAAGCGTTCCACGAGGAGCGCCTGGAGCATGGGACCCAGCATCTCCGGCATCGCCGCGGGGCCGGCAGCCTTTGCCGAGATGGCGTAGCGCTCCGTATCCAGCCACGCGGGACCTCCGGTGACCTCGGTCGCGCGGGCGGCGAGGCTGCCTCCAACGAATGCGCTATAGGCCGTCCGGATGAGCGACCGCGGAGTGACGCAGGGAAGCTCGATCCTCCCCGGCGAAATGAGGCCGCGTCCGGTTCCTGGCTGGCATTTCGGGTCTGGCTTGATGGAGGCGGCTTCGAACCCGGTCTGCGCGGCGAGCGCGGCGCAAGCCAGGCACACAACGGCGAAGATTCGGCGCATATCACCCCTTTACCGCACTGCGCCGGACGGGGCAAGGGCGGGCAGCCCGGAGGGCCTCCCTACTCGGTCTTAAGGAGTTGGTAGAAGGTCTTGCGGTCGATGCCGGCTTCGCGAGCCGCGGCGCTGAGGTTGCCGTCGCAGCGGGCGAGGACGGCGCGGGCGTAAGCGGTTTCGAAGCTGGCGAGGTAGCGCTCGCGGGCCTCCTTCCAGGGGAGTTGGGCGAGAGCGCCGGCGGTATCGGTGGCGGGGGGCTGGTCGTCGAGGGCGCCGGCGTCGAGGGGGCCGTCGGGATGCAGCGCGGACATGCGCTCCATGACGTTCTTCAACTGGCGGACGTTGCCGGGCCAGGCATGCTTGAGGAGTTCGTCATAAAAAGCCGGGGTGGGATCGAGATTGCGGCCGTAGCGCCCGCAGAAGGTTTCGAGGAAGGATTTGGCGAGAACGCGGATGTCCTCGGGCCGCTCGCGCAGCGGCGGGATGCGGATGGTGACCACGCTGAGCCGGTAGAACAGCTCTTCGCGGAACGTGGCGGCCTTGATTTTGGCGGCGAGATCCTGGTTGGTGGCGCAGAGGATGCGGCAGTCGATGTGGACGGGTTCGAGTCCGCCGAGGCGGCGGAGCTGGCGTTCCTCGACGAAGCGGAAGAGGCGGGTTTGGAGCTCGACCGGGAGATCGCCGATTTCGTCGAGGAAGAGGGTGCCGCCCTGGGCCGCCTCGATGAGTCCTTTTTTGGCGCGGTCGGCGCCGGTGAAGGCGCCGCGTTCGTAGCCGAAGAGCTCGCTTTCGATCAGCGAGCCGGGCATGGCGCTGCATTCCACGGCGACGAAGGGGCCGTTGCGGCGGCGGCTGTTGGCGTGGACGAAGCGGGACATGACCTCCTTGCCGGAGCCGCTTTCGCCGAGGATCATGACGGTGGCGTCGGTGGGGGCGGCGCGGCGGCAGGTCTCGATCTGAGCCTGCATGGCGGGGCTGAGGCTGGAGAGTCCGGTGGACTCGCCGATGGTTTCGAGGCGGGTGTTGAGGCTCTGGACCTCGCTCTCGAGGGAGGAGACTTTGAGGGCGCGGCGGGCGACGAGGAGGAGGTCGTCGCGCTTGAAGGGTTTCTGAAGGTAGTCGAAGGCTCCGTTGCGCATCGCCAGGACGGCGCCCTCGACGCTGCCGAATGCGGTCAGGAAGACGACGGGGACACGGGGATGCGCGGCGCGCAGGCGGCTGAAGACCTCCTCGCCGGTCATGCCGGGCATGCGCATATCGAGGAAGACGAGGTCCGGCGGTTGGGCGAGGGCGCGTTCGAGGCCCTGGACCGGGTCCTGGAAGGCGGTGATCTCCGCCTCCATGGAGCGCAGCATGCGCTGAATGTTCTCGCCCATGGCGGGCTCGTCGTCGATGACGAAGATGCGGCTCACTCGGGGGACCCTTTCAGGAACCAGTGGAAAGGCTGATCGTGGGTGAAGCGGGCGGCGGGCATTTCGAGGACGAAGCAGGCGCCGCCGCCCGGGCGGGTCTCGTAGCGGAGGCTGCCGTCGTAGGTGTCCAGGAGGCTGGCGGCGAGAAACAGGCCGAGGCCGAGGTGTTCGCGTCCGGCGCTTTGCCGGGCGAACGGTTCGAAGAGGTGGGCGCGCAGCGACTCGGGGACGCCGGGGCCGTTATCCTCGACGCGGAGGACGACGCGCGAGCCGGGGGAGCGGTAGGCGTCGAGGCGGAGCCAGATGGCGGCGTCCGCGCGGCCGCCCAGGGCGGTGATGGCGTTGGAGAGGAGGCCGCGCAGCACCTCGCTGACGGCGTGGTCCGGCACCTCGACGCGAGGGACATCGAGGGTTTCGACGACGATGCGGACGCCGGCGGCTTCCGCGGACGGTGCCAGGGCGCGGGTGGCTTCCTGGATCGCCTCGGCGGGTACGCAGGGGGCGAAGGTTTCCGCGCCGCGCTCGCGGCGGAGGGCGCGGAAAAGCGTCTGCGCGATCTTGCTCATGTAGCGGGCTTCGGAGAGCATCTGGTCGAGGTCGGCGCAGAGAGGGGCATCGTCCTTGCGCTCGTCGAGTAGGATCTCGATGCGGCTGATGAGGATCGCGAGGGGGTTGTTGTACTCGTGCAGAAAACCGGCGGTGAACTGGCCGAGCAGGGTGAGTTGATGGGAGAGGCGGGCCTGTTCGTTCGCGGCGGAAAGCTCCTCGCGCAGGCGTCCGACGCGGTGGCTGATGGTGGCGAGCTGTTGCCGCAGGGCTTCGGTCTGCTCGCGTTCGCCGGCGAGACAGCGGGCGAATTCGGCGCGGCGGCGGCGGGACAGGATGAGCGCGGGGATGGGCGCTCCGGCGAGTCCGGCGGCAAGCAGCAGGACGCTGGCGAGCGGTGTCGCCGGCAGAAGGAGCGAAAGGACGATTCCAACGGGAAGGAACCATAGTCCGGTGAGCCAGAGCCACCCGGGGTCCTGCTGGCATTCCGGCCCCCGGACGTCCGGGGTGGTCACGCGCATGAGTCGATAAGCCGCCTTACGCTAGAGGATTCTACCATGGGGGCTCGGGCGCCTAATGGAACCCCACGGCCAGCAGCACAACTCCGAGGTCGCGCTGATCGCCCGGCGCGCGGAAGGTGCGGTCCACGTGGATTTCCACGGTGGAGCCGGAGAGCGGCCCGGAGGACTCGACGGTGTAGGCGCCGTCGCGGGGGATTGCCATCGACGCGGCTTCGCGTCCGTCGAGGGTGAGGGTGATCCGGCGCACGGCCGCGGCCGGCGGCACGTAAATCTCCGCGGCCAGGCGGCGCGGTACGGCAGGCGGCTTGAGCAGCACCACCGCATCGCCGCCCATCCAGCGGTCCGGAAGGAAGACGCCGCTGCCGATCTGCATCGGCCAACTCCTTCACATCAGCGAGCAAAACCCGCC
>JBBIQR010000408.1:0-4255 GCA_037442245.1 Candidatus Solibacter sp. | reverse complement strand
CTTTTTCCCGGTGCCGATCTTCCGGCGGCGATGATAAAATCTTGGGCGGCGGTGATAAACTCCTTTCGTTAAACAAGGGCAGGGTGAATGTTTAAACGGATAGTAGTGGGATTGCTGGCGGTGTGTCTGACGCTGATCGGACAGACGATCACGGCGTCGCTCGAGGGGACGGCCTCGGACCCGACGGGCGCTCTCATTCCGGGAGCGAAGATCCAGATAAGAAATACCGCCACCGGCGTGGTTACGAATCTACAGTCAGGCACGGACGGCCGCTTTGTGGCGGTATCGCTGCCGGCGGGCAATTACTCGGTCACGGCGGAAGCAGCCGGGTTCAAACGCACCGAGCGCACCGGCATCGTGCTCGAAGTCAACCAGAAAGCGGTCGTGGACATCACGCTCGAAGTGGGCGCGGTGAACGAGACGGTGGAGATCACGTCGCAGGCGCCGCTGCTGGATGCGGCATCGTCGGCGGTGGGGCAGGTGGTGGACAACAAGAGCATCGTCAACCTGCCGATGAATCAGCGGAACCCGTATTCTCTGGTATTTTTGACGCCGGGCGTGACCGGCAGCGTGAACGCGGAGTTCAACCAGGCCAACATTTCGATCAACGGCGGACGCCCGGGCAGCAATGAGATTCTGGTGGACGGGATCCCCTCGGCGCCGCCGCTGGTGAATCCCATCCAGGGCTACACGGTCTATCCGTCGGTGGACGCGGTGCAGGAGTTCCGTGTGCAGACCGACAGCTACTCCGCGGAGTTCGGACGCAGCGGCGGAGGCATCATCAACCTGATTTACAAGTCGGGCACGAACGACCTGCACGGCAGCGTGTACGAGTTCCTGCGCAATTCCAAGCTGGATTCGAACAACTTCTTCAGCAACCGCAACGGCATTCCTCTGAGCAGTTTCAAGCGAAGCCAGTTCGGAGTGAGCGCCGGCGGTCCGGTGGAGATCCCAAAGCTCTACCACGGCCGCAACAAGACCTTCTTTTTCGCCGACTACGAGGGTCTGCGGCAGCGTTCGCTGACCACCCTCAGCAACACGGTGCCAACGGCGCTGCAGCGCGCGGGCGACTTCTCGCAGACGCTGGATGCGGCCGGCAAACCGGTGACGATCTACGATCCGCTGACCACCCAGCACTCGGGCAGCGGCTTCATCCGGCAAGCATTTCCGGGCAACATCATACCTTCGAACCGCTTCGATCCCGTGGGGCGCAACGTCATGAAGTATTACCCGCTGCCGAACGGGCCTGGCGCGGCGAACTCCGGGGCGAACAATTTCAACGTCGCCGGGGCCTCCATTTACAACGCCAACCAGTTCGACATCAAGGTGGACGAGAACATCAACGACAACAACCGCTTCTTCACGCGCTACTCGCACCGCAAACTGGATTTCCCCGCGCCAAACCTGCTGCCCGGCAACCTGGCGCCATACGACGGCGCGCTCAATCAGCCGCAAATCGTCAACAACGGGGCCTTCGATTACACGCACAATCTCACGCCGACTTTTCTGATGGACTTCCGCTACGGTTTCGGGCGCTCGCTGCTGTTGTTCACGCCGCATAGCGACGGCTTCGATCCCACGACGCTCGGGTTCCCCAGCTACATCGACGCCAACTCGGAACGGCTGATGTTTCCGGGCATCGCGCCTTCGAACTATCTCAGCCTGGGGGCGAGCGGGTCGAGTTTCCGGCACAACGCCTTCGAGACCCACAACCTGAGCATGAACAACACCAAGGTGCTGACCCGGCACGTGCTGAAGTTCGGCTTCGAAACGCGGCTGGTGCGGGTGAACAACTCCGAGGCGGGCAACTCGGTAGGGGCGTACAATTTCAGCCGCGGGTTCACGCAGGGACCCGATCCGAACCGCGCCAGTGTCGACGCCGGCGATGCGATCGCATCTCTGCTGCTGGGCCTGGGCAGCGGGGGCACGTTCACGAAATGCTTCAAGTGCGTGTCCACGCAGAGCACTTACTGGGCGGGGTATTTCGGCGACGACTGGAAGGTGTCGGGCAAGCTCACGCTGAATCTGGGGCTGCGCTACGAACTGGAGACGCCGCGCACGGAACGCTACAACCGGCTCAACGTGTTCGATCCCAACGTGGCTTCGCCGCTGGCGGGTCCGGCAGGCCTGCCAAACCTGCAGGGCGGCCTGGTGTTCGCGGGCGTGAACGGGAATAGCCGCCGGCAGTTTCCGGTCGATGCGAATAACTTCGCCCCGCGGTTTGGCTTCGCCTATCAGGCCACCACGAACACGGTGTTGCGGGGCGGCTTCGGCATTTTTTACGCTCCTTCGCTACGGGCGGCGGGAGGCAGCGTAGGCAATTTCGGATGGCGCAGCGACACGCCGTACATCGGCACCGCCGACGGCGTGACTCCGCTGAATTACCTGAGCAACCCCTTCCCGTCCGGTTTCGCCCCGGTGCTGGGCAGTTCGCAGGGGCTGCTTACGGGAATCGGCTCGAGCATCGCGGCCAGCATCATCGGCGACAGCGTAACCCCTTATTCGGAAAATTGGAGTTTCGGTGTCCAGCGCCAACTGCCGGGCAACGTCCTGCTGGACGCTTCCTACGTGGGCAGCCACGGCGTGCACCTCAACGTCACCGGCGAGGGCGACGTGAGCCTCAATCAGTTGACCGCGGCGCAGATCGCGCTGGGGACGCAACTGCAGCAGCAGGTGGCGAATCCCTTCTACGGGCTGATTTCGATTTCTCCGCTGAACGCGAAGACCATTCCCTACAGCTTCCTGCTGCGGCCGTACCCGCAGTTCACCACGGTCTACGACATGTACCAGACCGGCGGCATTTCCAACTACCATTCGCTGCAGGTGAAGGTGGAGAAGCGCTTCAGTTCGGGGCTGAGCCTGCTGGCCTCGTACACGGACGCCAAGCTGATCGACGATTATTCGATCATCTCCAACGTGGGACGGCAGGCGGGCCTGCAGGACATTTACGACCGGCACGCCGACCGCGGCGTTTCCGCCAACGACATCTCGCAGCGCTTCGTGATGAGCTACGTTTACGCCCTGCCCTTCGGCCGCGGCATGAAATTCGGCGGAGGCTGGAATCGAGCAGTGGACGCGGTGCTGGGCGGATGGCAGATGAACGGCATCCTCACCCTGCAGACGGGCATGCCCCTGGCGCTGAGCGCCGCAAACACTTCCAACGCGGGGAACCCCTCGGAGCGTCCGAACACGAATGGCCAGTACGCGGGACTGTCGGGTCCGGTGGTGGATCGCCTGGACCGCTATTTCGACACGTCGGCGTTCTCCCAGCCGGCGCCGTTCACGTTCGGCAATGTGGGACGCACCATCTCCAACATCCGCGGACCCGGAACGCGCGGCATGGACTTTTCTCTCTTCAAGAACTTCAAGCTTGTGGAGAAGGTGTCGCTGCAGTTCCGCGCGGAGGCTTTCAACCTGACGAATACGCCGGTGTTCGGCTTCCCCAACCAGGCGGTGAACTCGGCGGCGTTCGGCACCATCACCGGCCAGGCCAACGCGCCGCGCCAACTGCAATTCGCGCTGAAGCTGCTGTTTTGAAGGGCTGCCATGACGACCAGCCGGCGGGAATTTCTGGCTAGCGCGGCCGCGGCAACGGGGGCGGCCGCACAGGAGGCGGCGGCGCGTCCGAACGTGCTCCTGCTTGTCGCCGACCAGTTTCGCTTCGATTGCCTGGGCCTGCACGGCAACCAGCGGATCCGGACCCCGAACCTGGACCGGTTCGGGGCGTCGGCCGCGGATTTCACCTCGGCGTTCGTGCAGGCTCCGGTGTGCGTGCCGTCGCGGATCACGCTGCTCACCGGAAGGTATCCTCACAGCCACAAGAACCGCGTGAACTACACGCCATGCGACCCGCGCGAAGTATTTCTGCAGAGGATGCTGCAGGACGCCGGTTACCAGACGGGCTCGGTGGGCAAACTGCACTATTATCCGCCGACCGCGGAACATGCGCGCTCCACCGGCTTTGACCAGGTACAACTGGACGACGGCGTGGGGATCACGGATCCGTACTCCGACTACGTCGCGTGGCGCAAACTGCACGACCCCAACGCCGGCATTCCTTATCACGCCACCAGAAAGGGCGCGGAGAATCCCTTCAGCGCCACCATCGACTACGGCTTCACGCCGACCGCGTGGACCGGGGAGCAGAGTTGCCGGATACTGCGCGGCATGGCGAAATCTCTGCGGCCCTTCTTCCTGCATTGTTCGTTCTTCAAACCGCACTCTCCGCACACCGTCCCCGCGCCGTACGACTCGA
>JBBIQR010000407.1:0-4264 GCA_037442245.1 Candidatus Solibacter sp. | reverse complement strand
GAGGATGAGGCGGGAGCGGGCCATAAGGCCGAGGAAGGCGAGGTAGCCGAGGGGATCGATGCGGCGGATGCCGGGTTCGCTTTCGAGGGCGGGGAGGAGGCCAAACTCGTTGAGTCGGGCGAGGGTGCGGGGGTGGGCGGGGAAGACTACGGGGATGCGGCGGGAGACTTCGGCGATGGCGCCAACGATGGCGGCGAGGGTATCGGGGTGGTCTACGTTGGCGGGGCGGTGGAGGGTCACGACGGCGTAGCCGGCCTCGTCGAGGCCCGGGGGCAGGGGGAGTGCGCGTGCCTGGGCGACGTGGCGGAGGAGGGTGTCGATCATTGTGTTGCCGACGAAGTGGATGCGTTCTGGGGGCACGCCTTCACGCAGGAGGTTTTGATCGGCGAGAGTGTCGGTGGTGAAGAGGAAGTCGGCGATGGAGTCGGTGCAGAGGCGGTTGATCTCCTCGGGCATGGAGCGGTCGCCGGAGCGCAGGCCGGCCTCGACGTGGGCGACGTTGATGCAGAGTTTCTTGGCGGCGAGGGAGCAGGCGAGGGTGGAATTGACGTCGCCGACGACGAGGACGCACTCCGGCTTGTGCTGGAGACAGACCTCCTCGAAGGCGATCATGATGCGGGCGGTCTGCTGGGCGTGGGTGCCGGAGCCGACGCCGAGATTGATGTCGGGTTCGCGGATGCCGAGATCGCGGAAGAAACTGCCGGACATTTTCTCGTCGTAATGCTGGCCGGTGTGGACGAGCAGGACGTCTGAGGAGCGGCCGATGCGGTCGAACGCGGCGAGGATGGGGGCGACCTTCATGAAATTGGGGCGGGCGCCGGCAACGATCAGGAATCGCACGGAGTGATTGTAGCAGCCCTGTCGCGGGTGGCCCGCGAACTTCCGGAAGTACCTATAGATCAGACAGTTGAAAGTATTCATTCTCCGCAGGCGGGAAAAGCGGCGGCTAGCGTCTGGGTGGAGAGATGAAGATGTTCAGGATGGTTTTGCTCACGCTGGCCTCGATGGGCGCGGCGGCTCAAACACAGATCGACCTGCGGACCCAGGGGAAAGCGGTGGACTTTTCCGGCGCGGGCGCGACGAAGCCGATGAAGACCGGTACGGCGCTTCCTTCGACATGCGCGGCGGGCGAGATGTTTTTCAAGACCGATGCTCCGGCGGGGGCGAACCTGTACGGCTGCGCGGGAGCGAACACGTGGAGTTTGCAGAGCGGGATTTCGAGCCAGAGTTGCTGGTACGACACTGGGGACAGCACGCTGAAGTGCCGGGATGCGAGCGGGAACGTGTACGCGGCGGTGCGGACGGCGGCGGCGGGCACGGCGAAGCAGTGGGTGGACTACATCGCGCCAACGGGAATTCCGCACACGTCGCAGCCGACGGCAGGGGACGTGGGAGCGCTGGCGGACCCGGGGACGAACGGAGTCGCATACCGCAACGGGGCGGGCACGACGACGGCAGCGGGAGCGGACGAGATCAGCGCGTTGAACGGGTGCGTGGACAACGGGATGCACGGCAACGCGTACGCGTGCGCGCTATCGCCGGCGATTGGCGCTTACCGAGCCGGTACGACATACTGGTTCCAAGCCGGGGTGGCGAATACGGGACCGGCCTCGGTGAGTTTCAACGGATTACCCGCGAAGATCGTGAAGAAGCTGGCGAAGCAGGACGTCGCGGCCAACGACATTGCGGCGGGGCAATGGGTGATGGTCACGTACGATGGTGTGAACATGCAGATGCAGAGCCAATCGGCGAATCCGCCGGGGAGCGCGGTATCGAGCGTGTTCGGGCGGGCGGGAGCGATTGCCGCGCAGGCGGGGGACTACAGCACAGCACAGATCACCGAGAGCGGGAATCTGTATTTTACGAACGCGCGGGCGCAGGCGGCGTTCAGTTGGCCCGGAGTGGTGCGGCAGAGCGGGGGCGCGGTGGATTGTCCGACGTGCGTGACGACGGCGACGGCGGCGGATACGGACCTGGCGGGGACCTTCCCGCATCTGAGCGTAAGCAGGATACAGGGGAGGGCGGTAGCGTCCACGATGCCGGCCGATTTGCAGTACCTGGGGTGGAACAGCAGCGCGGCGGTGTGGGAGCCGAAGACGATTCCGGCGGCACCGGTAACCACGGTATTCGGGCGCAGCGGGGCGGTGGCGGCGCAGACGGGGGACTACAGCTTCGCGCAGATTGCGGGGACGGTGGGGACGGGGCAGTTTCCGGCGGTGGTAATGCGGACGGACCAAAGCAACGCGGTGACGGCGGGGACGCAGGACCTGAGCGCGGCGGATCATACGCTGCCGATGAAGACGGGGCCGATGGCGAGCCTGCCGGCGGCATGCCGGGCAGGCGAAGGGTACTTCGCGACGGACGCACCGGCGGGCAAGAACCTGTACGGCTGCACGGCGGCAAACACGTGGTCAGCGCAAGGGGGCATGCCGACAGTGCAGACGGAAGGAGTGGTGGTGGGATCGCGCGAAGTGACGAACTATATCGCGGGACCCGGGCTGGTGTCGTTGCTAACGGACACAGGTTCGGGGATTGATGTGCAATGGTCGGTGGACACGGCGGTGATGCAGACGCAGAGCGGGGAGCAGAGCGGGTCGGCGGTGATGTGCGCAGCGGCGAGCGGGTCGACGACGGACTACCGGTGTTCGCTATCGCCGGCGGCGGTGCAGTACACGGGGGGGATGGTGCTGCACTTGAAACCGGACGTAACGGCGGCGGGGGGACCGACTACGTTGAACGTGGACGGTCTGGGGGCGAAGCCGCTGGTGCTGGCGGATGGGGTGAGCAATCCGGCGGCTGCGGATCTCAGGATGGGGCGATTGTACCCGGTATGGTTTGACGGGAGCGTGTTCCGGCTGCAGCCGACGACGGCGGCGGCGGCGGGCGGGTTGACGGACCCCGGTGTGAACGGAGTGGTGTACCGGAGCGCGGCGGGCACGGCGGCTAGCGCGACGGCGGATCAGGTGAGCGGGGCGTTCTTCTGCGCGGACGTGGGGGTAGTGGGCGCGTACGCATGTAACATCAACCCGGCGATCAGCGGGTACAACGCGGGGACGATCTATTGGTTCCGGGCGGGTACGAGCACGACGGGGCCGGCTACGGTGAGCTTCAACTCGCTGGGGCCGAAGACGATTCTGAAGTACTCGAACCAGCAGTTGGCGGCCGGGGACATCACGGTGGGGCAGTGGGTGATGGTGGCGTACGACGGGACCAACATGCAGATGCTGAGCCAGGCGGCGACCGGGGGAATCGGCGGCGGCGGCGGGAGCGTGGCCAGCGTGTTCGGGCGGACGGGTGCGGTGACGGCGCAGAGCGGGGACTACACGACGGCGCAGGTCAGTGAAAGCGGGAACCTGTATTACACGGATGCGCGGGCGCGGGCGGCGGTGACGTGGAGCACGCTGAGGGGGGCGCCGGCGACGTTCCCTCCGTCGGGCCACGGAGCGAGCCACCAAAACGGAGGAACAGACGAGATCGCCACGGGGACGCCGGCGGCATACGGGATTCCGAAAGCGGATGGCAGCGGGCGCCTGGCGGGCGGATGGATGCCGCTGCCGGGGACGGCGTCGCTGGGAGGCGTGAAATCGGCGGATTGCGGGACGACGGGGTTTGTTCAGAAGATCAACGGGGATGGTTCGGTGGGGTGTGCCGCAGGGGGCGGAGGAGGACCGACGACGCGGACTTACACGTATGTGTGGCAGGGGTCGGTGCAGGCGGGCACGACGGGTTTTGCGGTGAACCTTCCGGCGGCCGGGTCGCCGTTACTGACCAACGCGGGAGGGACTCGGCCGAGTGCGGTGCTGGAGTGGCCGACGGGTCAGAGTACCTACTATGCGTGGTGGAGTTTCGTGCTGCCGGCGGGGTATCCGGTTAATGGGGTGATCGCTTACACGCTGGAGACGCGCAGCGCGGACGGCACGAATGCCGCGAATGTGTATTTGGGGGTGGCGTGCTCGGCTTCGGTGCTGGACAATCCGGCGGTAGTGGAGGCGGCGGCGGCGCCGGTTGTGGGGGCGGCATCCTCGGCACGAACGATGACCACGGGCGCGCTGACGCCGAACAGCGGCGGACTTCCGGCATGTTCCGCGGGGCAGCGGGTGTGGATCAACATGCGGGTCGACACGAACGCTGCCGGGCAGGTGATGACGCAGCCATTCGACTTGATATCGGCACAGTTCAGCGTCCAAGGGAGCATGTAAAGGGATGAAGAAGGTACTGGCGCTATTGGCTTTTCTTGGATGCGCGACGACGGCGTGGGGCGCCG
>JBBIQR010000406.1:0-4279 GCA_037442245.1 Candidatus Solibacter sp. | reverse complement strand
CGAACCACGATTCACGGCTCCAAAGGCCGCTGTCCTACCATTAGACGACCGGGGAGTGGCGCCTGAGGGAACAGGGTAACTTCTTACAGTGTAAACGCCGGGACTGCGGAGCCGCAAGGAGAGGGAAGAGGGAACGCTTTCCGGAAACCCAACGGCACCATTGCCAAGGGGTTCTGGAAATTGAAAGGCCCCGAGCTGGGAATCTCGGGGCCTGCACTCAGAGGGTGGCGGTGGGAGGGGACTCACCGCCTGGGATGCTGTCTGTATTGATTTGATATTAGCAGTTTCAGACCTGCTTGTCTACTGTTTCGATAAACTTTTTTCAGAAAGTTTTCGCCCCCGCTCCGGCTGATATATCCTTGGGTCTGAGATGAGGCTCCTCCTCCTCAGCGTATTCCTCGCCGCGCCGCTCGCCGCGCAGACTGCCGATACCCATCTCTTCCGCGCCGTTCTCCTTCCCGCCAACGAGGTCCCGGCCGTCAACAACAACGCCCGCGCGGTCGCCGACATCGCCATCCATACCCTCCAGGACGCTTCAGGCGCCGTCCTCAGCGGCACCATCGACGTGCTGCTCCGCACCACCCTGTCGGCCGCCATCACGGTCACCGGCGTCACCTGCAACAACGCGCCCGCCGGCAAGACCGCTTCCCCGGCGTTCTCGCTCGGCTTCACCGCCGACAATACCCAGACGCTACAAACCGGCGGTGACGCCATCCATCTCCCCATCGCGGTGGCCGGCAACGACGCCGCCGCCCTTGGCGCCCTGCGATCCCTGCTCGCCGACCCCTCCTCCTTTTACCTCAACCTCGCCACCACAACCCAGCCCAACGGATTGATGCGCGGACAACTTGCCCCGGCGCTGACCGCGGTCCTGCTCGCCCAAATGGATTCCTCCCAGGTGACTCCCGCGCCGCAGAGCGGCGCCGACGGTTTGGCTCAGGTCGTCGCCATCGGCACCCGCGATGCCTCCGGTAAATGGACCAGCGGCGAGGTGTACCTTTCCGCCACCTGCTCCTCCAACGACCCCTCGCTGTTCACCGGCTTCCAGCTCCACCCCGGGCTGGCCGGGGTCAACGGCGGCGCCGTCCTCTCCGCCGCGCTGTTCCCGGGCTCCGCGCCGGACTACCAGGGACGCGCGACCCTCGGACCTTACTACTCCGAAGTCGCCCTCGCCAACTCCGCCCAAGCCGCGCTGTTCGCCGCCCTCTTCTCAAGCCCCGCGGCCCAGTACCTCGATATCCGCACGGCGGCGAACCCCTCCGGACTTTTGCGCGGCCAACTCCACGCGACCGGCGCGATGCGCTTCCCGCTCGCCCTCGACTCCGCCGCCGAATTGCACTCCGTCAGCGTGCGCGCGCTCGCCCCTTCGGTTTTCACCTTTTACACCGCGCGCAACCCCGACGGCACCGTCGCGGCCGCCACCCTGCTAGCCGACATCGACTACCGCTTCCCCGCCCCGGTCCATTTTCTGGGCGCGTACATTCACGACGGCGACGCCAAGACCGAAGGCCCCATCTCCGTGCAGGCGGCGGCCGACTTCGCCTCCGATAGCGGCTTCGGCAACTACTACGGGTGGACACTTCCCCTGCCCGACCTCGCTCCGGTGATCGACCTCATCAAGAATCCGGCCCGGCACTACGCCAGCCTGCACACGTTCGACGACCCCACGGGCGCGGCTCGCGCCCAGTTCGGCCCCGATAGCGGAGGTCCCGCGGCCGTCGCCGCCGTGATCGCCGCCGATCTCGATAAAGCCGCCTCCACGGTGGCGCCCGGCGGCCTCATCTCCCTCTTCGGCAGCGGCCTGGTGCGCACCGCTACCGGACTCGATGGCTGGAGCGGCACCCAACTGCCCGTCACTTTGAACGGAACGACCGTGCAGATTGCCGGACGCGCCGCGCCCCTGGTCTACGTCTCGCCGGGGCAGATCAACGCGCAGGTGCCCTTTGAGACCCCTGCCGGTGTTCAAACGCTCACGGTGGATAACGGCGCGGGGGCCAGCACCGCTTACAGCCTCACGGTTGCGCCGGCGGCTCCGGCCATCTTCTTCTATCCGGTGCCCGCCGTGCTCAAGAACGCGGATTACTCTCTGGTCACCGCGGGCAATCCGGCGCGCGCCGGAGACGTCCTGCTGGTCTTCGCCACCGGGCTCGGACAGACCACGCCCGCGTCTTCCACCGGAACGCTCGTACCCGCGACTCCCCTGGCCGCCACCGCGCCTGTCACCGCGACCATCGGGGGACGCGCGGCGACAGTGGTTTACTCGATCGCCTCGCCCGGCTTTGCCGGTCTCTACCAGGTCGCGGTAAGGGTGCCGGACGGCGTAACCGGCGCAGCGCCGCTACAACTCAGCGTGGGCACGGCTCCTTCGAATGCCGTGACTCTCCAACTACACTGAAAATCCGGCCTATTGCACGTCGGCGGGGTCGACCGCGGTGCGCGCTCCGCTCGCCGCGAAACGCACGTAGGCCACGATATCGGCCAGGCTCTTGGCGTCGATCTTGGCCGCCGCCGGGGGATGCTTCCACTGATCGTTACCGGACTTGGTGACGTCCGCGGCAGGCAGCACTTTCTTCTCCGGCGGCGTCTTCGACAGGTCGAAGATTACCAGGTTGTCCCCTTCTTTTCCGGCGGTGTATCCGGGGAACGACTCCCCGCCTTTGGTCTTCACCATCTCGACGTAGGAAGTGACGCTGGAGCGCACCGCCATGGCGATTGCAGCGGGGGCAAGCTTGCCCATCACCCGCAGGTCCGGCCCCACGGCCGTCCCTTTTCCTTTCAGCGAGTGGCACCCCCCGCAGCCCTTCTCCTGGCTGTAGAACAGGGTTTCTCCACGCTCAATCTGCGTCTGCGACGAGGCGGCTTGGGCGAATAGCAGCAGGACAGTCCAGATCATAAGAACGCTCCCTTCTTGGGGCGACTCCATTATATCCGGATATTCAGGTCCTGTAGTAAAATTCAGCGAATTTTCATCTTTGGCTGCGGAACGCGTAGCTGCCCGAGCCAATCTCGAACACCGCCGCGGCACCGTCCATCCGTAAGAACTTGACGCCGGGGGACTTCTCCGCCGGCACGCCGCTTTCGCGAACGCCCGTGGCGCTCGCCGCCGGTACCCACACGGTAGCCGTGGCGTTCGCCGGAACCGTGACATCGAGCGCGAAGCCGCCCGCCTCCCGCCGCCAGGAACTCACGATCCTGCCGTAGGGCGATTCGTGCGACGCCTTGACCCAATTCAGCCCTTCCACCTCGTAAGGGTGGAGCAGGATGTGATGGAAGCCGGGGTCATCCGGATCGGGCCGTATCCCCGCCAGATCCTCGTACATCCACACCCCCAAATCGCCGATTTGCATGACGTGATTGCCCGAGTTCATCGCCGGGTCGGCGGTGTCCCCGTTCCACAACTCCCACACGGTGGTCGCGCCCTTGGACACCATGTACCCCCAACCCGGATACGTCTTCTGCGTCGCAATCTGCAAGGCGACGCCGGGGCGCCCGTTCTCGGTCAGGGTCCGCATCAACCACTGTGCGCCGACGAGTCCGGTACCGACGTGCCCGTTACTCTCGCGTTCGATCCTGCCGATGAGAGCGGCGAAAACCCGCTCGCGGTCTTCCGCCGGAGTCATGCCGAACGCCAGAGGAAGAATACTCGAGGTCTGCGTCCCGTTGGCGTAATACCCCTTCGCCGCGTCGAAGAACCGCGCCTGGAACGCCGCGCGCATTTCGGTGGCGGCGGTTTCGAACTGATTGGCGTCGCTCTCGCGCCCCAGCAGACGGGCGAAGCGCGCCATCTGCCGGTTCATCATGTAGAAGTACGCCGTCGCCAGCAGCGCCCCATCGGTCTTGCGCGCGGGGTCCTGCGAGTGGATCAGCTTCGGATCCTCCGGCGGGACGCACCAATCGCCGTAGGTGTCCCTGGGCTGGATGTTGTCCTTCACGAAGCCGCGCATGTGCTCGATCCAGCGCTTCATCGCCGGATAATTGCGCTCCACCACGCGCAAGTCGGCGTACTGATCGAGCAGCATGTTGGGCACCTGGATGAAGGTGCTCGGCCAGGTGACATCGTCGTTATAGAACACCCAGTAATTCGGCGCGACATCGGGAATGCTGCCGTTGTCGCGCTGCGTATCGGCGATATCGGTCTCCCACTTGGAATAGAACGCCGCCACGTCGAACAGGTAGCTTTCACTGCGGCTCACCACGCTGCGGTCGCCGAGCCAGCCCTGGCGCTCATCGCGCTGCGGGCAATCGGTCGGGATGCTGCGATAGTTCCCGCGGACGCCCC
>JBBIQR010000405.1:0-4295 GCA_037442245.1 Candidatus Solibacter sp. | reverse complement strand
GGGGCTGGCGGCGGAGGCGCCGCGGGCGATGCGCTGTTCGAGGAGGATGGAGCGGGTGATGCCGTCCTTGTCGGGTTGGGCGTGGACGTGGCCGAGAGCGGCGTTACGGGCGAACTCGGGGCGGGGGTTTTCCCAGGAGCGGCCGTCGTCGACGAGTTCGCAGGAGAGGACGAGGCGGGGGGTGGATTGGAGGGCGGCGGCGAGGGCGCGGTCCGGAGCGGGATCGGAGGAATCGGCGAGGAGGACGTCGAGGGCGACGACTTTGGGGGTGGACTTGGCGGCGACGATGGCGAGGGCTCGGGCGAGCGGGGTGCGGATGTTGCGGAAGCCGCCGTAGGAGGTGAGGGTCGGCTCGTCGATGGCGAGGACAACGACTTCGGGCTGCCAGGGGGCGGCGCGGTAGGCGTTGAACATGGTGTCGTAGGCGTAATCGTCGAGGCGGGAGCCGAAGAACCAACTGAAGAGGATAGCGGTGAGGAAGGCGCCGGCGAGGAGCGCGATGTAGGAGGCGGTGCTTTTCCAATTCGGCCGGCGCATGGGACGCAGCTCAGTTCCAAGTATAACGGGGCGAAAACGGGTCGAGGCCGCTCAAATCTGAGCGGCGGCGGGTCCAAAACAAAGGACTTAGGCTCAAAAGCGCCGCTCAACCTGAGCGGCGGGGTGGCTTTGGGTGGTGGAAGGCCCCTTCCGGGGGGCAAGAGAAATGGCGCGCCGGGGGCGTGGAGTTTTGCGGAAGTCGCGCGGGGTGAGTGGGTTGGATTATTTGCTGGGGGGCGAACTGGAAGGCGGAATTCAGAGCAAGGTGGCGGGCCTTCCATTGATGGCGGTGCGGCCGGCTTCGACGGTCACAAATCCGTTGACGACGATATCGAAAGGGAGGTCTTCGACGGGGACGATTCTGGCAGGGCTCGGCTGCTCGTTCGGGGGGAGGGACTTCAAATAGGCGAAGTAATCGGCGCGGGGGATGGTTAGGCGGATGGCGGCGAACGGCAGGGCGGCGGAGGGGAAAAGGTCGCCGCGCTGCGTGGAAAGGGCGGGTGTAGCGGTTTGGACCAGATGGGACAACTCGGCGATCACGTTTCCGGCGATTCGGACGGACGGGTTCATGGGATTTGCACTCGGGGACCGGTCGGCTGGATCCGTTATAGCACTCGGCTTCAGAAGAACGGAGCCGGGCACAGCGGGAAAATCAAGCGGCCTTGAGCGGTAGGGAAAAGTGGCTCGCCTCTACCAGCCAGCCGGATGGCTGTTGAGGTATGGTGCGCCGATTATTGGCCGGTGATCCCGTCTCGATGAACCCTGAGTTGCCATGAATTGCGGCGAGCGAGGGTCTGTCCCCAGTGGTTCCAGGCCTTTCGAACACGCCCCTCGATCTCCTCGGCGCCGTCTTCCGGCTCCCCGGGCCGGGGAGAACGCACAGCGAGGAAGACTACATAATGTTGGCGCTGGAACGCGCGACAAGCGCCATAGCCCTCGGCATGGGCATCATCCTGTAGCGAGCATAACTCGCGTTCGAGGTCCACCGAGGCGCGGTTTCCGGTGAACTGTACCGCACACGTCAGTCCGGCGAACGCGATTTGTGCAAGCCAGCGCCGGTGATCTTCGCTCGATGTCTGCGCGGGTTGCCGATCCCGCAACCGATAGCGCATAGGATCCAGGAAGGCGAGGCGGGCGCCCGGCAAGGGATGATCCCATTCCGTCAGCGTTCGGGCGAGGTCCGCGATGGAATCCGGATATGCGGCATCGGAGACGCGCACCGTCAGGCCGGGAGCGTGCCCATCCTGTATGCCGTAGATCGCTCGTGCTGTGCATTCAATCTGCTCGAGTTGAGGGATCGCGTCACCATAGTGGCCCTTGCGAACGTCATTCAGCCACATGCGGCAAGGAACTCCGCTTTGGAGAGCAGCACCCGCAACAAGCAAGGCTGCATTGGGACCGTGTCCGCGATCGGATTGAAGATTGGAACGGAGCAGGCTGGGGTAGGTTACGCCTTGAAGCAGTATGGAATCCTTCGCAGCACGGACCCTGTCGAGGGTAGACTGTTCGAAGCCGCCATTCTGCGAGTGTTGCACCCAGGGTGTACTTGGCGGCATTGCAAACGAATTTAGGAACTCCAACGGTTCTCGCTCATGGCACCGATGAAGTAGCGCCAGAGCGGCCTCGGTGACCACAAGGTTCTCGAGAAGAGTTCCCACGTTTTGGATCGGCATGGTGATTTGCGCATCACATCTCGCGGTGCAAGGCCACAATATATCACCATCAATCACCAGGGCGCGCCGTTGGGTCCCGGCGGTCTAAACTGGAAGAGAATATGCGGATTGCGGTGCTGGCCCTTCTTACGCTTACGGCGCTTGGCGCGCAGACGCCGTGCGAGCAGACGCCGGCCTACTCGACGTGCGACATGGTGTTCGAGTTGAGCGACAAGGCGGCTGCGGCGCATCCGCAACCTTATCAATCGGTGGAATTGCGCGCCGAGTTCCGTTCGCCGCACCACCGGACGCTGGCGATGCCGGGGTTCTGGGACGGCGGGCGGCGGATGGTGATCCGGGTGGCGCCGACCGAAGCCGGGCAATGGGACTACCGGGTGACGAGCAACGTGCCGGAGTTCGACGGGAAGACCGGGAGTTTCACGGCCGCGGAGTCGGCGGCGCCGGGGTTCATCCGGCCGGCCAACGTGCACCACTGGGCATGGACCGAGAAGGACTCGGGGGGGCTCGACCGGGCGCACCTGTGGATGGGGGCGAGCGAACCGCGGTTCGGCTACGTGGACGACGCCGCGTTCCGGGCGATGGCGGACGCGCGGGCGGCGCAGAAGTTCAACCACGTGAGGGGATGGATCACGGATGGGGGCGCCTCCGCCATCTACTCCGCTCCGGACGCGCCGAACCTGGAGCAGTTCCGGCGTTTCGACGAGCGCATCCGCTATCTCAACTCGAAGGGCATCATCGCGGATTTGATCCTGGCGGCGGGTAACAATACGATTCCGCGGCTGTTTCCCAACTGGGAGCAGCGGCGGCGGTTTGTGCGCTATCTGGTGGCGCGGTTGGGCGCAATGAACGTCACCTGGCAGGGGCTCGAGTATTTCGAGGACGACGCGGATTCCCGCGCGCTGCTGAAGGAGTTGGGCGGGCTGCTGAAGGAATTCGACGGCTACCAGCATCCGCGGACGAGCGGGGCGCGGGTGACGTCGGCTCCGCTGCTGGACGACGGCTGGGAGAATTTCGCGGTGCACGGGTCGGCGGACGACCAGGTGGATTCGATCGAGCACCAGGTGTTCGGCGTGCCCTTTGTCGACACGAACGTGGCCGATGATGGCGATGCGGCCGCGTTCCGGCGGCGCCTGTGGAACGCGACCATGGACGGGCAGTATGTGACTTACTCGGGCAACGGCGCGAACGCCAAAACCATGACGGTGTGGCGGGATTTCTTCGACGACACGCGCTACTGGGAGCTGGAACCATACTTCGACGTGAACGGCGGGCGGGCGCTGGCGCTGGAAGACGTGGAGTACGTGGTTTACATGGAGAAGCCGGGTCCGCTGGAGCTGCTGGTGGAGAAGCACGGATACGATTACTACTGGGCCGATCCGGCTACCGGCGAAGTGACGAGGGGTAAGTTCAAGGGCGACCATTTCACGGGCGAACCACCCAGCGGCGCGCACGACTGGGTGTTGCACGTGGTGCGGGAAGGCCACCTGGAGAGCATGAACAAGAGTTACTTCTTCGCTTCCCGGGATATCGTACTGCAGGAGATCGAGTCGAACAGCCCGAAGGTGCCGTTCACGCTGGTTCAGCCCTCGGACGATATCCACGTGCGGGTATCGCCGCCGTTCGAGGTGAAGCTGACCCGGGAAAGCCGCGCCACGCGCTCGATGATGTATCTGTGGACCGGCGAAGTGGCGGCGGACGGGCAGGGTTTCCGGGCGATCGCGAGCGGGGCCAAGGGGGTGATGCGGCCGCTGACGGGGGTGGCGGTGAAGTTTCCCGCGACCATGCACCTGCGAGTCTACGGGATGAACGCCAACGGAAAGGTTTACGCGATCGACCGCGCGTTCACGCTGTTGCCGTGACTCCGCTGATCCTGGCGGTAGACACGACCGGCGAACACGGCAGCATCGCGCTGGCGCGCGGGGCGGCGGTTCTGGGCGAGACCGCGCTGCACTCTCCGGCGGGATACTCGACGATTCTGTATGGCGAAATCGAGGGACTGCTGGCGCGGTGCGGCTTGCGGGTGGCGGAGGTGGACTGCTTCGCCGCGGCGTCGGGACCGGGATCGTTCACGGGCGTGCGGGTGGG
>JBBIQR010000404.1:2523-4301 GCA_037442245.1 Candidatus Solibacter sp. | reverse complement strand
ATTCGAGGCTTCTGAAGGAAGCCCGCCGCGGCGACGAGAGTTCGTTTGTTTCTCTCTATGAGCGCCATCGGACGCCGTTGTTCCGGTTTGCCTGGCGACTCACTGGCTCGACGGCGACAGCCGAGGATGTGGTGCAGGAATGCTGGATGCTGATCCTCCAACAGGACGGTTTCCGGCCGGATTGCGGCTCGGTGCGCGGGTACCTGTTTGGGATCGTGCGGAATCTGGCATTCGAGCGGCTCCGCAACCGTGATCGGGAATCGGACGAAGCACCCGACGCCGAGACCGATGGCGGCCCATTCGAGGATGTGCTTGCGGTGGAACGTTCGGATGCCGTGGCCCGCGCGCTGGCGGCGCTTCCGCCGCTGCAACGCGAGGCGTTGATCCTCTTCGAGTACAGGGAACTGTCTCTGGAAGAGATCGTGCAAGCGACGGGGGTGGGTATTGGCGCGGTCAAGGCTCGTCTGCATCGCGCGCGGGAGACTCTGCGGCGGCGTTTGACGCCGCTCATGGCGACTCGCCCGGCCCAAGGGAGATGGTGATGAACGAAAAAGATCCATTGCGCTCTTTGCTGCATGAGTGGGAAGCTCCGGCGCCCCCGGCCTCGCTAGACACGCGGGTCCGCGCGGCGTACCGCGGGTGGCGGCGGTCCACATTTTGGAGGCGGCTATGGGCGTTTCGCGTGAGCGTCCCGGCGCCGGTATTGGCTGCGGCGGTGCTGCTGATCGCCGCGGGGCTCTGGATCGAGCGGCGGCCGGTTCCGCCTCAGCGTTCTGCTCCGGTCGCGCCCGCCGCGATCGGGTATTTGACCCGGCTGGAAACTGCCGGTTTCCAGCCATTGCCGGATGGCGAGGTTCGCATAATCCGCTCGGGGGTTAAGAAATGATTCTCAGGTTCGTGTTCGTGCCGTTTCTTGCGTGGGCGGCGTACTCCCAAACAAAAACGACAGACGAGGTGAAGTTCTCCATCCATGGCGCGGGGATCGCCATTCACGCGGAATCGAACGGGCCGCGGTCGCCACTGTCGACTTCCGGCTCGGGGGTCTCCGACGACTCGGGGCGGGTGTATCGCGTCGTTCTCGACCGCGACAACAAGCCGTTGTTCGCATACGAGCTGGATCTCCGGGCGGTAGCTCCAGACCATGTCGGGGTGACGCTCAAACCCGCTGACCAGGAGAGATTGCGGGCGTTGAACTGGCTGAAGGGCAAGATCGTGGGCGACGTTCCGACTATCGCCGCAGTCCGCGAGTTTCCACCGTTGCGGTTGGGCGACGAGGTTCATGTTGACATCATGTACAACCCGAAGACCGGCGAGAAAATCTGGGACGTGCTGCGGGTGACTCCCGAGGCTCAGCCCGTACCGAAGCCTGGAAAGGTGTTCGCGGGTCCGGAGTTTTCATGGGAGGGGGTCAAAATAGCGCTGGATGGCAACATCATCGCAGACCGGAGCGGAAGCTGGATGATTGGCGAGGCGATCATGATGCGCGTGCCGGGATATGGGGAATACTATATGGCCTTTCGGCCTCCCGCCGGCTTTCCCTTCCAGCCGGTTGGCTGGGTCGATCACAACGTGCTCCGCTTCCGCATGGATGGCAATCAGGTCAAAGTCACCGGCAAGAGCAACCTGCTGATGAAATCGGACACCGGCACGGTCTGGGTCTACCACATTCCCGACGCGCGGGCCGCGGGGAAGTCAGATTCAGTGGACATCACCTGCTCCGGTGATTTGGACCTGCTGATGCACCCAGAGCGGCAGAAAGACAACTAACGCCCACCCGT
>JBBIQR010000404.1:0-2423 GCA_037442245.1 Candidatus Solibacter sp. | reverse complement strand
GATGAAGCGCATCCGCCCTTGTATCAGCGCATCGGCGGGATCCCGAGTTGCTCGCAGATCCTCCGGGCGAGGCGATTGTCAATTTCCGCATGGCGCGGGACGGGGGCTTTCGCGCCGGTCGCGGGATTCGAGAAGATCGAGTGACGTCCACCTTCCCGGAAGAGATCGCATCCGCACCGATGGAGGTGGTCCAGCAGTTCGTGCCGCTTCACCGGGGAAGGGTTCCCGCGTGGACGGAGACCGGCACCAGTTCGATCAGGTCCGCATCCGAAGCGGGCGCGTTGTTTGAGGGAACCGGAAGAGCCTTGCCCTCTTCGAGGAGCGCCTGGGCGAGATCTTCGAGGGCGCTTGCGATCATCAGCCGTGCATCCGGCAGGTCGAAACCTTGGGTCACCGCACCGGGAAAGTCGAGCGCTTCCGCAACTACCATTTGGCCCGGCGCGTGCGGCAGGAAGAAAGCAACGTGGTACCGGAGCATGGCTCCATCATAGTACGCGGGCGTCGCCGCGGGCGCCGCAGGTTGACGCGGTGGCGGCGCCCGGCTAGGATCGGTGGGCGGAGCCGGAGGGACCCCGGCTTGGCCAAAAGGGAGGTTACGTGGCTCAAGCTCGCCGCAGGATTTTGCTTGTTCCGGCGCTGATCCTGGCCGTCGCGGTTGGCGCGGCGCCGGCCCAGGAGCGGGGAAAGGTTTCGGGGAAGCCGCGCGTGGTGATCACCGCGGACCCGGAGCTCGACGACAACAATACGCTGATCCGCGCCATCCTCTACAGCACGGATTTTCAAATCGAAGGATTGGTTTACACGAGCAGCGGCGTGCATTGGAAGGGTGACGGCAAGGGCACGACGCAGTATATTCCCGGCCGGGAATACACGCGCCTCGGCCTGTGCCCCTGTACCTCGTGGCGGTGGGCGGCGGACGAGCGGTTTATCGACGACATCGTGGAGGCTTACGGGAAGGTCTACGCGAATCTGAAGGTGCACGACCGGAGTTACCCGGCGCCGGCGGAATTGAGATCGAAGATCAGATGGGGCAACGTGGATTTCGACGGCGACTACTCGAAGGACACGGACGGATCGAACCTCATCAAGTCCCTGCTGCTCGACGACCGGCCCGGACCACTCTACGTTACCGCGCAGGGGGGACAGAGCACGATCGCGCGGGCATTGAAGGCGATTTACGATCAGTACGGGAGCACGCCGCAGTGGGAGGCGGTCCGCGACCGCGTTTCGGCGAAGCTGGTCATCATTCCGTGGGGCGACCAGGACGGGTTATACGCCAGGTACATCAAACCGAACTGGCCGGAGGTGACCGAGTGGCAACTGGCGATGATCGACTACGGCTACGGCATACGGAGCGGGCTCGCGGCCGACGATCAGGTGTATCTGAGCGCCGCCTGGACCGGGGAGAATATTTCGAGGCGCGGTCCGCTGGGCGCCATGTACCGGGTTTGGGGCGACGGCAAGCAGATGGTGAAGGGCGACCGGACGGACTATTTCGGGATCGCCGGACTGAGCGCCGATCCACTGCGGGAGATGGGGTACACGGTTTGGACGGCGCCGCAGGGGAAGGGGTCGTTCATCAGCGAGGGCGACACGCCGACGTTTCTGAATCTGCTGGCGAACGGGTTGCGGGCATATGAAAGCGGCTATTGGGGCGGTTGGGGCGGCATCAGGAGGACAGGCAACGCTCCGGCGAGGGGACGCGGGGGTGCTGCGGCCGTGCCGGCGGGTCCGGCGGATTCCGGCGTCGCTCCGGGCCTGGCTCCGGCGGGGAGTAGGGGGAACGCTCCGCAGCCGGGGGAAGGCGGAGCCGGCGCGGGCCGGGGTCCGGCCGGCGGGCGCGGCGGGTTTGGGAGCCAGGTGGTTTCGCCAAAGACCGCCGCGGTGAATGCGCGTTTCTTCGCGGCATCGCAGAACGACTTCGCGGCGCGGCTGAAGTGGTCGGTCACTGGAGAGTTCCGCGGCGCCAACCACGAACCGAAGGTCAGGATCACGGGGCCGCTCGAAGTATCCGCCCGTGCCGGCAGCACGGTGCGGTTGCAGGGAGAGGTATCGGACCCCGACCGGGACGCGGTGAAGGTGACGTGGTGGCAGTACAACGACGCCGGCACATACCCAGGCGACATTACTTTTTCCGATCCGGCGGCGCTGGCGACGACATTCCGCGTTCCGGGCGATGCGGCGACGGGCCAGACGATCCACATTATTCTCGAAGCGACGGACAACGGCACTCCGCCGCTGACGCGATACCAGAGGGTGGTGGTGCGGGTGCAATAGACGCGGCCCTGGGGGCAGGTGCGACGTTCCCGCGGCTGGTGCGGGGTGCGCGACATAAAAGTGGAATGGAAACCCAATCAGAGCCGCGACTGTCAGGGAGCGTTAGAATTGGGGCTGACATTCCGTGACGTACCCGATCACTTTTG
>JBBIQR010000403.1:0-4309 GCA_037442245.1 Candidatus Solibacter sp. | reverse complement strand
CGCGGGCCGGTTCCTTCGGCCGGAGGGCGCGGACGGCGGCGCCGGCGCGCCAGTTCGACCAGTGCCCCACCAGGTTCGCGTTGGCAATCAACACCCGGGGGGCTTCGGCATGCGTGCGGAACACGCCCACCGGACGGCCCGATTGCACCAGCAGCGTCTCCTCGCCGCCCAGTGTTTCGAGCGCCCGCACGATCGCGTGAAAGCTCGGCCAATCGCGCGCCGCGCGCCCCGTGCCGCCGTAGACGATGAGTTGCGCGGGGTTCTCCGCCACCTCCGGGTCCAGGTTGTTGTGCAGCATGCGCAGCGCCGCTTCCTGGTGCCAGCCCCGGCAGCGCAGCCGGTTGCCGCGCGGCGCGCGAATCACGGTATCCACGGTTCCGCTACTCATTGGATCGCTCCCGCCGGAACCCGCACGGTCTCCGGCATCGCCCATTCATCGAAGCGCCCGCCGCGGATCGCCGCCGCCACGGCTTCGATCTCGCGTCCCAGCGGACGGTCCTCCGTCAACGGCGGCGAGATCGCGCGGACGGCGCCGAGGACCGCGCGCAGTTCCGCGCCCGCCTCGAAGCCCTCGCGCAGACTCAGCGCCGTACTCGCCGCCATCAGCTCAATCCCCGCGATTGCCTCCGCGTTCTCCACGATGCGGCGCAGCTTGAGGGCCGCGGTCATCCCCATGGAGACGTGGTCCTCCTGTCCGCCGGACGTCGGCAGGTTGTCGATGCTCGCCGGATGCGCCATCACCTTGCACTCATTGAGCAGCGACACCGCCACGACATGCGCGATCATGAAGCCGCTGCCCACGCCCGGATGCGCCGCGAGAAACGCCGGCAGCCCCTGGTTCAGGTCCGGATTCACCAGCCGGTCGATCCGGCGCTCGGCGATCGAAGCCAGCGTGGTCATCGCGATCGCCGCCGTGTCGAACCCCAGCGCGAGGGGCGCGCCGTGAAAATTGCCTCCGCTGAGAACGTCGCCGCTCTCCGGAAACACCAGCGGGTTATCCGTCGCGCTGCCCGTCTCCGTCTCCACCGCCGTGCGCGCGAATTCGAGCGCGCCACGAACCGCGCCGTGCACCTGCGGCATGCAGCGCAGGCTGTAGGCGTCCTGCACGCGAGCCGGGGCGGTGCGGCATCCCGGCGCTACGCCGCTGCCGCGCAACAACTCCCGCAACCGCGCCGCCACGGCGCCCTGCCCGCGATGCGGACGCGCCGCGTGAATCCTCTGGTCGAAGGCCACGAGGGTGCCGAGCAGCGCTTCCAGGGTGAGCGCGCCGGCCACATCGGCCAACCCGGCCAGGCGATGGGCGCGCCAGAGCGCGAGCGCACCCACCGCCGCCAGCGCCTGGGTTCCGTTCAATAGCGCGAGCCCTTCCTTCGCTTCCAGTTTCAGCGGCGCCAGTCCCGCCAACCCCAGTGCCTCCGCCGAGTCCATGCGCCTGCCGCGGAAGAACGCCTCGCCTTCCCCAATCGCGCACAACGCCAGGTGCGCCAGCGGCGCCAGATCCCCGCTTGCGCCGACCGAGCCTTTTTCCGGAATCACGGGGCACACCCCGCGATTGACCATTTCGCACAGGAACTCGCCAACCGCGGGACGCACGCCGCTATAACCCAGCGCCAGAGTATTGGCGCGCAATGCCGCCACCACCCGCGCCTCGCCCTCACTCAGGGGCGGCCCGATGCCGCAGGCGTGGCTGCGCACCAGGTTCAGTTGCAGGCGATCCAGTTCCCCGCCCGCGATTTTCACGTCGCAAAGCTTGCCGAATCCGGTGTTGATTCCGTACACCGGAAGGCGATCGGCCGCCGCGCGCTCCACTGTCCGGCGCGACGCTGCCATCAGCCCCAGCGCATGCCCTGGAATGCGCACCGGTTCCCCGCCCGCGATTCGGGCGATTTCGTGCAATTTCAGCGGCTGTCCACTCAGCAGGATCATTCTGCCGAAAGTTTAACGCCTTGGACCGCTTCGGAACAGTATAAATCGCTGGTAGAATCCGGATATGGCAGTGGAATCCGATGGTCTTCTCGATGAAACAGGAATGAATCTATTGTCGCTCCTGCACAAAGACGCGCGCATGTCCTACGCGGAACTTGGACGGCGGATCGGGCTCTCCCCCGCCGCCACCGCCGAGCGCATGCGCCGCATGGAGGAATCCGGTATCATCCGCGGCTACCGCGTGGATGTGGACCGCGAAGCCCTCGGGTTCCCCGTGCTCGCCATCGTGCGGATGAGCTGCGACGGAGCGCGCTACCGCCCGTTTCTCAAAGCAGTGACCACGATGGAGCCGGTCGCCGAGTGCCACCATGTCGCCGGCGGCGACGCCTTCATCCTCAAAGTGGTCGCCGCCAGCGTGGAAGAATTGGAGCGGCTCGTCGAGAAGCTGCTGGTTTTCGGCGTCCCGACGACCAGCGTGGTTTTTTCTTCTCCGGTCCAACCGCCCCTGATGGATCTTCCGGCGCGCTACTGGCTCACCCGCTGAGTCTTATACTCGAAGTACCTCGTCATGATCGGGCGCATCTTTCTCGCCGCGCTGCTTGGCGCATCCCTCGGCGCGCAGGACAAGCCGCCCGCCGACCCCTGGCAGCCGCTACGCTTCCTCATCGGCACGTGGCACGCCCGCACCCACGGAGGCGCCGCGCAGGCCGCCGCGAGCGGCGTCTACACGTTTCAACTGGAGCTGCGCGAGCACGTTCTCGCCCGCCACTCCTCGAGCAGCGGATGCTCCGCGCCCGCCGATTTCAACTGCGAGCACAGCGACCTGCTCTACCTGTACCGCGACGCGCCGGCGCAACCCCTGAAGGCCATCTACTTCGACAATGAAGGCCACGTCATCCGTTACGACGTGGCCACCCCTGCCGCCAATCAGATGGTGCTGACTTCCGCGCCGGCGCAATCCGCCCCGCAGTTCCGCCTCTCCTACGAGCTCAGAGGCTCCGTGATGTACGGAACATTTCAGCTCCGCATGCCTGGTCAGAGCGATTTCCAGTCCTACCTGGAATGGGACGGCGGGAAGGCGCCGTCCCGCTGACCGGCGCCGTCCCCGTCTATCCGATCGTGCGGCAGTCCAGGACCCGGCCCATGAACTGCCAGACCTTGGGGTTGCTGAAGGGCGCCATCATCTCCTGCATGTGAGCGGGCCAGTTGCCGCGGTCGGCGTACATGGCGCTCAGCCCCGCCGCGACTCCCGGATCGCCTCCGGTGAACCCGCCCACCAGTTGTTTCCAGCGGACGCCGAGAGCCTGCGCCCGCGCGGAGGAGGGGTCCTCGTCCAGCGCCGCCTCCACCTCGCGGAACAATTCGAGCCACGCTTTGCTGGTCTCTTCCTGCAACTCCGGCGTCCACTCCTGCCGCCGCTGCTCGATCTTCGCCCGCGCCTCCGGGCTGTAATATTTCGCGCTCCAGTCCTGTTCGTTCTGCATCTCAATCACCTCGATGATGTGTTTGAGGATCGCGGTATCCGGCTGCCGGCCCGCGGCCAGCACCTGCTCGGCGCCGCGGATCGCTTCGATCGCGCGGTCGAGCAGGCGCCGCTTTTCTTCGAGCACGGCGCGCTGTCCGGCAAGCGCGCCTGGCAATCCCGTGGTGCCGCGGTCCAGCATACTCTTGATCCTCTTGAGCGGAACCCCGATGAACTTGAGCGCCACGATTTGCTCCAGCCGCTCCAACTCGCGCCTGCCGTAGAGCCGGTAACCGGCCGCGGTGCGCCGCGGACGCAGCAGTCCCAGGCGGTCGTAGTAATGCAGCGCCCGCACCGTGACTCCGGCCAGCCCGGCGAACTCGCGAACCTGAAGCGGTTTGTCCAACGCGATTCCCCTTCGAAGACGATCTTCGGGCCTGACCTTGCGTCAGGGTCAAGCACAAAATTTCCCGCGGCTATTCCTGCGGCACCAGGCAGTCTTCAGCCAGCCGGGGAGGCTCCAGCCGCCCTTCCTCGTGGGCCATGGTCAGCACCGCGCAATTCGGCGGCACGTCCATTCCCTTCCAGTCTCCGGTGAGGCGAGCCGCGATCGCGACCATCAGCATCCCGTGGCATACCACCAGAATCTCCTCCTCGGGAAAGCGCGCCGCCAGGCGGTGCAGCGCGGCGATGGCGCGCTCCGCGGTCTCGACGCCGCTTTCGCCGTCCCGCGGCACCCACGTCCACGGGGCGCTCTTGTCGTACGTGGGATCGCTTTCGATCAGGCGGAAGTAGAACTCATAAGTCTGCCCTTTGAGGAAGCCGAAATCGCACTCCTCCAGGCCGCGGACGACCTCCACATCCAGCCCGAGGTGGTCCCCGATGATGCCGGCGGTCTCGCGCGCCCGCGCCAGCGAGGGC
>JBBIQR010000402.1:0-4321 GCA_037442245.1 Candidatus Solibacter sp. | reverse complement strand
GTTTGGCCTTGGGGGCCTGGTAGCGGAAACGGTTGATGAACGCTTCCAGTTGGCGGACCTTGTCCTGCTGATTTTCGTAGGCTGCCGCGAGTTGAGCGCGGCGGTCGAACTTGAGTTCCTCGTAGCGGGTATAGCCGCCGGAGTAGAGGTGCAGCCCTTTATTCCACAGCTCGATGACGCGGCGGACGGTGACATCGAGGAAGTAGCGGTCGTGCGAAACCAGGACGAAGGCGTACGGGTAAGCCGAGAGGTATTCTTCCAGCCAGTTGCGGGCTTCCAGGTCGAGGTGGTTGGTGGGCTCGTCGAGCAGGAGTAGATTTGGCCGTTCGAGCAGCAGTTTGGCCAGGGCGATGCGCATCTGCCAGCCGCCGGAGAACTCCTCGGTGCGGCGGCGCCAGTCGCGCTCGGGGAAGCCGAGTCCGCCCAGCACGGTGCCGACCTGGGCTTCGATGGCGTAGGCATCGCGTGCGGCAAGTTCGCTTTCGACGCGGTGGAAGCGGTCCGCCACCTGCGCGTATTCGCTGCCGGAGGGGTCCAGTTCGGCCAGCCGGTGGGCCAGCCGCTGCTGCTCCTGTTCGAGCTCGTGGAGTGCGGCGAAGACGGTCAGGCACTCGGCAAAGACGGTGCGTCCGGAGAGCGACAGGCCCTCCTGGGGCAGGTAGCCGACACTGACGCCTTTCTGGGTGGCCATCGTGCCGGAATCGAGTCCCTCGATGCCGGCCAGCACTTTCAGCAGGGACGATTTCCCGGTGCCGTTGGCGCCCACGATGCCGGCGCGCTCCTGGGGCGTCACCAGCCAATCGACGTTTTCAAACAGGATCTTGGGGCCGTAGCGCTTTCCCGCCCCGGTGAGTTGGATCATTGGTTAAGAACCATTGTAGCGGGCGGGGCAGGGCGGGCATTCGAGGGGCCCCGGGCGCGGCGCCCGACTGGCCGCGTGCGGGGCCGGCGACAGGGAGAAGGAAATGCACTTCTGGAACCTGTCACTCACTGGGACGTATGAGCCGGCCATCCGGTTATAGCCAGTATTGCCATTGGCCAGTCATCAGAACCCAGGCGGCGAGCAGGGCGTTGGTGACGGCGTGCGCCAGGATGCAGTCGGCGAGGTTGCGCGTGCGGATGATCCACCAGTTGTAGATGATTCCGGCAGCCAGACCGACCTCCCAGTAGGGTCCGTGTTCGCTGGCGAAGAGCAGGGCGGAGATCCAGAAAGCTCCGCGGGCGTACTTCCCGAGAGGAACCGCGAGGAAGTTGTGATGGATCAGCCAGCGCATCATCCATCCGCGCCAGAAAAGCTCTTCGACTACCGGTACGAGTGCGAAAGAAGAGACGCAGCGTAACACGAGAAACGCCGTCTGACCTTGCAGCCCGGCGGGGATGGTGGAACTGGCATGGCCCATCAGTCCGTTTTCGAACAGCCAGAAATGCCGGTATCCGAGGAATTGGTCCGGCGCGACCCAGATGACGAAAACAGCGGCGCCGACGGCCGTGCTGGCCAAAGAAGCGCTGGGACGCAGGGAAAGGTAAGGCCGCGAGAAGATCAGCAGCGCCGCAAGAGTCAGGATAAAGCGCGCCGGGTAGGCGAAGGCTACCGGCAGGCTCAGTGCCTTTTCAATCCCCATGACTCCGACGAACACCAGGAATGGGGCAACGTAGGCGATCGTGGCCTGGCTGTCGAGCTTTTCTTTGGTCATGGCGCGCACCGTAACCTGCGGAGTCAAGGCTTTTCCCATAGTAACTTAACTTGGTAACGCCCGGTACAATGGAGACATGTTGTTCTGGATTCAGGTACCAGTGGTGTTACTCCTCTGCGCCGCCGTGTGGGGGCAGGAAAGTAAGGTGAGTACCGTCTGGGTAGCGGGCGATTCGACGGCCAACAACCAGGACCATCGGGGGTGGGCCGACCCGTTCGCGGCCTACTTCGATGCGGCGCGCGCCCGCGTGGCCAACCGCGCCCGCGGCGGGCGCAGCAGCCGCACGTTCGTCACCGAAGGGCACTGGGACCGGTTGAAGGAAAGCCTGAAGCCGGGCGATTGGGTGCTGATCCAGTTCGGGCACAACGACGGCGGTCCGCCGGACCGGGACAAGGCGCGCGGTTCGCTGCCGGGCATCGGCGAGGAGTCAAAGGAAGTTGCTCTGCCCGGCGGCGGGCAGGAGATGGTCTTCACCTTCGGCCACTATCTGCGGAAGATGATCGCCGATACGCTGGCGGCGGGCGCGCACCCGGCGGTGCTCTCGCCGACGGTGCGCAGCATCTGGAAGGACGGCAAGGTGGAGCGTGGCATCGGCGAATTCAGCGCTTGGTCAGCCGCTGTGGCGAAGGCCGAGGGCGTGCCGTTTCTGGATATGATGAACGCCACCGCGGACCAGTACGACGCGATGGGCGAGGCAAAGGTCCACGAATGGTTTCCTCAGGACCACACCCACACCAGCGCCGAAGGGGCGGAGTTCAATGCGCGCATGGTGGTCGCCGCCATCAAGGGCAGCGGACTGCCGCTGGCGGCATGGCTCTCGGACAAGGCGCGCGATGTGGTGGCTTATCCCGTGCCGCTCAACACGGCCGGGCTGCGGCTTCCGGCGCCGCGCGATCCTTCTCTGCCGGACCTGTTTCTGATCGGCGATTCGACGGTGCGCAACGGGCGCGGAGATGGATCGAACGGGCAGTGGGGGTGGGGCGAACCGCTGGCCGCGCGGTTCGACCCGGCGAAGGTGAACGTGGTCAATCGCGCGGTGGGCGGACTGAGCAGCCGCACCTACCTGACGCAGGGTCATTGGGAGCGCGTGCTGGCCATGCTCAAACCGGGAGACGTGGTGCTGATGCAGTTCGGGCACAACGACAACGGGCCGCTCGACGACCCGGCGCGCGCCCGCGGCACGCTGAAAGGCACCGGCGAGGAGACGCGCGAGATCGACAACCCGATCACGCAACAACACGAGGTGGTCCATACCTACGGCTGGTATCTGCGGCGCTATATCCGGGACGCGCGGGCCAAGGGCGCGATTCCGGTGGTCTGTTCCCTGGTGCCGCGCAAGATCTGGAAGGACGCACACATCGCGCGTAACAAGGACAGTTACGCCGGCTGGGCGGAAGAGGTCGCGCGGCAGGAGGGTGCGGGGTTCATCGACCTCAACGAACGAGTCGCCGGGCGCTACGACGCTCTGGGTCCGGAGAAGGTGGAGGCGCTGTTTGCCGATCCGCACACGCACACCTCGCGCGCCGGGGCGGAGTTGAACGCCGATTGCGTGATCGAGGGGCTGAAGGCGCTGGACCCGGATCCGGCGGCGGCGTGGATGCGGTAGCGCGCTACGGCGTCTGCTCCGCGTGCGGGCGGTTGCCGGCGAGGTGGCGGTAGAAGCCGAGGTCCTCGCCGGTGAGCATTTTGGTGGCGAACAGGATCTGGCCGGTGTGCATGGAGAAGTGCTCCACCACGTGGTAGACGGCTTCGAGGCAGGAGACCCGGTAGCCCTGGATCACGAGCGGCGCGGCGAGTTGTTCGGGAGTGAGTGAAGCGATGACCGCGAGTGCTTCGTCCGCGGTCTGGCGCAGTCGGGTGCTGAGTTCGGCGGGAGACACGCCGCCGCGGGCGGAGAATTCGGCGTCCCGATCGCGGGTGCCGGGTTTGCCGCCGACGCCCGAAAGGATCCATTGCCGCATGTTGCCGCATAAGTGCAGAACCAGGTTGCCGACGGCGTTCTCGTTGCCGCCGCCGCGTGCCCACACCTGATCGGGCGTGAGCCGGGCGAGGCAGGTTTCGATGCGCGGGATGAGTTCGCCGAGGCGGCGAACGGAGCATTCGACGAAAAGGCGACCGGTTTCCTGCATGATGAGTTGAGTGTAGTCGAGACAGTGTGCGGACGGTGCGGACGGCAGTGAGGGCAGTGCAGTGGCGCGTCCGGAGGATTTTCGGTAGACTAGGGGTTTGGCGCGGGTTGCGCCAGTATTGAAGTCCCGCCACATCGGGCGCGTAGCTCAGTTGGTTAGAGCGCCTGCTTCACACGCAGGAGGTCACAGGTTCGAGTCCTGTCGCGCCCACCACTCATTATCAGAAGGCTCGATGCACGCCGGGCGATGTAATTCCGCTGCCGTGTGAGATCGGGAGTTTGTCCGTTTGCGGACCAAGCCCCCGGAGGGATCAAGAGAAAAAATCATGCGAGTCCTGCCAGTCTCACGATGAGTCCAATCGATGTTAGGGTACTCCACAGTTTTTCCATACAAGTCTGAGTTCCCCTAGCTTTTGTGGGTCCACACCGCCACCGATTCGAAGCCGGTCGCTGCGCCGCCGACCCGCTTGGTGTGGTAGAGAATTTCAAAATAGGGCTG
>JBBIQR010000401.1:0-4331 GCA_037442245.1 Candidatus Solibacter sp. | reverse complement strand
CGCGCAAACACGGCGACCGCAGCCCCCGCGAATTCCGCTTCCGCCGCCGCGACGGCGCGCTCCTCTGGCTCGATATCACCGGGACGCCCGTGCGCGACGACGCCGAACAGCTCACCGGCGTCCTCGGCATGTGCACGGACGTGACCGAGCGCAAACTCGCGGAACGGCAATTGCGCCAGACCCAGAAACTCGAAAGCCTCGGCATCCTCGCCGGCGGCATCGCTCACGACTTCAACAATCTGCTCGTCGGAATCATGGGCAACGCCAGTCTCGCCGCCGATACCCTCGGAGAAGACGGCCCCTGTCACGACATGCTCCAGGATGTCATCGCGGCCAGCGAGCGGGCCGCGCAACTCACGCGAAAGCTGCTGGCCTACGCCGGCAGGGACCACGGCGCCGTCGAGGCGGTCGACCTCGCGCAGCTCGTTCGCGAGCTGACTCCCCTGCTGGGCGCCAGCGTACCCAAACTGGTCAAGCTCGATCTGCATCTGGAGGAAGTGCCGCCGGTCGAAGGCGACCCGGCGCAGTTGCAGCAGGTCGTGATGAACCTGCTCATCAACGCCGCCGAGTCCATCCCGCTGGGTCAACCCGGCACGGTCTGCCTGAGTGTGGCGGCGTGCAGCCTGGTCCTGCTCGACCGCCGGCGTGTCCTGATTCCCATCGAGTCCCCGGCCGAGGACTACATCGCCTTCACCGTCTCCGACTCCGGCTGCGGGATGGATGCGGCCACCCAGGCGCGCATCTTCGATCCCTTCTTCACCACCAAGTTCGATGGCCGCGGACTCGGCCTCGCCGCCGTCCTGGGCATCGTGCGCAGCCACCACGGCACGATCTCGCTCGATAGCGCTCCCGGCAAGGGGACCACGTTCACCGTCCTGCTGCCGGTTGGCCGCGCGTTACCCGCCCCGGTGAGCGCCCCTCCGGCGCGCGCCGCGCTTCCGGTCGAAAGCGGCACGATCCTCGTGGTGGACGACGAACCGGGCGTCCGCTCCATGGCGCAGCGCGTCCTGGAACGCCAGGGGTGGACGGTTCTTTGCGCGGAGAACGGGCTGCACGCGATCCAAACCGTGAAGGAGCATCCGGAAATCCTGGCCGTCCTGTTGGACCTCGCCATGCCGGTAATGAGCGGTGACGCCGCCGCGGGACAGATTCGCCGGATGCGCCCCGGCCTGCCCATCGTCCTCTCCAGCGGCTATTCGGAGAGCGACGCGCGCGAGCGCTTCGGCACCGGCGTTCTCAGCGGTTTTCTCGAGAAGCCGTATTCCCCAAAGCGCCTGCTCGCCCGCATCGCCGAAGTCCTGCAATAGGCCCGGCGCGGGCGTCACACGATCTGTGGAATCGGAACCCGGAACTGCCCGCGGAAGATCTCGCCGAACAGTTCCAGAACCGGCGCGTGGATGGCTCCGTTGTCCGCCAGCAGGTGCGCGCTGCCGGTGACGCTGTGCGTCCCGCCGTTCATATCGCTGACGGCGCCGCCGGCTTCGCGCACAATCAGGACGCCTGCCGCCATATCCCACGGGTTCAGGCCGAATTCCCAGAAGGCGTCCAACCGCCCGCACGCCACGTAGGCCAGATCGATCGCCGCCGACCCGGTCCGCCGCACCCCGTGCGAGGCCATCGCCATCTGGTGATAGAAGTGAATGTTCACGTTCTGATGCCGCTTGCGGCTCGGGAACCCCGTGGACGCCAGGCAATCTTCCAGCCGCTTGCACCCCGATACCCGGATGCGGTGGTGATTCAGGTACGCACCCGCGCCCTTCTCCGCCGTGAACATCTCGTTGCGCACCGGATCGTAGATCACGCCGGCGATCATCTCTCCGGCGCGCTCCAGCCCGAGCGTGATATTGAACATCGGAAAGCTGTGCGCGAAGTTCGTGGTGCCGTCCAGCGGATCCACGTACCAGCGGTATTCGCCGCCGTTTTCGTGCCCGCCGCCTTCCTCGGCCATGATCGCGTGCTGCGGGAAATGCGACCGCAGCCGCTCCACCACCAGCTTCTCGCTGGCGCGGTCGGCTTCGGTGACCAGGTCGTATTCGCCCTTCAACTCGAACGCCACCCGCCGCTCGAAGTAGTGCGCGAGAAGCGAACCGGCTTCGCGCGCGATATCCACCGCGGTTTCCAGGTAGGACATCACGCCCGCTCAGGCCTCTTCCGACATGTACTTAATGTCGTGCTTGAAGATGAACAGGTTGGGCTCGCCCTCGCGCGTCACCCGGATGAAGCGCTGGTCGTAATATTCGATCACGCCGACCACTTCCTCGCCGTCGACCAGTTTGACGCGCACCGGCGTGGCGCTCTCAATCAGCCGCTTCAGATACTTGATTTCTTCGAAGGTTTGCTCCGGCGGGCGCGAGCTTTTGGATGAGGTTGGCGTACGCGATCTCCTGTACGTGATTTGCGGCGGTTCCCCGTTGCTTCCTCCATGATAGCCGCTGGCGCGCGCCGCCCGCAAATCCGCGTCTGGTCAGTAACGCTTCTTCTTTGCAGACGGAGTCTTATCCGGCGGCGCCGCGCGGTCCGGCGTCACCGAGATCCGGTCCTGCGGCGACCCGCCCTCGCCCGAGTCTGCAACCGCGCCGTAGTACCCGTTGCGCGCCGATACCTGCAGATCCGGCCGCGCCGTGCGGATCGCGAGCCGGTGGAAGCGCTCCTTGCTCAACGGCACGTCCTTGGGATAAAAGCCGATCATGTACTGCGTGCGCAGTTCCCGGATGATGTCGGCGAAGACCTTGTCCAACTCCGGTCCCGGCGCCGGAAAGAAGATCTTCCCCCCGGTCCGCTCCGCCAGAATCTGTAGCGCGTGTTCGCCGCCGATGTTGCGCCCGGCTTCATTGGTGATCGGCACCACCACCACCGAATAAATCACGGTGTCGGCCAGGTGCGCCGCCTGCAGCGCGTCGTCGATCGTGTACTTGCTCACCGTGTTGCCGCCGTCGGTCACCACGATGATGGCCTTGCGCCCGTCGCGCTCTTCCAGGTCGCGCGCGCCGAACACGAGCGCGTCGTACAGCGCCGTCCCCGCGTCGCCCTCTAGCGATTTCAACCGCGAATCCAGTCCCTTCAGGTTGCGCGTGAACCGCATCTCCTGCGTGACCCGCCAATTGAAGGTATAGAGCGACAGCGTATCGTCGGGGTTGCCTTCGCCCAGGAGCGCCCGCGCGAAACGGCTCGCGGCATCGGTTTCGTACTTCAATTCTTTCGCGGTCGAGCCGCTGGTATCGATCTCCAGCGCTACCGAAAGCGGCAGTTCGGTGTGATGCTCGAACACCGCGATCTCCTGCTTCACGCCGTTGTCGTAGACCTCGAAATCGCTCTTGTTGAGGTCGCCCACCAGTTGGCCCGCCTGGTTCTTCACCGTGGCCACCGCGTGGACCAGGTTCACGTCCACCCGGATCACGGTCTGCGGCTGGGCGGCGGCGGAGACGAGCAGCGCCAGGGCGCCGGCCGGCTTAACGAGCCACCGGCAGATTCTCATCCCACTCTCCTTCCACCCACACTTCGCCGTCCACGAAGTGTTCCTTCTTCCAGATTGGGACCAGCTTCTTGAGCCGGTTGATGCCCTCCAGCGCCGCGTCGAAAGCCGCGCGCCGGTGCGGCGCCGTGACGATCACCACCACGCTGGTTTCGCCGATCAGCATCCGCCCCAGGCGGTGCACCATGGCGATGCGCGCGATATCGTGCGCGGCCGCGATCTCGCATCCGATCCGCGCCATCGTCTTCAGCGCCATGCCCTCGTAGCACTCGTAATCCAGGCAGCGCGTGGCCCGCCCGCGCGTGTGGTTGCGCACCGTGCCTTCAAACGTCACCACCGCGCCTTCGGCCCCGGTCATGAGGCGCGCCACCGCCGCCCGCGCATCGATGGCGTGACGCGTCAGCGCGAAGTAGTGCCCCGCGGGGTCCGCAATCGCCAGAGGATCGCGATCCATTCCGCCGCTCACCGGCGGCAAAAACGCCACCTCGTCGCCCTCGCCGAGCGCGGTCTCCAGCGACGCGAATTCCTGGTTGCGCGCCAGCACGATGCTTCCCGCCATCGCGCGCAGTTCGGGATGCTCCGCCGCGTAAGCGTCGAACACGGCCTTGAGGTTCGCGCCGGCGGCGAATTCGCGCTCTTCCGCGGCACACCCCACCACGTCCTTCAACAATCCGAAAAACAACACCCGCGCGCGCATACTGAGTTGGTAACCCTCAGAGTAACAGACGCTTCGCGGGGGCCTTCGGGTTGCAGCGGGTTACAATGTTTTTGCTCCATGACCCCCGTGACCGAGACCCGTCTGCGCGTGCGCTACGCCGAAACCGACAACATGGGCGTGGTCTACTACGCCAACTACTAC
>JBBIQR010000400.1:0-4360 GCA_037442245.1 Candidatus Solibacter sp. | reverse complement strand
CGCTCGCGGCACCTTCGGCCCGCTCGCCTGGTTTTTTGAGCGGCTTTCTGGCCTGTGATACCATCGCAGCCATCCAGTCGAGATGGAGGCAGGGTCGATGATTCGTAAACTCGTGGCGCCGAGCCTCGTCACCGCTGCCCTGGCCCTGCTGGGGGGATGCAGCAGCAAGCAGCAGCCGAGCGCGTGGCCCGACGGGGCGGTGCCCCCCGACGGCCGCATCTTCTACGACTTCGTGGCGCAGGACGTCGGGACCGCGCCCGACCTGGGCGGCGACAAGGACGGCCCGGTCATCACCATGATCGCGCCGACGAACAACCAGGAGGTGATGGGAACCACGCTGAAGGTGCAGGCCAAGATCACCGACCCCCTGGTCGTCGACGACCAGTCGGTCCAGGTGACGCTCAAGGGCAACAAGCCGGTGAAGATGAGCCTGAGCTCGACGCCGAGCGTCTACGAGGCGCTGCTCGACATCAGCACCATCAACGCCGGCGCCATGCTCTGGGTGGAGGCCTGGGACCTCAAGGGCAAGAAGAGCGCGAAGGTGGTCTTCTTCTCCCGTGATCCGGGGCCGGTCATCGTGATCGGCTCGCCCAGCGAGGGCTCGCGGCACCGCAGCAGCGTGTCGGTGCAGGTGCTGGTCTTCGACCTGAAGAAGAACATCGCCAGCTTCGAGGCCCGCATCGGCACGGTGAGCCTGAACCTGCAGAAGACCGACGACCAGGGCAAGAAGCAGGTCTGGAACGGCAGCATCAAGTTCGACGATCCGATGTTCCCGCAGGCGCTCACCGGCCAGCAGGTGATCACGGCGACGTCGGCCAACTCCGGCGGCGCCAGCACCACCAGCCGCTTTCCGTCCGGCGCCAGATCCAGATTGCTGGTCCCGGCGTAAAACAACGGCTGCTCGTACCACACACGCGGCTTGCCGGGCAGGAAGGAGTTGCCCTCCACCTGGTAATCCACCGCCATGACGCGGTTATCCCCCGTCTCGTAGAACAGCTCGTGTCCGTTCCCCGCCCACAAGGCATACATTCCGCCGCCGCTCGATATCTGCACTTTGCCGCCACGCGATGCCGGAAACGGCCGCACGTAGATTTCGTTAATCCCCGATTCATTCGAGCGGTAAGCAATCCACCGGCCGTCGGGTGAGAACCGCGGCAGGTAATCGTCCCCCTTCGCCTGCCACGCGCTCTCCGGCGTCCGCGGTTTGGGGCGATCCGCATCGGTGAGGTCCAACGACACCGTCCACACCGCGAGTCCCGAGCCGGGGGATCTTTCGAAATAGGCCATCCGTCCGTCGGGAGCAAAGGAAGAGGGAGTCGCGGTGCCCGCGGTTTCGAGCAGCGTCCCGGCCTCTCCCGCGCCGTCGGCGCGGATCCAGCCGATCCCGCCCGCCTTCCCTCCAAGACTGTATGCGATATGCTTGCCGTCCGGCGCCCAAACCGGATTGGCGGCCCTCCCCGCGAAGGTAATCTGCGTCAGCGTATTCCGCTCCAGGTCGGCGACCATCACGTCTCCGCCTTTTCCGAATACCAGCTTGCGCCCGTCCGGCGAGAGTCGCGGCGTAGTATATTGACCAGGCGCCGTGACCAGCGGCTGCATCCTGCCGGTGCCGTCCAGCCAGTTGATCTGGGATGCATGCGCCGCGCCGCTGCCGGACAGGTAGACGAAGATTCCGTGGCCGCTTGGCCCCGGTGAAAAACTAAACTCTCCTCCGCCGGTTCCCGGGTTAGCCGCGACGTCTTGCACTATGGGCACGGGCGCGCCGGTTACTCGCAGCCCGCCTAACTCGAACTTACTCGCAAAAATCGTCCCCTGGCGAACATACGCCAGATAGCCGCCGGGCAGATAGCGTCCGTAATATGCATTGCGTTGTACAATCTTCGACGCTCCCTCTGGAAACGAGAACACTTCGAGATAGCCGTCATCCCAGGAATACGGACTCGGCGAGGCGGAGAAGAGAACCGCGCGCCCCCCGGGCAGCACCTGCGGCCATCGGTGCGAAAAGTCGCCCGCATCCAGTTTTGTTATAGGTTGCGGCGCGCCCCCATCCGGGGGAAGCCGGTAGAGCGGGAAAGCGGCGCCCATCGCCACCACCAGATCCTCTCCGGCGCCCCAACTCGCCCCTAACACCGGAGCCGTCACCGCGCCCGACAGAACCGGCGCGCCGCCCTCCACCGCGACCTTCTTGAATTGGCTCCCCGAAAAGAAGCAGATCCATTGGTTGTCCGGCGTAAAGAAGGCGTCCTCGCCGCCCTCCGTGCCCGGCAGAATCGCAGGCTGCGCCTCTCCGAGCAGCCGCGTCGCAAGCTGCTGCCTGCCACCCGGCCCGCGCGCCGGATACACGATGCGCCGGCCATCCGGAGATATCGCCACCGTCGTGTTCAGTCCCAGCACCGCTTCCGGACCCAGGTCCACGCTGAGCCGCATCAGCGGATACTCCACGGCCCGCGTGGCCCGCCACGCCACACTCCATCCGGCAACCGCCAGCAGCGCCGCCGCCGCGGCCGCGATCCAGGGCCGCTTGCTGCTTGCCGCCGCCGGCGCGTCCCCATCCACCAACTCCCAAACGTCCCCGATATGCCGCAGCCGCTTCCTCGGATCTTTCTCCAGGCACCGCCCCAGCATCCGCCGCAGTTTCGCCGGCACTCGCGTCAGATCGGGCTCCCCGCCGATCACGCCCGCCAGAATGTCCGTCGTCGTCTCGCCCGGAAACGCCGGCTTGCCCGTGAGCATTTCATACAGCACGCACCCGAACGCCCAGATATCGGCGCGGTGATCCACCGCCATGCCGCGCGCCTGTTCCGGGCTCATGTAACCCGCCGTCCCCAGAATCACTCCCGCCCGCGTCGGAGAAATTGTGATGGTCGGCGAGTTTTCCTTATCGCCGGCGGCTTCTTCCGCCACCCGCGCCAGTCCGAAATCGAGCACCTTCACCACGCCCGCCGGCGTGACCATGATGTTTCGCGGCTTCAGGTCGCGATGCACGATCCCCTTCTCGTGCGCCGCCTCCAGCGCGTCCGTGATCTGCCGCGCGTAATCCATCGCCGTCTCCAACCGCAGCGGGCCGCACAGCGTCTCACCCTCCACCAGTTCCATCACCATCGCGCGATCTTCCACCCCGTAGATCTGCGCGATATGCGGATGGTTCAACGAAGCCAGCACCTTGGCCTCGCGCTCGAACCGCGCCATCCGCTCCGCATCCCGCGCAAACGAGTCCGGCAGCACCTTCACTGCGACGTCGCGTCCCAGCTTCGTATCCACCGCGCGCCACACTTCGCCCATCCCGCCGTTCCCCAGCTTCGTGGTGATGCGATAATGCCCGATCAACTCGTGCGGACCCATGCGATGTGCCTTGGAATAGTATCACTTTCAGCCCCGCCGTCGTATCGCGGGCGCACCAGCGGGTGTGCGACATGAACGCCAATCGTGAAAATCCTGGCGTAGTAGTACGTCAGGCAGAGCCGCGACCGTCAGGGAGCGTTGGCGTCCACTCTGAATCAGAGTTCTTGAGACTCGAACGCGCTCATGGCATCACCCTGCTCGGCGACAACGTACTGGATGGCCGCCGAGACATGTTGCGGTTTCCAGAGCCATCGGGTGCTCCCGTGCCGTGCCCATCGCTTCCGGTTCGGGTGATCCAGATTCTTCCGATTCAGACGGCGGCTGGCGTAAGCCTTGAAATCCTTCATGACTCGCTCCGGCTCAGCCTCCGCTTCCACGACTGTGTGGACGTGATTGCTTCGCACGTGGGCAGCCAGCAGCCTCCAGCCGCGATGGCCGCACACCTCCTGAATGGCTTCTAATACCGCGTCGCGACGCATCTGGTCCATGTGATAGGCAGGCTGATCCATGCGTTGCTCCTCGCGGGCGGCACGCGCCGAATCTTCTTCCAAAACCGGGGTTCCGGGCACATTATGTGTGGGATCGACCGAACCGGATCCGTCGCCGTGCAAGTGGCAACCATAGCAGGCAAAAGTGATTAGGTACGTCACAAAATGTCAGCCCCAATTCTAACGCTCCCTGACGGTCGCGGCTCTGATTGTTATGTCGCGCACCTGGCGCGTGGCCATGCCGGTCTCCTCGGAGCGCTGGGCCACGATGGCGCTGGGGAACAGACCGCCGAGCACGACGAACAGCATCCCGGCGGCGAGAATCCAGCGCTCGCGGGGGAGGGCGTCGGCCATCACGGTGAATCCGGTGCGCCGCCTGCCGAGGAAGAGGCGCGCGAAGAGGCGGAAGACGCTGACGGCGTTCATCGCGGTCGCCACCGGCACGAGCAGTCCGATGAGCGGATGCGAGAGCAGAGTGCCGTGCACCAGCAGGTCGAGCGAGCAAAAGCTGAGGGTACCGGGCAAGCCGA
>JBBIQR010000399.1:0-4362 GCA_037442245.1 Candidatus Solibacter sp. | reverse complement strand
GCGCGCGGCGCTGACGTCTACTGCGCAAACGGTGCGGCTCCTTCGGGACCGTACCAGTCGTAATCCACGGTCTGTCCCTGGATGCGCCAGCGGGCGGGAGTGGTGGTCTGCATCCAGTCCAGCGGTTCGGCGAGGTCGCGCGGCGCCGCCGCCGCGGCGAAAGCGCGCCGGATCGCCTGGCTGGTTTCCGCGTTCAGCGCCTTGGGATCGGGCGAGACGAAGAGTGCGGTTCCACTACGGGCCACCAGGTCCAGCCAGCGCGAGGCGAGGTTCCACGGCAACTGCGGAGTGACGGGCGCGCAATCGGCGTCGAGATCGAAAAAGGCGCGGTGCTGCGGAGCGCGGAACGCCAGGGTATTCACGCCCATGCGCCGCGTGCGATTGAATTCGCGGCCGCTGGTATCGTCGCCGGTGCGCTGCAGTTCGAACAGTCCGGCGGCGAGGTGTCCGAACGTGTTGCAGCCGATAATGGCGGCGCTGCCCGCAGCCTCGCGGATGGCGCGGTAGAGCGCGAGCACGATCTCCGCGGTGGTGCGCCCGCCGTCGGCGAAGCGCCAGCCCGCCGCGGTAAGGTCCGCGCCCATGGCGTAGCCCCAGCGGTCCAGCAGGTCGAAACTCGTGAAGTCGTGCTTCACCAGTTCGAATCCCCAGTCCACCATGCGCCGGATATCCTGCCGCACGGTTTCGAGTACTTCCGGGATGCTGGGGTCGAGGGTGGCGCGGCGCGCGCCGGTACGCGGTCTGAGTTGCAAGGCCGCCGGGACGGCCGCGGTCGTGTACAGGGGCCGCAGCCAGATGCCGGGGCGCACGCCGCGGCGCTTGATGGACGCGGCGAGCGACGCCATATCCGGGAAGCGGGGGTTGCCGCGGTCCCACGGTCCGGCGGTGTTGGTGAGGCTCCAGCCATCGTCGATCACCATAAACGGGCGATTTTTTGCGGGCGGCGCGAGTTCGGCCATCAGCGCGGCGTCGCGCTCGATATCGGCGGCCGAGCAATCGCGTCCGTAGGCGTAATACCAGTTGTTGCCGCCGTAGACCGGCTGGGCGGGGAGCCGGGGCGAAGCGCAGAGCAAGCGGCAGAACTGCCGGGCGGCGGTAAACGCGGTCTCGCCGGGGACACCGCGCCGGAGCCGGACGGTGGCGGCTTCGAGGGTGCGATCGCCGAGCCGCACGGCGCCGCCGCCGTTGCGCACGTCAATCCATAGCGAGATGCCCGAGGGGTCCGCCTGCCAGAAGGCGAACGACGCCGCGCCGGTGGCCACGCCGTAGCCGTGGGTGGATGCGCCGTCGAAGGCGAGGAAGTACCAGGGCAGGACGCGTTCGCCGACGATACCGCGCCACTCGAGGTCGCCGTAGCTGCGCTCCCACTGATCGTTGAGGATGCGCCAGGTTTCCGGCACCTTCGCCTGCCAGCGCAGGTGGAGGCGGAGCAGCGGCGCGTCCGGGGCCTCGATGCGGACGGGGATTGCGCCGCCGCGCGGTTCGGCCTCGACCGCGATGCCGGGCGCGGTCCAGCGGCGGCCGTCGCGCGCCAGGGGGAGAGTTCCGTTCGCGGTTTGGGCAGCGGCGAAGTCGGGCGCGCGCAGGATGTCCACAAAGCCGCCGCCGGGGCGTCCGCTCTGGGCGGAGGCGAGCGCGGGCAGGGCCGCGGGCAGCGCCATCCAACTCCGCCGCGTGATTCGGTTGTTTCGCACGAGCTTATTCTCCCAGGGCGCGCAGGGGGGAGCCAACCGCCATCGGGTGCGCGACATAGAAGTGGGGCGGGCCAGGGAGCGCTACCGTTCAGCCTGAATTAAGGTTCGTGAAATTCGAATGCACTGATGGCAACGCCCTGCCCGGCCACGACGCACTGTATGGCGGCCGAAACCTGCTGCGGCTTCCACGGCCATCGTGTGCTCCCATGACGTGCCTACCGCTTCCGGTTCGGCGCATCCAAACTCATCCGATGGAGCCGTCGGCCCGAATCAGCCTTGCAATCGTTCCATGCCGCGCTCCGGCTCAGTTCGCGCTGGGGCTTCTCGCGCAGCGTCTGGTCGAAGCGGATCGGGCGGCTGATCCATCCGGTGCTCCTCCCAGGCTACACGTGCCGAATTCTCATTCAAGACCGGGGTTCCGGGCCCAATTCCAGCGCTTCCTTACGGTCGCGGCTCTGCCTGAAGTACTCCTGGCCGGGCATTTTGTGAATCCCTCACTCTCTGTGGGAAAATGCGAAAATAGTCATACAGGTGAAACGATGAGAGAGCCCGGCGAGCGGCGCGGTTTCGCGATACCCAGGGTATCCGCCGCACGGGCGTCCGCGGGCTGACGCACTCACATTTCAAGCCATGGCAAACATACTCGACGGCATTGATTCGCCCGAACAATTGCAGCAGCTTTCGCTAGGGGAGCTCAAACAGCTCGCCGAGGAGATCCGCGAACGCATGATCACGGTGCTCTCCGCCAACGGCGGGCACCTGGGACCGAATCTCGGGGTGGTCGAGCTGACCATCGCGCTGCATTACGTGTTCCGCACTCCGGCGGACAGTTTTCTTTTCGACGTGAGCCACCAGGCTTACGTCCACAAGCTGCTGACGGGACGCCGCGACCGCTTCCACACCATCCGCACGCCGGGCGGACTGAACGGCTTCATGCTGCGCACGGAAAGCGCGCACGATTCCTACGGCGCGGGGCACGCCGGCACCGCGCTTTCGGCCGCGCTCGGCATGGCCGCGGCGCGCGACATGATGGGCGGCAGCGAGCACGTGGTGGCGGTCGCCGGCGACGCCGCGTTCACGTGCGGCATCACCTACGAGGCGCTGAACAACATCGCGCACCACACCAAGCGGCTGATCGTGATCCTCAACGACAACGAGTGGTCGATTGATAAAAACGTCGGGGCCATCGCGACCTATCTGAACAAGATCGTGACCAGCCCGCAGTTCGATCACATTCACGACCGCGCCGCGAAGTTCGTCGAACGGATGGGCGGGGTCACGGCGCTGCGGGTGGCGCGCAAGGCGGAAGAAGTCGCCAAGGGCATGCTGTGGCCCAGCGTGATCTTCGAGGAACTGGGGCTCAAATATTTCGGGCCGATCGACGGCCACGATATCCCGACCCTGATCAAGACGCTCGAGTTTCTCAAGAAGCAGGACCGTCCCGTGCTGCTGCACGTGCTGACACAGAAGGGGCGCGGCTTCGAGCCGGCGATTCAGAAGCAGAAGAAGTTTCACGGGCTGGGCCCTTACGATCCGGAGACGGGGGAGACGAAACCGCTGGGGCGGCGCACGTACTCCGAGGTCTTCGCGGATACGATGGTGAAGCTGGCGGCTTCGGACCCGAAGGTGGTCGCGATCACCGCCGCGATGCCCAACGGCACGGCGCTCGACCGCTTCCAGCCGCACCACCCCGACCGGTATTTCGATGTCGGGATCGCCGAGGAGCACGCGGTGTTGTTCGCCGCGGGGATGGCCGCCAAGGGGTACAAGCCCTTCTGCGCGATCTATTCGACGTTTCTGCAGCGCGCGTTCGACCCGATCGTGCACGACGTCTGCCTGCAGAATCTACCGGTGGTGTTCTGCATGGACCGCGGCGGGCTATCGTCGGACGACGGTCCGACGCACCACGGGCTGTTCGACATCGGCTATCTGCGCGGCGTGCCCAACCTGGTGCATATGAGTCCGAAGGACGAGGACGAGCTTGCCGATATGCTGTTCACGGCGCTCCACTGGAAGGGTCCGATCGCGGTGCGGTATCCGCGCGGGCTGGGTCCGGGCACGCCGGTGAAGGACGTGCCGCGGGCGATTCCGATCGGCAAGGCGGAGGTTTTGCAGCACGGCGATCACGACCGGGTGGCGATCTTCGCGCTGGGCGCGATGGTTCCGATGGCGGAAGAGATCGCGCGCAAGCTGGAGGGCGAGGGCGTGGCGGCGGCGGTCATCAACGCGCGGTTCGCCAAGCCGGTCGACGTGGAGATGGTGGAATTTTTCGCCTCCAGGGTGGATGTGATTCTTACGCTGGAGGACCACGTGCTGCGCGGCGGCTTCGGCAGCGCGGTGCTGGAAGAGCTGAACTGCCTGGGGCTGAACACGCCGGTGGTGCGCGTCGGATGGCCGGACGCGTTTATCGAGCACGGCAAGCTGGACGAATTGCGCGCGAGGTACGGCCTGCGTCCGGACGCGGCGATCGAGAAACTGCGGCCGTACTTGAAGGTTGTGCAATCGCAGCGGGTATAGGCGGGGAGAGGATCGAACCGTCAGTAGGGCGGCGCAAGCAGGCTGAACTCGAACTGTCCCGGGTCCAGTCCGCGATCCTTCAGCATCCGCAGACATTCCGCGAACGACGCCCCGATGGCTTCGATGCGCCGCAGCGGCAGGGTCCGCGGCG
>JBBIQR010000398.1:0-4372 GCA_037442245.1 Candidatus Solibacter sp. | reverse complement strand
TTCCAGAGGTCGAAGTTGTCGTGGTGGACGCCCATCGACATGAAGTACATTGCGCCGGCCTTTTTATAGAGCTGGATGAGGTGATCGGGATCGAACTCGTTGCCGTGCCAGAGGGGGCAGAGGTCCTTGTGGCCGAACTTGGAGGGATGGCCGTAGGTGGCGACGTGGTACTTGTACTGGGGGCTGTCCTGGATGTAGATGTTGCGGGCGTACCAATCGCCGTCCTCGGCGGCGGATTGCGGACCCCAATGCGCCCACATGCCGAACTTGAAATCGCGGAACCATTCGGGGATGCGGTATTGGCGGAGCGATTCAGCGCCGGTGTAGGGGCCTTTGGCGATATCGGGAATGGATTGCTGGGCGAGGGAGCGCCGGGCGAGGAGGAGGGCGGGGGCGGCCGCGAACAGGGAACGGCGGGTGAGGGGCATGAGAACAGTCTACATGGACGTGGGAGGGATTTGTGCAGGCCAGGAGGCCTGCGCTACATGGCGAAGTTGTTTTTGGGTAGGCCGGGAGGCCTACCCTACGGGGAGCAAGAGGGCAGGCCAGGAGGCCTGCGCTACATGGCGTAGTTGAGGAAGAGGTTCATGCCTTCGTATTCGCGGGGGCCGAGTTGGTGAACGATGTAGTGGGTGAGGTATTCGCGGACGACGCCGGGGAGAAAGCCGCGGGGGGCGCTTTCGGCGGCGACGATGTCCTCCATGTGTTCCCTGCCGTAGAGGTAGCTGTCGAGGAAGACCTGGGCGAGGTCGGGGGTGACGGCGCCTTTTCGTCCGGCCCAGACGGCGAAGACCATGGGGAGGCCGGTGAGTTCGAGCCACTCGGCGCCGAGGTCGTAGACGTGCCAGGGGAGGGTGAGGGGATCGATGTGGAGGGCGGGGTCGCCGATGATGAGGGCGGCGTCGGCGGCGCGCAGCATGGCGTCGAGGTCGGGCGGGTGGGGGAGCAGGTGCGGGGTGGCGCCGAAGCGGCGTTCGAGGAGAACGCGGGCGAGTTGGACGCTGGTGCGGGAACTGGTATCGGTGGCGAGGGTGCGGATCCGGCTGGCCGGGCATTTGGAAACGAGCAGGATGGTGCGGACGGCGCCGTGGCAGGCGATGCCGGTGCCGGGGATGATTGCGAGGTCCTGGCGGGTAAGTTCGAAGCAGGGGACGATGCCGATGTCGGCCTGGCCGGCGGCGAGTTGGTCGGCGCAGGCGGAGGGGAGGCGAAAATCGAGGTCGAACCGGCCCTTCTGAGGGCCATGGAGCATACCCCAAACCAGGGGAGCGGTATTGAGGAAACTGACCGCGGAGACGCGTAAGCGGTTGGATTCGGGAGGGTTCAATTTCTCAGTTTATCAGAGGGTGTTCGCCTCAGTACGCAGTCGGACAGGACCGGTACCCTCCTGGAACCGAGAGCCGTCCCCTCGTTGGCGGGGTTTGATATCCTCGAAGGGAGCGCAATCCGCGTCGCGCCTGGAACCATGCGATCTCACAAAGCTACTACTCTTACTCTGCTCACTTTCTGTGCCGGCGCGTGTTACGCGCAAGTCACCATCAACCCGGTGCCGTCGCGTTCGGTAGGTCAAGCGCGGCAGTTATCCGGATACGCGGTGGACACGTCCGCTCCCAACCTGGTGGAAGGGCGCGAGATGTATCAGCCCGCGGGGATTGCGCTGGATACGAGCGCGACGCCGCCGGTACTGTACGTGAGCGATACCCAGAACAACCGGATCCTGGTCTGGCAGAACGCTTCGGCGTTCAGCAACGGCAAACCGGCGGACCGGATTATCGGGCAATTGAACCAATATGCGACGGCGGCGTACGGGCCGGGGACCTCGCGGACGGCGTGGATGCGCGCGCCGAGCGGGTTGGCGGTGCTGGACGGCGACCTGTACGTGGTGGATAGCGGAAATAACCGCGTCCTGCGGTTCCGCGCGCCGTTGAGCGTGCCGGCGGGCCAGCCGAACGTGCCGGACCTGGTGATCGGGCAATCGAGCCTGAGTACGCACGTGGCCAACGCGCCGAACGGGCTGGTAACGGCCGGCGGGATCTTCACGACTTCGGGCAGCGGGATCATCACGGGGGCGATCACGTTCGACAGCAATAAGAACCTCTGGTTCACGGACCCGGGCAACAACCGCGTGCTGCGCTACCCGTATGCGGCGATTTCGGGGAACAACGTGTTCGCGCCGAGCGCGGATCTGGAATTGGGGCAATTCGATTTCACGAGCGTGCAGACGACGCTGGTTCCGGGGACGGATACGGGGCGGCGCACGAAGAACCAGATCAACACGCCGAGCGCACTTGCGTTCGACGGCAGCGGCAATCTGTATATCGGGGACTATAATCCGAGCGACCCGTTCAACACGAGCCGGGTGCTGGTGTTCACGCCGCCCTTCAGCAGCGGGCAGACCGCGGCGCGCATCATGGGAGTGTTCCCGGTGCAGCAGCAGGGACAGCCGGCGCCGGCGCAGCAGGCGATTTTCTCGCAGCGCATGGCGGACGTGCAGGGGATTTTCTTTCTGCCGGGGACGCAGGGGATGGGGATCGTGGATTCGGGTTTCAGCCGGGTGCTGATCTTCGATCCGTTCGCGCAGTGGCCGGCGGAGACGACTTCGTTTTCGCCGGTGGCGAAGGCGCTGTTCGGTCACGCCACGGGAATCGCGGGGACGACGTCGCTGGACAGCAAGAGTATCGCGGCCAACGACGGCAATCCGCAATCGAGCGCGGCGACGGTGTCGGTACCGCAGGCGGCGGTGTTCTATAACAACGAACTGTTCCTGGCGGACACGTACAATAACCGGTTGATCGTGCTGCCGCTGCAGAACGGGAATTTCGCGGCGGCGTACCGGCTGCTGGGGCAGGACCGCTACGACAGCAACGACATCAACCTGATCGAGGGGCGGGAATTCCAGTTCACGAGCGTGACCGCGTCGGGTGTAGCGGCGAGCGCGGGGCTGGCGCTGGACACGTCGACGGACGCGCCGCACCTGTACGTGGCGGACACGTACAACCATCGCATCCTGGGATTCAAGGATGCGCGTGGGGTAAAGGCGGGGGCGGCGGCGGACCTGGTGATCGGGCAACCGGATATGGCGACCTCGGTGTGCAACTATCCGTCCGGGGATCCGAATAAGCCGACGCAGGGCGGGTTGTGCTATCCGGTCGGCGTGCTGGTGGACGGGGCGGGCAATTTGTACGTAGCGGATTCGGGCAACGGCCGGGTGGTGCGGTACCCGGCTCCGTTCGCGCACATCGGCAGCGAGGCTGCGGATGTGGTGCTGGGACAGATCAACTTCACCAGCCGGATCACAGACCCGAGCCAGTACAACATGGCGGCGCCGTACGGGTTGGCGTTCGCGGGCGCGAATGGGTTGCTGGTTTCCGATTCGGCGCAGAATCGCGTGATGTATTTCCCGTTCACCAACGGGGGGTTCACGAGCGCGGACAACGGCAAGGCGGCGACGAAGGTTTTCGGACAGCCGGATTTCACGACGATCACGGCGGGGAACGCGGACAACCAGATGTCGGCGCCGCGGCACCTGAGCTCGGATACGGACGGGCGGCCTTACGTAGTGGACGCGGGCAACGGGCGGGTGCTGGTTTTCGACCAGATCAACAACACGCCGGCCACGGGCGCGCACGCCGCGTTCACGGTCGGCGGGTTGAACAATCCGTTCGGGATCAATGTAAATCCGAATACGGGAGAGATCTGGATTTCGGAATACGGCGCGAGCCAGGTGCGCAAGTATCCGAAGTACGACTCGCTGGTGTTCGGGGCGACTTCGGTGAACACGCCGGCGAACGCGCCGCTGGCGGTGATCCAGGACCAGTATGGCGATGTGATGGTGGCGGAGGCGACGAACCGGGTATCGTTCTACTTCCCGGGGCTGGCGGGGACGAACTGGGCGGTGAACATTCCGAACCGGGCGCTGGCGCCGAATGCGATCGCCTCGCTCTATCCGTTATCGGGGGGCAATTTCGGCAAGGACACGGCGCAATCGAACGGGGTGCCGCTGCCGAAGGCGCTGGCGGATGTGCAGGTGCTGATCAACGGCACGGCGACGCCGCTGTACTACGTGGGTCCGGGACAGATTAACTTTGTGATGCCGTGGAGCGCGCCGACGAGCGGGTACGCGGATGTGCAGGTGACGAAGGTATCGACGGGGCAGGTGCTGGCGGCTGGAGCGGTGCCGATGGATCAGGTGTCGCCGGGCATTCCGATTACATCCTGCAACGGCAGCAGTTGCCAGGCGGCGGTACTGAATGCAAAGGACGGGAGCATCAACAGCCCGAGCAATCCGGTGGCGCGGGGCGACTACATTTCGATCTACGCGACGGGTCAAGGGTGGGTGCCGAACCCTCCGGCGGACGGGGATGTGCCGGCG
>JBBIQR010000397.1:0-4374 GCA_037442245.1 Candidatus Solibacter sp. | reverse complement strand
ACTGGTGCAGGGCCTGCACGGGATGGCGGGGGAGTTCGGGCACGTGCCGCTGGATCCGAACGGTCCGCCGTGTGGGTGCGGAGGGCGCGGATGCTGGGAGGTGTTCGCGTCCAACCGGGCGGCGCTCCGGTATTACGGGGACGAGACCGGCGAGAGGGGGTTGGGGTTCGTGGAATTGTTGAGCCGCGCGGACCATGGGGACGGGCGGGCGGCGGCGGCGCTGGAGCGGATGGCGCGGTACCTGGGGCGCGGGATGCGGATGATCGTGGCCGGGCTGGCGCCGGAGCGGATCGTGATCATCGGGGACCTGACGCGGGCGTGGGAGCGGTTCGGTCCGGTGATTGAGGCGGAAGTGCGGGCGCAGGTGCTGCCGGGCGGACTCGCGCCGGTGGTGGTGCCGGCGCACGAGGACGGGATGGCGCGGCTGCGCGGGACGGTGGCGCTGGTGCTGCAGAAACACTTCGGGATGGGGGTGGAAGTCCCGGCGTAGCGGTGGAACGGGCGGATGTAGTACACTGGATGTTTACTTCAGTGGCTCCGACGCACTCCGTGTGTTCCGGCTCCCAATCCGAGGTTTGCATGCACGCGATCATCGAAACAGGCGGAAAGCAGTACCGGGTAGCGCCCGGGGATGTGATCCGCGTCGAAAAACTGCCTGGTGAAATCGGCAGTGAAGTGGAATTGTCCGCGAAGGCGTCTTTCAACGACGGCGGCGAGCTCGTGGCCGGCGGCCGCGTGAAGGCCACCATCGTAGGCGGCGACCGCGGGGACAAGATCATCGTCTTCAAGTTCAAGCGGAAGAAGCAGTACAAGAAGACCATCGGGCACCGCCAGAGCTTCACCGAAGTGAAGGTCGGCGACATCGTGGTGTAGGTGAAGCATGGCACATAAAAAAGGATTAGGCAGTTCCAAAAACGGGCGCGACTCGAATGCGCAGCGCCTGGGCGTGAAGGTATTCGGGGGCCAGTTGGTACCGGGCGGAAGCATCATCGTGCGGCAGCGCGGGACCAAGCTCAAGCCCGGGCTAAACGTGGGCTGGGGCAAGGACGACACGTTGTTTGCCAAGGTGACGGGAACGGTCGCATTCAGGGACCGGGGCCGGATGGGCAAGTTCGTCAGCATCGTCGCCAGCGAGTAAGAGCAATTACGAGTTTTACCGGCCGCCCGCGTTGCTCAACGCCGGCGGCCTTTCTATGTTCATCGACGAAGTACGCATATTAGTAAAGGCCGGCGACGGCGGGAACGGGTGTCTGGCGTTCCGGCGGGAGAAGTACGTGCCGCGGGGCGGACCGAGCGGCGGCGACGGCGGGCGCGGCGGCGACGTGGTGATGGTGGGCAACGAGCACGCCAACACGCTGCTGCATTTCCGTTTCAACCCGGAACATAAGGCGGAGCGCGGGCGCCACGGCGAGGGCAGCAACCGCACGGGCGCGGACGGGGCGTCGATCGAAGTGGCGGTGCCGGTGGGCACGGTAGTGTACGACGACCCGACCGGGAACCGGCTGTTCGATTTCACCGAGGCGGGACAGCGGTTCGTGGCGGCGCGCGGCGGGCGCGGAGGCAGAGGGAACGCGCGGTTTGCGACGTCCACCCACCAGGCGCCGACGGAGCACGAACCGGGGCGCGCGGGCGAGGAGAAGCGTCTGCGGCTCGAGTTGAAGCTGCTGGCGGACGTGGGGCTGGTGGGTTTCCCGAACGCCGGGAAGAGCACGCTGATTTCCCGCATCTCGGCGGCGCGGCCGAAGATCGCCGATTATCCGTTCACGACGCTGGAGCCGAACCTGGGGGTGGTGCAGATGCCGGGGTACAAGAGCTTCGTGGTGGCGGATATTCCGGGGCTGATCGAGGGGGCGCACATGGGGGCGGGGCTGGGGATCCAGTTTCTGCGGCACATCGAGCGGACCAAGCTGCTGGCGCACCTGGTGGACATGAGCGAGACCACGGGAAGAGATCCGCTGAACGACTTCGACGTGATCCTGAACGAGCTGGCGAGTTTCAGCGAGGACCTGGCCAAGAAGCCGATGATGGTGGTGGCGACGAAGATGGACGCGGCGCAGGACGGGGCACGGGTGAAGGCGCTGCGCGAGATGGCGGTATCGCGGGGGATGGCGTTCTTCGAGATCTCGAGCGTCACGGGACAGGGGATCGAAAATTTGAAGTTTGCGATGGCGGAGCGGCTGGGGATAGTGAGCTGACGCGGCCTGCGCTACCGATTGATCGAGGTTCTGCGGGCGATATCATCAGAAGCAGGAAGGCTGTGCTTGAAGAAGCCGCGCATGACACGGGAAGGCAAGCTGCGCAATCTGCGCAAGGCAAGCGGCCTCGCCGTGCGTGAGATGATCCGGCGGCGGCTGGCCGTGCCGATGGAGCAGCGGACCAATTTTTTGCGCGAGCGTTTCGGCCCAGGCAGTTCCTGAACTGCAGGCGGGCCGCCGTGGAGCCGGACGTGGCTGAAGAAGAGCGGCGCGCCGTCCCCCGCGACCGCGACCGTGCTGCCAGACCAGTGCCTGCCGGTTGACGTCCACGTCCCTCGACAAGCACGCGGCCGCTCCGCCCCTACCCCCGCCTCGACCCGCCCCGCCGCCGCTTCCCCATCAGCCGCAACAGCGCCCCCGCCTCCGCATGACCCTCCACCGGATGCCGCAGCGGCAGCCCGGCGTGTACCTGGTACCGGTTCCGCCGCCCCTCCTTCTCCACCGTCAGATACCCCTCCGCCAGCAGCTCCGCCACGATCCGCTGCGCCGCCCGCTCCGTCACCCCCACCCGCGCCGCCACGTCGCGCAGCCGCATCCCCGGATCCTCCGCGATCGTCAAGAGCACGTGCGCGTGATTCGTCAGAAAAGTCCAGCGCTCCATCGGCACGATTATACGAACCGTAATGTACGATTTGCAATACACGATACATATGTCGTATGATTGCCATATGATCGGCATCGTGATGGGCAGCCGCTCCGATTGGGATACCATGCGGCACGCCGCCGAAACCCTCGACCGCTTCGCCGTCCCCCACGAAGCCCGCGTCGTCTCCGCCCACCGCACCCCGGAATGGATGTGCGACTACGCCCGCACGGCCGAAGAGCGCGGCCTCGCAGTCATCATCGCCGGCGCCGGCGGCGCCGCCCACCTGCCCGGCATGATCGCCGCCCAGACTCTCGTCCCCGTCCTCGGCGTCCCCGTCGAATCCCACGCCCTCAAGGGCATGGATTCCCTCCTCTCCATCGTCCAGATGCCCGGCGGCATCCCGGTCGGCACCCTCGCCATCGGCAAACCGGGCGCCATCAACGCCGCCCTCCTGGCCGTCGCCATCCTTGGCAATTCCCGCCCCGAACTCCGCGCGCGCCTCCGCGAATTCCGCCGCGAACAAACCCAGCGCGTCCTCGCGGAGTCGCTGTGACCCCCATCCTTCCCGGCGCCACCATCGGGATCCTCGGCAGCGGCCAACTGGGCCGCATGTTCGCCCTCAGCGCCCGCCGCATGGGCTACCGCGTCCACACCCTCTCCCCCGATACCGATACCCCCGCCGGCCAGATCTCCGATTGCGAAATCACCGCCGGCTACCATGACCTGGACGCCGTCCGCGATTTCGCCCGCCGCGTCGATGTCGTCACCTTCGAATTCGAAAACGTCCCCGCCGCCGCCGCCGCCGAAGCCGCCCGCTTCGCCCCGGTCCGCCCCGATGGCAGAGTCCTCCACATCGCGCAGCACCGCGTCCGCGAGAAAACCTTCCTGCGCGACTCGGGCTTCCCCGTCGCCCCCTTCTCCATCGTGCGTAATCACGCCGAGTTGCAGCACGCCCTCCCCCACATCGGCTGCCCCGCCGTGCTCAAAACCGCCGGCTTCGGCTACGACGGCCACGGCCAGGCAATCGTCCGCCGTCCCGAGGACGCTGCCGCCGCCTACCACTCCATCGGCGCCGCCGAGGCCATCCTCGAAGCCTTCGTCGATTTCGCCTCCGAGGTCTCCGTCGTCGCCGCCCGCGACGCCGCCGGCGCCTTCGCCCACTACGGCGTCGTCGAAAACCGGCACCGCAACCACATCCTCGACGCCACCATCGCCCCCGGTCCCTACGCCCCCGAAGCCATCGCCATCGCCCGCGCCATCCTCGAAGAACTCGATGTCGTCGGCGTCCTCGCCGTCGAATTCTTCCTCCGCGCGGACGGCTCCCTGCTCGTCAACGAACTCGCGCCCCGCCCCCACAACTCCGGCCACTTCACCATCGACGCCTGCGCCACCAGCCAGTTCGAGCAGCAACTCCGCGCCGTCTGCGGCCTGCCGCTCGGCGACACCTCTCAGTACGGCCCCGCCGCCATGGTCAACCTCCTCGGCGACCTCTGGAACGGCGCCCCACCGAATTGGCCCGCCGCCTGCTCCCTC
>JBBIQR010000396.1:0-4378 GCA_037442245.1 Candidatus Solibacter sp. | reverse complement strand
GCTGCCGGCGGCGTTGAGGCCGTTGGTCACCTTGCCAGTGACGGCGAAAACCTGCTTGAAGTAGTTGGAGGCCCAGGTGTAGCCGCCGGCGACGCCGACCGGATGCTGGTCGAGGGTGAAATTGAGGGGGTTGACGTCGGTGAGGATGAGGCTGGGGTCGGGGAACAGGTTGTACATCATGGCGGCGCGGGTGCCCTCGCCCTCCTGCATGTGCATCATGCCGGCGCGCATAAAGTAGCTGCTGTTGGCGCGTCCGGCGGTGTAGATCATCATGGCCTGCTCGGCGGCGGTGGTCTGGCCGTTCTGCGAGAGTTCGACGTGGCCGAAGTAGGAGAAGTTGCTATCGGGGACGGCGCCGGCGATGAACAGGGCCATCTCGTCGAGGTTGAAGCTGGAATTGGAGGAGGGAGTGTCGCCGGTGGTTTTATTCACCGAGAAACTGCCGCGGGTGACCATGGCGACCGAGTTGGTGATGCTGAACTTGATGTCCTTGTCGAGGTCGCGGACTCTGGGGGCGGGCTTGGTGCCGTCCATCTCGTCGGGCGGCATGCGGTAGCCGAGACGCTTGAAGAGGTACCCGGTTTTGTTCAGCGCCGGGGGGCTGGTGTGGCAGGTGTAGCACTTAACGTCGTATTTACGCGCGAACGCCGGGATCGCCCGGGCCTGCGGCGGCGCCAGCAGACAGAACGCGGCTATCCCTAACAGGGAGAGGGTGGGGAAGAGCGGCGTGCGCGAATTAAAGAAGGCCATGCTTTGGAGCTCCTTTCCGAGGCATCGGCCTCCTAATGGCAATCTACTAGCCAGACCGCAAGTGATTGAAAATACAGGGAGAGAGACGGGGGAATGAGAGCGATTGGGGATTTCCCTCCCCAGGCAGTGTGGAATGCAACGGTCAAACGCCGGGACGCGCGCGCCAGGCGAGGGGCATCGAAGGCCGCGGACACACGCGCTACACTGGTGTGCGGTGGGGCGCTTCTATTCGCGAGCGGAACTGGTCAGCCGTCGAGCCCTCTGGAAGCAGGAGGGCCGGCGGGTGGTGTTCACCAACGGCTGCTACGACCTGTTGCATCCCGGACACGTCCGGTTGCTGGAGAAGGCTCGGTCGCTGGGGGATGTGCTGATTCTGGCGCTGAACTCCGACGATAGCGTGCGCCGCATGAAGGGACCGTCGCGTCCTCTGATCGCGGAGGGGGAGCGCGCGGAGATGGCGCTGGCGCTGGAGGCCGTGGACGCGGTCACCCTATTCGACGAGGAGACGCCGCGGGAACTGATCGCCGAGGTGCTGCCGGACGTCCTCGTCAAGGGTGCGGACTGGGCGCACTTCGTCGCCGGGCGCGAAGAGGTGGAAGCGGCCGGCGGGCAGGTGCTGGCGGTCGCGCTCGAGCCCGGATACTCCACTACGAATCTAGTCGAAAGAATTCTCGAAAGGCCTTGATCCACCCGCTCGTCAGAGACCTGTTTCTTGACCTGGGGCGGCATCCCGCCTTTCAGGAGGCCGTGCGCCGCGTGAACGCGGGCGGGGCGGCGTCGCTCTCCGGACTCACGGCGACGGCGAAGGCGCTCTACACCGTGCTCTTGTGGCAGGTGACCGGGCGCCCGCTGGTGGTGGTGACCGACGGCAACAAGCAGGCGGAAGCGCTCTCCGAGGCGGTCGACACGTTCTTCGCCATGCTGGTGGGCGGGGACCGCGAAGGCCCCCAACTGCTGCCCGCCCTCGACGTGCTGCCGCTGCAGAATCTCTCGCCGCACGCGGAAATCTGCGAGGAGCGCGCCACCGGGTTATGGAGGCTGGCGGCGGGGCGCGCGCCAATCACGATTCTGCCGGTGGCGTCGCTGCTGTTGCGCGTCGAGCCGGCGGCGTTCTACCGGCAGATCGCGCTGCGGCTGCGGGTGGGCGAGGAGATGCTGCTGGACGAAGTCGTGGCGCACCTGGAAAGCGTGGGCTACGAGCGGCGGGAACCGGTCGAGATGGTCGGGGAATTCTCGGTGCGCGGCGGGATTCTGGACGTGTTCTCGCCGGGGGCGGCGAAGCCGGTGCGCATCGACCTGTTCGGCGATCAGGTGGAATCGATCCGGCGGTTCGACGTGGAGTCGCAGCGGAGCGTGCTGAAGGTGGAGGAGGCGACGCTGCTGCCGCTCACCGAGTATCAGCGGTCGCACGCGCTGCTGGCGGAATTGCACGAGCTGATGCGGGAGGCGGACATTCCGGGGCGGGATCTGCCGCCGCCGGGCGAGCCGTTCCCCGGTTGGGAGCTGATCGCTCCCATGGCCCGCCCGCGGGAATCGAGCGTGCTGGACCTGGTGGAGCGTCCGCTGGTGGTGTGGGACGAACCGGAGCAGATCGGCGCGGCGGCGAAGCGGCTGTGGACCCGCCTGGAGCAGATCGGGACTTCGCCGGCGTATGCGCCGGAACGGGTGTTCTTCCGCTGGGAGGAGATGGAGCGCAAGGCAGAGGGCGCGCCGCGGCTGGCGATCGAGGAACTCGAGATCGGCTGGTCGCCGGAGGGGGGCGGGCTGCACATTGCGACGCGTCCGGCGCTGAGCTTCCGGGGCAACATGCAGGTGGCGGTGGCGGAGGCGCGGAACCTGGTGGAGGATGGGCGGAAGGTGGCGTTTTTCGCTTCTTCTACAGGGGAAGTAGAACGCCTGGCCGATATTTTCAACGAATACTCCCTGCCGTACCAACTGGGGCTGGAGCAGCACGAATCCACCCCGGCGTACCTGGCGGAGCGGGCTTATATGGCGGGGGTCCCGGCGAGCGTATTCCTGGTGAAGGGGCAGATCCGCCACGGGGCGGCATTCCAGGATTCTAGATTAGTAGTATTTGGGTCCGAGGACCTGTTCGAGGCTTCGGAACTGGTGACCCGGGGACCGTCCTCGAAGACGGTGAAGGAGACGTTTTCGGCGGACCTGATCGACCTCAAGCCCGGCGACTACGTCGTGCATTCCGAACATGGGGTGGCGCAGTACCTGGGACTGCGGGAAATCGACCACGGCGAAACCAAGGGCGATTACATGGTCCTGGAATACGCTGGCGCCTCCAAGTTATACGTGCCGTTGACCCGGATGGACCTGGTACAGCGCTTCCGCGGCGCGGGCGAGGCGAAGCCGGCGCTCGACCGGATGGGCGGCGCTACCTGGACGCGCACCAAAGCCAAGGTCAAAGGGCGGATGCGCGATATGGCGGACGAACTGCTCAAGCTCTACGCCGAGCGCAAAACCGCCGAGGGGTTTTCCTACTCTCCGGATAGTAATTGGCAGCGGGAGTTCGAGGACGCGTTCGAGTTTACCCCCACCCGGGATCAGGTCACCGCGATTTCGGAGATCAAGCGGGATATGGAGGGCGCGCACCCGATGGACCGGCTGCTGTGCGGGGACGTGGGGTTCGGAAAGACAGAGGTGGTGATGCGCGCTGCCTTCAAGGCGCTGGGGGACGGCAAGCAGGTGGCGGTCCTAGCTCCTACTACAGTATTAGCATTTCAACATTTCGAAACCTTCAAGCGCCGTTTCCAGCCGTTTCCGGTGCGGGTCGAGATGTTCAGCAGATTCCGTACGACCAAAGAGTTAAAGGCGCTGGTCGAGGATCTGGCGGAGGGAAAAATCGATGTGGCGATCGGCACTCACCGCTTGCTTTCCAACGATGTTCAGTTCAAGGAATTGGGTCTGGTGGCGGTGGACGAGGAGCAGCGCTTCGGGGTCCGCCACAAGGAACGCCTGAAGCATTTGAGGAAGGGGGTGGACGTGATCACCATGAGCGCCACTCCGATCCCCCGAACACTACACATGTCGTTGCTTGGGTTGCGGGATATGTCGGTGATCGAGACGCCGCCCAAGGACCGGCTGGCGATTCATACCGTCGTGGCTCCGTTTCAGCCGGAACTGATCCGTCAGGCGGTGGAATTGGAATTGGGACGGGGTGGGCAGGTCTACTTCCTCCATAACCGGGTGGATTCCATCTGGGCGCGGGCGGCGATGATTCAGGAAATGGCGCCGGGGGCGCGCATCGGCGTCGGGCACGGGCAGATGGCGGAGGCGGAGCTGGAGAAAGTGATGCTTCAGTTCATGCGGCACGAATTCGACATTCTGGTGTGTACTACTATTATAGAAAATGGCCTGGATATCCCCTTGGCGAACACCATGGTGATCGAGAACGCCGAACGCTACGGGTTGAGCGAACTCTACCAACTGCGCGGGCGGGTCGGGCGGTCCAACCGGCGGGCGTATGCGTACCTGCTGGTGCCGCCGGACACGGAATTGAGCGAGGTGGCGCGCAAGCGATTGGCGGCGTTAAAGGAATTCAGCGATTTAGGCGCGGGGTTCAAGATCGCGGCGCTGGATCTGGAGTTGCGGGGCGCGGGCAACCTGCTGGGCGGAGAGC
>JBBIQR010000395.1:0-4394 GCA_037442245.1 Candidatus Solibacter sp. | reverse complement strand
CGCCGGTTTCGGGCGAAATCGTCGAGATCAATCCGGAGCTGGCCGACCACCCGGAAAAACTCAATACCGACCCGCACGGCGACGCCTGGCTGGTCAAAATAAAACTCAGCCATCCCGGCGAAGTTCAGAATCTGATGAGCGCCGCCGACTATCTAGAGTATGTAGGAGCCGAAAAGTAGTTGCGTTACCTTCCGAAATCCGATTCAGAGCGCCGTGAAATGCTCGCTGCCTGCGGCGTGAGTACCCCCGAAGAGTTGTTCCAGCACCTGCCGGAAGCGGTGCGGCTGAACCGGCCGCTCCAGCTTCCGCCGGGCATCAGCGAATACGAGATCGTGCAGTACTTCCGCGACCGCGCCGGCGATACCGCGCTCGGGTACGCCAGTTTCCTGGGCGCCGGCGTGTACAGCCACTATCGTCCGGTCCTGGTGGATACGGTGGTCTCGCGCGGCGAGTTCCTCACCTCGTACACGCCCTACCAGGCGGAGATCTCGCAGGGCACCCTCACCACCATCTTCGAGTTCCAGACCATGATCTGCCAGCTCACCGGCATGGACGTGGCCAACGCCTCCATGTACGACGGGTCCACCGCCGTGCCGGAGGCGGCGATGATGGCGGTGCGCGCCACCGGCAAGGGGCGCGTCGTGGTCGCGCGCAGCGTGCATCCCGAGTACCGCGAGGTGCTCCACACCTACGCAAAATACCAGGGGATGCCGGTCGAGGAGTTCGGCTACGCGAGCGAGACGGGCGCCATCGATCTCGAGGATCTCGAGCGCAAGATGGACGCGCTCACCGCGGCGGTGATCATCCAATCGCCCAACTTCTTCGGCATCGTCGAGCAGGTGAAGGCGGCGGCGGAGATCGCGCACCGCCACGGCGCGCTGCTGGTGGTGGTGTTCACCGAGGCGGTGTCGCTCGGCATTCTGGAGCCGCCCGCCGCTGCCGATATCGTGGCCGGCGAACTGCAAAGCTTTGCGATTTCGCCCAGCTACGGCGGACCCTACGCGGGCATCATCGCGACCAAGGAAAAGTTCCTGCGGCAGATGCCGGGGCGGCTGGTGGGGCAGACCACGGATGCGCGCGGCAACCGCGCCTTCTGCCTGACGCTCTCCACCCGCGAGCAGCACATCCGCCGCGAGAAGGCGACCTCGAACATCTGCACCAACCAGGCGCTCATCGCGCTCATGGCGACGGTCTTCATGACGGTTTACGGCAAGCAGGGCTTGCGCGAACTGGCGCGGCAGAACCTCTCCAAGGCGCACTACCTGGCCGGCAAGCTGGAGCGGCGCTTCAGCGGGACGTTCTTCAACGAATTCGTGGTGCGCGCGCCGGAAGCAATGAATAAGGATCTGCTCAAGAAGAAGATTATCGGCGGCCTGCCGCTCGGCCGCTTCTATCCCGAGTTGCAGGACTGTATGCTGCTCTGCGCGACGGAAATGAGCCGGCGCGCCGACATGGACCTGCTCGCCGCGCACGCCGCCCGGCCACAGGCGCAGCCCGAGGAGGTGATCGCGTGATCCGCAAAGTCACCCCCCACATTACGCAGAACGAGCCGCTGCTGTTCGAGCGCTCCTCGCCGGGCAAGAAGGCGTACCAACTCCCCGAACTCGATGTGCCCGAGGTGGACGCGGCCGAAGCGCTGGGCGCGGAAAACGTGCGCTCCGAAATCGCCGGATTCCCCGAGGTGAGCGAAGTGGAAGCGATCCGCCACTTCACGCGCCTTTCCACCTGGAATTACGCGATCGACGCCGGCATGTATCCGCTGGGCTCCTGCACCATGAAATACAACCCGCGGATCAACGAGCAGGTGGCGCGGACCGAAGGCCTGGCGTGGGCGCATCCCTACCAGCCGGAGACGCTGGCGCAGGGCTGCCTGGAAGTGATGGCCTCGCTCGAAGCCGCGCTCGCCGAAATCACCGGCATGGACGCGGTGACGCTGCAGCCCGCCGCCGGCGCCCAAGGCGAACTCACCGGCATCCTGCTGATCCGGGCGCTGCTCGAAAAGCGCGGCAACCCGCGCAAGAAGATCCTGATCCCGGATTCGGCGCACGGCACCAACCCCGCGACCGCCGCCATCGCCGGCTACGCCATCGAAAACATCAAGTCGAGCGCCACCGGCGTGCTGGATGTCGCCGCCCTCGAACAAATCGTCAACGAGGACGTGGCCGCCCTGATGGTGACCAACCCGAACACGCTGGGCGTCTTCGAGGACCACATCGCTCTGGCGGCTGAGATTCTGCACCGCAAGGGCGCGATGCTCTACATGGATGGGGCGAATATGAACGCGCTGGTGGGGATCGCGCGTCCGGGCGATTTCGGCGTGGACGTGATGCACCTCAACCTGCATAAGACCTTCTCCACGCCCCACGGCGGCGGCGGTCCCGGCGCCGGTCCGGTGGCGGTCAAGAAAGTGCTCGAGCCGTTCCTGCCCGCGCCCCGCCTGAAGAAGTCCGGCAAGCGCCTGGCGTGGGACTACAAACGCAAACATTCCATCGGGCGCGTGAAGGCTTTCTACGGCAACTTCGGCGTGCTCGTCCGCGCGATGGCTTATATCCTGGCCCACGGCGGACCCGGGCTGCGCAACGCCACCATGGACGCGGTGCTCAACGCCGTCTACATCCGCAAGCGCCTGGAGGGCCATTTCGACCTGCCGTACCAATCGCCCAACATGCACGAAGTGGTCTTCAGCGACGACCGGCAGGCGGCCCACGGCGTGCGCACCGGCGATTTCGCCAAGCGCCTGATCGACTACGGCTTCCACCCCTACACGGTCAGTTTCCCGCTGATCGTGCACGGCGCCATGATGATCGAGCCGACCGAAACCGAAAGCAAACACGAACTCGACCAGTTCATCGACGCTATGATTTCGATCGCGCAGGAAGTGGAGAGCGATCCGCAACTGGTCAAGACCGCGCCGCACCTGACCCGCGTCTCCCGCGTGGACGAAACCACCGCCGCGCGCAAGCCCATCTTGCGATGGAAGCCCGCGTAACCGTACGTCCGCTGCTGCTTCTGCTGGGGCTGGCGCTCCTGCTGCGGCTTCCGTTTCTCAACCAGGCGATTCAGGGCGACGACCACATTTACCTCACCGAGGCCGAGCACGCCCTCATCGACCCGCTGCACCCGAACAATACCCCGTACGTGTTCCTCGGCACCGAAGTGGACCTGCGCGGCCACTCGCACCCGCCGGGAAACGCCTGGCCGCTGGCCGCGCTGATCGCCGCGCTGGGCGGCGTGAAGGAGGTTCCGCTCCACGCCGCCTACATGGCGTTCACGCTGCTTGCGGTGTGGGCCGCGTGGAGCCTGGCGGCGCGCTTCGCGGCACGTCCGGTCTGGGCGGTGCTTCTCTTCATGGCGGTGCCCGCGTTCGTCGTGAACGGTAATTCTCTGGAAGCCGATCTGCCCTTCCTGGCGTTCTTCCTCGCCTCGATCGCGCTCAGTAGCGCAGGCCTCCTGGCCTGCTCGTGTCTCGCCATGGCCGCGGCGGCAATGATGGCCTATCAGGCCGTTTTCCTGGTGCCGATCCTGCTCGCGCACACCTGGATCTTCCACCGCCGGAGCCGCACGCGCTACCTCCTCGCCTTCACCCCCGCCGTCACGATCGCCGCCTGGCAACTCTTCCAGCGCCTCACCACCGGCGCGATGCCCGCGAGTAAGCTGGCCAATTACCTGGTGGATTACGGGTTCGCCGCGCTGCTCGGGATGGTCAAGGGCGCCGGGATGCTCTCGATCCACTTCTGGTTCCTTCTCTTTCCCGCCTTGCTGCCTCCGCTGGCGATTGCCGCATGGCGCCGCCGCCGCGAGCCTGCCACCCTCTTCCCGATCCTGTGGATCGCGATCTTCTTCTGCTGCGGACTGCCCATCTTCTTTGCCGGCAGCGCGCGCTACCTGCTGCCCATCGCGCTGCCGCTGGCGATCCTGGCCTCGCGCCTCCCGGTGAAATGGCTCGCGCCCGCCTTCGCGGTGCAACTGGCGCTCGGGCTCGGGCTGGCCGCCGCCAACTATCAGCACTGGGACGGCTACCGCCGCTTCGCCGCCTCCATCCGCGCCGCGACCGCCGGACACCGCGTGTGGGTGGACAACGATTGGGGACTGCGCTACTACCTGGAGGCGGATCACGCCCTGCCCGCGCTGAAGGGCCAGCACCTCCGTCCCGGCGATATCGTAGTCACCAGTGAACTCGGCCACAACGTGGAATTCACCGCGCCCATGGCGACCATCGCGCGCGCCGTGCTTCAGCCCTCGATACCGTTCCGCCTGATCGGGCTCGAATCCGGCTCCGGCTACTCCACCGTGGCCAAGGGATGGTGGCCGTTCGGCATCTCTTCCGGCGTGGTGGACCGCGTGGAGGCGCGCATCGTCCGCGAGCGCCATCCGGTCCTGGAATACCTGCCGAC
>JBBIQR010000394.1:0-4399 GCA_037442245.1 Candidatus Solibacter sp. | reverse complement strand
AGCCGGGTGTGGGCAAGACGGCGATCGTCGAGGGCCTGGCGCAGCGCATCGCCGACGGCGAAGTGCCATCGTTCCTGGCCGACAAGCGCATCCTCGCGCTCGACCTGTCGCTGATTGTTGCCGGTACCAAGTATCGCGGGCAGTTCGAAGAGCGGCTCAAGACCATCATGAAGGAGCTGATGGAGAATCAGAACGCCATCATCTTCATCGACGAACTGCATACCCTGGTTGGCGCGGGCAGCGCCGAGGGTTCCCTGGACGCGGCCAACATCCTCAAACCGGCGCTGTCGCGCGGCGAGATTCAATGCATCGGCGCCACCACGCCCTCGGAGTTCCGCAAGTCGATCGAAAAGGACCGCTCGCTCGAGCGGCGCTTCCAGGCGGTGAAGGTACCGCCCCCGACCGAAGGCGACGCCGTCAAGATCCTGTTCGGCATCAAGGACCGCTACGAGAAGTTTCACGCCGTGGCGTACACCGACGACGCCATCGAAGCCGCCGTCGCGACTTCGAGCCGCTACATCCCGGACCGCTATCTGCCGGACAAGGCGATCGACCTGATCGACGAAGCCGGCGCGCGCGTCAAGCTGCGGCAGACCACCTTGCCCGCCGAACTCGCCGAGATACAGAAGCGCATCAAGTTCATCGTGCACCGCATGGAGAACGCGATCGCCAACCACGAGTTCGAGAAGGCGCGGTTCTATAGCGACGAGGAGCGCAAAGAGCGCGAGAACATGCGCCAGTTGCGCGAGAAATACAACCTGGACGATTCTTCGACCGGGGTGGTGAACAAGGACGACATCGAGGACGTGGTGGCGCGCTGGACCGGCGTGCCGATGACCTCGATCAAGGAAGAGGAAATCGCCAAGCTGCTGCGCATCGAAGAGGAGCTGCACAAGCGCGTAATCAGCCAGGAGAAGGCGATTTCGGCGCTGGCGCGGGCCATCCGCCGGTCGCGCGCCGGCTTGAAGGCCAGCAGCCGTCCGGCGGGTTCGTTCCTGTTCCTGGGGCCGACCGGCGTGGGCAAGACGGAAGTGGCGCGGGCGCTGGCCGCCTTCCTGTTCGGCAGCGAGAAGAGCCTGGTGCGCTTCGACATGAGCGAGTACATGGAGAAGCACTCGGTGAGTAAACTGATCGGCTCGCCTCCGGGTTACGTAGGCTACGAAGAGGGCGGGCAGCTCACCGAGCGCGTCAAACGCAATCCGTATTCGATCATCCTGCTGGATGAGATCGAGAAGGCCCACCCGGACATTTACAACATCCTCCTGCAGGTGTTCGAGGACGGCCAGTTGACCGACGGGCTGGGCAACCAGGTGGATTTCAAGAACACCATCATCATCATGACCAGCAACCTGGGCGCGCGCTTCCTCGAAAAGCGCGGGCACCTCGGGTTCTCGGCGCCGGCGGGCGAGGGCATCCCGAGCAAGGTCGAGGATATGGTGCGGGGCGAGGTGAAGAAAGCCTTCAACCCCGAGTTCCTCAACCGCCTCGACGAGGTCATCCTGTTTACTTCGCTGGCCGACGACGATCTGCTCCAGATCATCGGCCTGCTGGTCGAGCAGGTGAACGGCAACCTGACCGCCAAGCAGGTGCGTCTGCGGCTGACTCCGGATGCGGCTAAGTACATCCTGGAGAAGACGTGCGGCGACCGCAGTTACGGAGCGCGTCCGCTGCGCCGGGCGCTGCAGAAATACATCGAGGACCCGCTCAGCGAGGCGCTGATTCAGGGCAGCCTGCCGCGTCCGTCGGAGCTGGAGGTGTATCTCGGCGAGACCGGGATCTTCTACCGGCAGGTCAACGCCGAAGGCGAAGCCGCGGTGACGGCGGGCGGTCCGGTGGAGGCGCCGGCAGGCGTCCTGTTGTACACCTTCTAAATCCCGCAGGGGAAAACGGGCCGCGCGGCGTCTGCCGTTCGCGGCCCTTCTTGCGTTCACGGCAAAGACTGTCAAGCGCGCCCGGCGGGTGACCCCGTATGCTGGTTTCTGCGATGAGCGTCACCGGCAAAGCGCTGTGGTACATCGAGAGCCACCTCGACGCGGACGTTAGTCTGGAAGCCGCGGCCGAATCGGTGGGCGTGTCGCGGTTTCATCTCTCGCGGGCCTTCACGGCGGCCACCGGTAAGGCCCTCACCGGATACGCCCGAGCCCGGCGATTGAGCGAGGCCGCCCGGAAACTGCTGGGCGGCGCCCCGGATATTCTACCCGTCGCACTCGAGGCGGGCTATGGCTCTCACGAAGCCTTTACCCGCGCCTTCCGGCAGCACTTTGCGATGACGCCCGAACAATTCCGAGCCAGCGGAGGCGATCTCCGTCCGCTGCTCCAGGAGCCACTCCCCATGCACCCATCCGATACCCCCGTCAACCCGGCGGCCATGCCGCCCGCGCCTCGCATCGCGGCGTGCGAAGCCAAACAGATCTTCGGCCTGAGCAAACCCTGCCCGGCGGCGGGCGACCCGGGAATTCCGGGCTTGTGGAACCGCTTCGGGCCTTACATCGGCAGCATCGCCGGGCAGACCGGTGGGGGCGCCTACGGCGTGATCTACAACTCGAGCGACACCGGCGGCTACGACTACCTGTGCGGGGTCGAAGTCCGCGCTTTCCCCGCGGAACCGCGCGAGTTCACCCGGCTCCGCATCCCCCCGCAGACCTACGCGATATTCGCCTGCCGCGAGCACGTATCGAGGATCGCGGCGGCGTGGCGCGCCATCTGGGAGCACGGGCTCGCGGCCGCCGCACTCCAGGCCGCCAACGGGCCGGCCTTCGAGTTCTACGGCGAAAGCTTCAACCCCAGGACCGGCGAGGGCGGTTTCGAAATCTGGGTGCCGGTCTCCGTCACGTAGCCTCCGGCCGGCATGGGGCGGTCCGGCAAGGGCACGTCGAACGAGCCCATGGGCCGCCACGGGCTGGAAGCCGCGCTGCCCACCGCCTGGCCGAGGACGCTCATAGTCCCGCCGAACGGCGCGCGGAACGAAACCGGCAGCGTGAGTGTCAGCCGGTTGCCCGAGGACTCCGCCGCCGCGCCGCGCATGGCCACCGAGCATTGCGAGTTCGCCAGGACGCCATCGCTACCCGGCGACGCCGGACCGGTCCAGCCGCTGCCCGCATCGTCGCGCAGGTACATCTGCTCCCCGGCGCGGGAATAGTAGATCTGGCAGGACTGCGCCGTTCGCCAGGGCGATAGCGGCGGCACGATCCAGGCGTACGCGCCGCTCAAGTCGGCCGCTCCCGCCGAATCGGAGTAATCGGCGACGAACCGCTGCTCCGCGCCGTTGCGCGCCGCCGGAACGACGCGGCCGACGCTCACCGCCTGCCCTTCGAACCGGAAATCGCGCACGATCACTTCCGCTCCGGCATGGTTCTCCGGAGGCCGTCCGCGCCACAACCAGACGTTCATCCTGACGCTTCCCGCGCCCGGCGCCGTTTCGCCGCGCGGCGCGTTCCATTGCTCGATCGGCGCCGCCCGGTCCGCCCCGCCATCGCCGCCCTGCACCGCCCGGAACGTGACTGCCCGCGGAAGCAGCTCGAAACCGTATTCGGATGCGCCCGCCCCGGTTGGAATGCGGTAACGGTGCAGGTTGCCGGGTGTGGTGTAGGGTTGGAGCACAAATTGGGCGTTATTCGCGTCGGCGGCGTCGCCGAACCTGCCAAATTCGATGTCGAGTTCGCGGTGGACCGTGGACGCCTCGCTGGCCCACGAAAACAGGCCCACCACGACATTGGGATCCAGCCCGGCGACGGAAGAGTCCAGGTAAAAGCGGTAGGAGCCGTTTCCCATGGCGGCTTTGGAAACCACCTCCGCGCCATACCAGGTCCCCGCGCGCTCGGTCAGCTTCAGATGTAGCCGCCCAAGCGGATCGACAAAAACGCTGCCCGGACTCGCCGAGAAGGGAGTCGGTCCCGGACCGGCCGGCGCTTCGCTCTCCTTCACCCAGAAATCCCGGCCCGCGAAGTGTATCGTGCGGCGGCTCGGGTCCTCGCGGAAGCGGAGCGCGCGCGCCACCGCGGCGGCTTCCATGTCCTCCGGCAACACGTCCCCGGCCAGCGTACAGTTCGCCGTGAAACCGGAGGGCAGCAGGTAGGCCGCGATGCGCGTCGCCTTCTGGTCCACGCCGCCGGTTACGATGCTCGCTGACCAACTGCCGTCTGCCCGAAGCTGCGTGAACATGGCATCGCAGGTAGGTTTGGAGTACCACCCCAGCCCGTCCACGTAGATCAGGATCGCGACCTTGAATCGTCCCTTCCCCGCGTGGAGCACTCGTCCGGTGAGCGGGCCGGCACTGCCGAACAGCGGCACCTGCGAAACCCCGATCGCCGGCTCGGCCGGTCCGGGAGGAGAAACCGTCAGAGTCACCGGCGGGGTCTGGCTGACTTCGTCCTTCGGGTTCCGCGCGGCGAACCGTACC
>JBBIQR010000393.1:0-4400 GCA_037442245.1 Candidatus Solibacter sp. | reverse complement strand
AGTGCAGCGTAACGGTCAGTTCGCTCACGCGGACTCGCTGAACGGAAGGTACCCCTGCATGTCCGGCCGGTCCACCAGCGTGCGCGGGCGCCCGGGTTGCCGCTGAGGGGCGGGGTTGAGGTACGGCCCGAAGGCCCCCGGGTCCGCCGCTCGAACCTTGCCGTCATCGACCTTCGAACGCCAGGTATCGCGCACCGGAGAGCAGGCCAGCGCTTTGAAGCGTTCCCCTTGAAGCACATGCTCGCGCAACTCAGCCATCAGGAGGCTGTCGTCCGGCACTTGGGAGATTACCGCCTGCGAGTGAGTGTTGACGATGACCTGGCGCAGAGGGTTGTCCTCATCGACCGGACGTTCGACATCGGTGACGATGTCCTGCAACAACTCGAGCATGGCGGAGATTCTGGCCGGGTGGATGCCGTTTTCCGGTTCTTCCAGGCAGATGAGGCATTTTTCGTCCGGGTCCAGCGCCAGAACCGCGAGGGCCAGAAACCGCAGGGTGCCGTCGGAGAGCGAACGGGCGGGATGGGTGGTACCAACGGCATCCTGAACCATGATGGTGAATAACTCGCGGCGTTCGTCGCGGTCGACAAAAACTTCCTTCACGTCGTCGATCAGTTCAGAGAGGCGATTGGCAAGCTGGGAGTAGACGCGCTGCGACGCGGCATCGGCATCGCGGTTGCGGTTTTCGCGGGTTGCGGCGCGCGCCAGGCGATACAGGGTCGCGGGAAGATGGGAGCCGTCTTCGGCCAGTCTCTTTGGCGCCGTAAAGGGATCGGGGCTGCGCAACTTGGATGGCTCCAACTGCAGCAAACGCCATGATTCCATTTCGCGCCGGGCCATTGTGGCGGTGGGGCTTTCGGCGGCGTTTGCCGCGGAAAGGGCGGTTCGGGGCAGGTTCGCCGCCAGCAGAGTGCGTGGCTTGCCGCTGCTGCCGCCGTCCTGGTGAACCTTAATGACGCAGCCTTCCTCCTGGGTCTCGGTGGAAATGAACGGAGCCCGGCGGGCGCCCTGCACCGCCGAATGCAGCCAGGCGTCCGACTTTCCCATGAAAGCCAGGTGGTCGCGCGCATCTCCGCGCTTCACGTAGGCGAGGTCCTCACGCAGGATGACCAATCGTCCGGCGCTGGAGGAGTTGTCGTCGCCGCGATACCCGAGGGAGACCGTGTACCGAAGGAAGGTCTGACTGGCCACCGCCTTCTGGCCAAGGTCGTCGAATCCCTCCTTGGGAACGATCATCTCGACTTCAAAGTCCATGCGGTCGTCGTAGCGTTCGCCGACACGGTGAAAGAGGCTGCGGATGTCGCCGGTGCGGCCTTCGGGGTTTCTCACCGACATCGCGGCCTCGCTCAGCGGATGGTTGGCCATGGCGCTGAGGAATCCGATGGCGTCGAAGAGGTTCGACTTGCCCACGCCGTTGGCGCCGGCGATGCAGGTGAACGGACCGAACCGCACGTCGACATCGACCAGATTCTTGAAGCCGGAAACGCGGAGGCGAGTCAGCATGTTCGGGGCACTTCGATCAATCCGATTCTAGCCGAGATCGACGTCGGTTACACTGGTGCTCAAGGAGCGAGAGGGTGGCGACTGAGACGACATCCACCCCGGCGGCGCGCGGCGGGCGCCTGGCGGGGCTCACGGCCGAGGAACTGATCCGCGCTTTCCGGATCATGCATACGGCGCGGCGCCTGGACGACCGGGAGATCGTGCTGAAGCGGCAGAACCGCATCTACTTTCAGGCGTCCGGCGCGGGGCACGAGGCGATACAGACGGCGGCGGGGATGACGCTGCGGGCGGGCTTCGACTGGGTCTATCCTTACTACCGCGACCGGGCGCTGTGCCTCGCGCTGGGGGTCACGCCGTTCGAGATGCTGCAGCAGGCGGTGGGCGCCGCCGGCGATCCCGCATCGGGGGGAAGGCAGATGCCTTCGCACTGGGGGCATCGCGAGCACCACATCGTAAGCTCCTCGTCGCCCACCGGGACACAGTTTTTGCAGGCGGTGGGCTGCGCGGAGGCGGGGCGGTACCGCGCGGCGGATGCGGGAGAAGTGACGCTGGTCTCGAGCGGGGACGGGGCCACCAGCGAAGGCGAATTCTGGGAGGCGCTGCACGCGGCATCGCTGGGGCGGCTGCCGGTGCTGTTTCTGATCGAGGACAACGGGTACGCGATCAGCGTGCCGATCGAGGCGCAGACGCCGGGCGGCAGCATCAGCGCGCTTGCGGCGGGCGTGCCGGACCTGCTGCGGGTAGAGGTGGACGGCACGGATTTCATGGCGTCGATGGGGGCGATGCGGGAGGCGGCGGCGTGGTGCCGTGAAGGGCGGGGTCCGGCGCTGGTCCACGCGCACTGCATCCGGCCGTATTCGCACTCGCTTTCCGACGATGAGCGGCTGTACAAGACGGCGGCGGAGCGCGAGCAGGAGGCGGCGCGCGATCCGGTGCTGCTGTTTCCGAAGCTGCTGATCGAAGAAGGGGTGCTCGACCGGCGGATGCTGCAGGACCTGGCGCACGAGATCGATGAGGAAGTGAACGCGGCGACGCAGCGGGCGCTGCACGAGACGCCGCCGGCGGCGGAGACCGCGCTGCGTCACCTGTATTCGGAAACGGTGGACGCGGCGGGAGAAGGGTTCGTATCGGCGCCGCGGTTCGAGGGAGCGCCGATGACGATGGTGGACCTGATCAACGCCACGCTGCACGAGGAGATGCGGCGCAATCCGGAGATCGTGGTGTTCGGGGAAGACGTGGCGGATTGCACGCGCGAGGAGAACCTGCGCGAGGTGAAGGGCAAGGGCGGGGTCTTCAAAGTCACGCACGGGCTGCAGAGAGAGTTCGGGTCGCGGCGGGTGTTCAACGCGCCGATCGCGGAGGCGGCGATCGTGGGGCGCGCGGTGGGGATGGCGACGCGCGGGCTGAAGCCGGTGGCGGAGATTCAATTTTTCGATTACATCTGGCCGGCGATGATGCAGATCCGCGACGAACTGGCGACGATGCGGTGGCGCTCGAACGGAAACTTCGCGGCGCCGGCGGTGATCCGGGTGGCGATCGGCGGGTATTTGAATGGGGGCGCGATCTATCATTCGCAGTGCGGCGAGGTGGGGTTCACCCACATCCCGGGGCTGCGGGTGGCGATGCCCTCGAACGCGGCGGACGCGTGCGGGCTGCTGCGCACGGCGCTGCGCGGCGACGACCCGGTGCTGTTTCTGGAGCACAAGAAGCTGTACCGCGAGCCGTACAACCGCTCGCCGCATCCGGGCGTGGATTACACGATTCCGTTCGGCAGGGCGCGGGTGGTGAAGCCGGGCGCGAGCCTGACGGTGGTGACGTACGGCGCGCTGGTGCAGAAAGCGCTGGCGGCGGCGGCGCAGATCGAGCGGCGGGATGCGGCGGTGACGATCGAGATCCTGGACCTGAGGACGCTGGCGCCGTACGACTGGGAGGCGATCGCGGGTTCGGTGCGGAAGACGAGCCGGGTGTTGATCGCGCACGAGGACACGCTCTCATTCGGGTACGGCGCGGAGATCGCGGCGCGGATCGCGGACGAGCTGTTTCCGGCGCTGGACGCGCCGGTGCGGCGGGTGGCGGCGCTGGATACGTGGGTGGGGTACCATCCGCAACTGGAAGCGGCGATCCTGCCGCAGACGGAGACGCTGGCGGCGGAGATGGGGCGGCTGCTGGCGTGGTGAGGCGCCGCGCGCGCGAGGTATCGGGAGGCATATAATCTGCATATGTCCGACACGAACGTCCCACGCAGGACCTTTTTGCGCGCCGCCGGCGCGATGACGGCGCTTTCGTACTCGCGGGTGTACGGCGCCAACGAGCGGGTGCAGCTCGGGTTGATCGGCGCGGGAGACCGCGGACGCCACGACACGGAGAATTTCGTCAAGACGGGACAGGCGGATGTGGTGGCGGTGTGCGACATCTGGGGCAACAGCATCGACCAGGCGAAATCGAAGTGGCCGGCGGCGGCGAGCTACGAGGACCACCGCAAGCTGCTCGAGAACAAGACGGTGGATGTGGCGGTGATCGCGACGCCGGACCACTGGCACTCGGTGATCGCCATCGACGCGCTGAACGCAGGCAAGGACGTGTACGTGGAGAAGCCGCTGACCTTGAAGATCGAGGAGGGACCGGGGATCGTCAAGGCGGCGCGGGTGAACAACCGGATCTGCCAGGTGGGGATGCAGCAGCGGTCCGGACAGCATTACATACAGGCGAAGCAGCAGTACATCGACACGGGCAAGCTGGGGAAGATCACGCTGGCGCGCACGTGGTGGCACGGTAACGGGTATCACCTGCGGCGGGCGCCGGCGTCCTTGAAGGAGCAGCCGTCGAACCTGAACTGGGCGCGGTTCCTGGGACCGCTCAAGTGGCGCGACTGGGATCCGCAGCAGTATTGGAACTGG
>JBBIQR010000392.1:0-4417 GCA_037442245.1 Candidatus Solibacter sp. | reverse complement strand
GTGGCGGTTGATGGCGATGATGGGCAGGACGATGCCGTCTTCGGAGAGGTGGCGGCGGTCGCGGATGACCATTTCCTGCACCACGTCGTCCACCGAGCCGGAATCGATACAGACGCGGCCGACCGTGACCTTACCGGCCTTGCGCGCGCCGGCGGTGTCGATCTCGAGGACCTCGCCGGTATCCATCACGAAGGTTTCCTCGAGTCCGGCGAAGCGCAGGTGCTCGGCCAGGCGCGCGTGGCGGGAAAGCTGCCGGAACTCGCCGTGGATCGGCATGAAGTACTTGGGGCGGCAGAGGTTGAGGATCAGCTTCTGCTCCTCCATGCTGCCGTGCCCGGAGACGTGCAGCGGCGGGTTCATGCTGCCATACATGACATCCGCGCCGCGCCGGGCCATGTGGTCGATCATGCGGTAGATCGGTTTTTCGTTGCCCGGGATGATGCGGGCGCTGAGCACCACGGTATCGCCGCGCTCGACGGCGATGTGCTTGTGGTTGTCCACCGCCACGCGCGCCAGCGCGGACATGGGCTCGCCCTGGGTGCCGGAGATGAGCACCGCGACTTTGGAGGGGTCGGTGCTCATGGCGTCCTGGGGGCGGAGCAGGATGCCGTCCGGAATATCGAGCAGCCCGAGGTTGTGGGCGATCTCGGTCACCGTCACCATACTTCGGCCGATAATGGCGACGCGGCGGCCGTACTCGCGGGCGAGGTCGAGCACGAGTTGGATGCGGTGGATGGAGGAGCTGAAGCAGCTCACCACGACGCGGCGGTCGGCGCGCGCGAAGATCTCCTCCATGCGCGGGCGGACGGCGCGTTCGCTCTCGGTATAGCCGGGGCGGTCGGCGTTGGTCGAGTCGCTGAGCAGGAGCAGGACGCCGCGCTTACCGTAATCGGCCAGGGTGTGGAGATCGAAGAGCTCGTTGTCGGTGGGGGTCGGATCGACCTTGAAATCGCCGGTATGGACGATGACGCCGAGCGGGGTGGTGATGGCCAGCGCGACCGCACTGACGATCGAGTGGGTCACATTGATGAACTCGATCTGGAACGGACCGACACCGATCGCCTGCTTCGGCTTCACCCGGATGAAGCGCGGTTCCTGGTCCAGGGTGTACTCCTCCAGGCGGCGCTCGACGAGTGCGAGGGTGAAGGCTGTACCGTAGACCGGGACGTTGATCTCGGAGAGCAGGTAGGGCACGGCGCCGATGTGGTCCTCGTGCCCATGGGTGAGGATGACGGCGCGGACGTGCTCCTGATTCTCCTTGAGGAAAGTGAGGTCGGGCATCACCAGGTCAACGCCCAGGAGTTCGGCCTCGGGGAACATCATCCCGGCATCCACCACGATGATGTCGTCGCCGTAGCGGATGGCGGTCATGTTCATACCGAATTCGCCTAATCCACCCAGCGGAATAACGTGTAACTTCTTATCTAACATTGCGTTTTGCTATAAATCTCATGTAGTGCTTAAGAGCACATCAAGTTCTGTATATTGGAGAGTGACAGGCCGGACCGGAAGGCTGCCGGGCGAGACGCCAGGCAGGGGAGCGGCGCTATCGAATAATTCTGCTAAGCCAATTCTATCCAACGACATTTGCGACAAATCGAAGAACTTACTTGATGCGTGTCCCAGATCGGTACCAAACCTCGTACTTCCGGGATATCCCCACACCGGTTCAAAGGTCTCGCGGGAGCCGCATCCAAGCCTTAGAAGCTTCCCCCGGCCGGGCGGACAAGGGCTGGGGCGGCAAACCCCGGCGAAGGCGCCAGCGCCCGGAAAACGATCGGCACCGGCCCGCCGCCACAAACTTCAAGTATAGCGGTGAAGCCTCCCGGAAAACAGAAATGCTCACCCCGAAGGGTGAGCATTTTTTCCCCTGTTCTACCAGGGTGATGTTCGATGGGAGAATCAGTTTCGACGGAATCGCAACCGCCAAAACTTTGTAGTTGGATCTTATGTCCTTACGGCCGCTGAGTCAAGAAAAAATCCGGCCGGAAAATTTCGATTGTAACCCCCTCATTGGGGCCAACTTGCGGGCGAGGGCAGTTTTCCACAGATGCCTGGAAGCGCCCGGAAAACCCTAAATTCCACATCAGCATTTCAGTCTAAGGTGAACATAAACGGCTGCTTATCAAACCGGTCTCAATGCCGGTCGATGTGCAGCGCCAGGAAAGGTTCGAACTCCTCAGCGCCTTTGCCGCGCCGGCGCAGCAGGCGCAAGCCGCCCACCGCCAAGCCGGACACGAGCGAAAAAGCCAACAGTATCCCGATGAGAACGAACGCATTTACGACCAGGTTGCCGATGTTATCCCGCTGGGTGGGAACGTACTCGTCGACGGTCACGGTAGCCTGATAGCGCACCTTCCCGAGCAGGCGTTCGGCCGCGTCGGCGTCCGCCGGTTTGAGCACCACGGCTACGAGGGGGCCACTCCGCTTGATCATGGCCCCGGGAATCTGGACGAAATCCGCCTCCCGCTGCCGGGCGATCAGGTGGGTGGGGTAGTTGAAGATCGCGAGTTCGATATCGCCCTTTGGACTGCGGTACATTCCGGTGGCCGCCTCCGCGCCATAGCGGAAGGCGGCGACCGACGGGGGGATTCCGGGGTAGAAGCGATCCAGGCTGGACGGGCCGGTGATGTAGCGCTCGGTGTTGGGGATGAGGTTTTCCACAGGGAGATCGTCGGCCAGGGGAGGCAGGACGGTGCTGTCCACGTTACGCAGGTTCCCGGTCACCGCCGAGATTTCGGCGCTCTCGGGGTGGCGGCCGTTGAAAAAAATCACGTAGTTGCCGTAGAGGAGCAGCGGGGAATCGGAGGTTTCCGCGGCCAGCGGAGACGCCGGCGAGACGGTAGCTTTTGCCGGGCGTTGCCAGAAAAAAACCGCCATGGCGCCGGTGCTGTCGTTGAGCATCCAGGTGCTGAGGGTGAACTTCTCTTTCCCCTTGGCGTACACGGCGGATTCGGCGGTTTTCAGGCCGTACTCGTCCCACACGGCCTTATCGGTAGCCGCCAGCGGGACGGCGGCGCCTTTCTGGAACTCCCCAATGGAGCCGGGTAGCAGAGCGGCCGTGCAAAGCGCCGGCAGCAGGAGGACGGCGAACAGATACCTCATTACCCTTCATTAGACACCGGAACCCGGTGAAAAAGATCCACGCATTGCAGGGCAGACCGCGATTCAGGCTGCTGCCCACGGAACCGGCATAGGGGCGGCGGTGTCTAACGCCGCATGTTGTGCATGCTCGAGGGGCTGCTGGCGGATATCCGTTACGGGATTCGCGGACTCGGCCGGAGGCCGGGATTCGCTGTCGCCGCGATACTTGCCGCGGCGCTCGGTATTGGCGCTTCCACGGCCGTATTCAGCGCCGTGGACCGGATTCTGTTCCGTCCCCTGCCCTACCGCGACGAAGCGCGGCTGGTCTCGGTGGGGATCATGGCGCCGCTCGATGCCAACGAATTTCTGCTGGCCGAGGGCTACTTCGATCTGCGACGCCGCCCTGGGCCACTGGCCGAAGTCACGTCGTTTCAAGCCGGGAACTTCGCCTGCGACCTGACCGAGAACCATCCCCTGCGGATGCATTGTCTGCGCGCCGAGGCCAATTTCCTGGACACGCTCGGGGTGGCTCCGGCGGTGGGCCGGGGGTTCACGGCGGTGGAGGACCGTCCTCACGGTCCGGCGGTCGCGATGATCTCCTACGGACTTTGGAGCAGCCGGTTCGCGCGCGACCCCGGGGTGGCCGGGCGGACGCTGCAGGTGGATGGCGTCCCCACCGTGATCACGGGAGTTCTGCCGAAGGATTTCCTGATGCCCACGCTGACCGGCCTGGACGTGCTGCTGCCGGAAGCGCTGGACGAATCGCGCGAACGCAGCGGACGCGCGCTGCGGGCGTTCGCCCGGCTCAAACCCGGGGTGTCGATCGAGCAGGCGCGCGCCGAACTGCAACCGTACTTCGCGAGGGTGCTGGAGACTGTGCCGCCGCGGTTTCGCAAGGAGGTCAGCCTGCGGATGCGCGGCATCCGGGACCGGCAGGTGGGGAGCGTGCGGCAGGCCTCGGCGGCGATCTTCGGAGCCGTGCTCGCGGTGCTGCTGATCGGCTGCGCGAACATCGCCAACCTGCTGCTGGCGCGCGCGGCGGGGCGCGAGCGGGAGATCGCGGTGCGGCGTGCGCTGGGCGCGTCGCGCGCACGCCTGGTGCGCCAGATGCTCGTGGAGAGCCTGCTGGTGGGGCTGGCGGGCGGGGTCGCGGGCTGCGGACTCGCCTGGGTGATGCTGCGCGTATTCCGCTCGATGGCGCCGGCCGGGCTGCCGCGGCTGGACGAGGCTACGCTCGATCCGCGGGTGCTGGGGTTCGCGCTGGCGGCCGCGGCGGGTTCGGCACTGCTCTTCGGACTGGCTCCGGCGCTGCGGCGGGCCGTCCCGGTGGGCG
>JBBIQR010000391.1:0-4421 GCA_037442245.1 Candidatus Solibacter sp. | reverse complement strand
CCTGCTGCCCCGTCCGCTGCTCGGCCACCAGTTCTACCTCGACGACATCCTCCCCTTCCACGGCCGCAGCGTCTGGACCATGGTCGCCACCGCCCTCCTCTGCGCCTTCTTCCTCAAAGGCATCTGCGATTACATCGGCAACTACCTCGTCAGCTACGCCGGCTTCGCCAGCGTCACCCGCCTCCGCAACCAGGTCTTCGAGAAGGTCCTCAAACAGGGCGCGGAGTTCTTCGAAGCCCATTCCACCGGCCAGTTGATGTCCTCCATCATGAACGACGTCGATAAGGTCCAGGTCGCCACCAGCCAGATCCTCGCCGACCTCCTCCGCCAGTGGTTCACCGCCGTCTTCCTCCTGTTCGCCCTCCTCAGCAACGATTGGCGCCTCGCCTTGGCCTGCCTCGTCGTCCTGCCCGCCGTCATGCTCCCCACCATGCGCCTCGGCAAGCGCATCCGCCGCACCAGCCGCAGCACCCAGGACCGCCAGGCCGAGCTCAACCAGATCCTCCAGGAAACCTTGAGCGGCCACATGGTCGTCAAAGCCTTCGGCGCCGAAGCCTACGAATCCCGCCGCTTCCGCGACGCCGCCGCCCGCCTCCTCAAAACCAACGCCCGCTACGTCCTCCAGCAGGGCCTCTCCTCGCCCGTCATCGATTTCTGCGCCGCCGGCACCATCGTCGCCCTCCTCACCTACGCCCGCATCCAGATCAAGAGCGGCCAGTTGACCGCCGGCAACTTCACCAGCTTCATCATCGCCCTCATCATGCTGCTCGAGCCCCTCAAACGCCTGGTCGGAATCTATAACATCTTCCAGCAGGCCATGGGCGCATCCCAAAAGGTCTTCGAGTACCTCGACCACACCGAGAACATCGCCGACGCCCCCGCCGCCCGCGACTTGCCCGGCTTCACCCGCTCCATCACCTTCGAAGCCGCCGCCTTCCACTACCCCGCCGCCCCCGAAGGTTTCCACATCCCCTCCCTCGACCTCGAGGTCAAAGCCGGCGAAGTCGTCGCCCTCGTCGGTCCCAGCGGGGGAGGGAAGACCACCATCGCCAACCTAGTCCCCCGCTTCTACGATGTCACCGGCGGCGCCGTCCGCATCGACGGCCACGACGTCCGCGATCTCAAGCTCCTCAGCCTCCGCTCCCACATCGGCATCGTCGCCCAGGATACCTTCCTCTTCAACGACACCGTCGCCAGCAACATCGCCTACGGCCGCCAGAACGTCCCCCTCGACCAGATCCGCGCCGCCGCCACCGCCGCCCTCGCCGACGAGTTCATCGAGCGCCTCCCCCAGGGCTACCAGACCGTCGTCGGCGACCGCGGCGTCAAGCTCAGCGGCGGACAGCGCCAGCGCATCTCCATCGCCCGCGCCCTCCTCAAAAACGCCCCCATCCTCATCCTGGACGAAGCCACCAGCCACCTCGACACGGAGAGCGAAATCCTGGTACAAAGGGCGCTGGCCAACCTCATGGAGCACCGCACCGTCATCGTCATCGCCCACCGCCTTTCCACCATCCGGCGCGCGGACAAAATCGTCGTGCTCGAAAAGGGACGCATCCGCGAAAGCGGTACCCACGAGGAACTCGTTTCCCGCGGCGGAATCTATCAGCGGCTCCACGAACTCCAGTTCGTCGACGCCGGAGGAGTCATCGACCAGTGAGCGTACGCAGTATGACCGGCTTCGCGCGGGTGCGCCGCGCCATCCCTCAGGGCGAACTCATCGTCAGCCTCAAGAGCGTCAACCACCGCGGCTTGGACCTCCACCTCCACCTGCCCGCCGAGTTCGACCCCATCGAAAACGACGTCCGCGCCATCGTCAAATCCGGCGTCGCCCGCGGCCACGTCCAGATCCACGCCGCCATCGCCCGCCACCCCGGCGATAGCGCCGGCCAGCTCAATCGCGCCCTCCTCAACGCCTACCTCGCCGCCTTCCGCGAAGCCTCCGCCCTGCTCGACGTGCAGGGCGAACCCGATATCAACAGCGCCCTCCGCGTCCCCGGCATGCTCGGCACCGGCGACGAGTCCGAACCCTCCCCGGAAGTCGCCGCCGCCGCGCTCGATGCCGCCCGCGAAGCCGTCTCCCTCCTCAACGCCGCCCGCGAACGCGAAGGCGCCGCCACCGTCGCCGAACTCCGCCAGCGCTGCCAAACCGTCCGCTCTCTCGTCGCCCGCATCGAGGAAATCCGCGCCGGCGCCGTCGACGCCTTCCACAAGCGCCTCAAAGAACGCCTCGCCGAGTTGCTCAACGGCGCCGGCGTCGACCCCCACCGCCTCGCCCAGGAAGCCGCCATCCTCGCCGACCGCAGCGACGTCAGCGAGGAACTCATGCGCCTCAAAACCCACGCCGCCCAGCTCGAAGCCATGCTCGACCACGGCGGCGAAGTCGGTAAAAAACTCGACTTCCTCCTCCAGGAGATGAACCGCGAAAGCAATACCGTCCTCTCCAAAACCGGCGGACTCGGCGACCTCGGCCTCACCATCACCGGCCTCGCCCTCAGCGCCAAAAGCGAAATCGACAAAATCCGCGAGCAAAGCCTCAACCTCGAGTAACCCGGCGCTCCTATGACCAACGTCTTCATCATTTCGGCGCCCTCCGGCAGCGGTAAATCCACCCTCGTCCGCAGCTTGTTGAACTCCGTCCCCCGCCTCAAATTCAGCATTTCCTATACCACCCGCGAGCGCCGCGGCGCCGAAAAGGATGGCGAGGACTATCACTTCACTACCCGTGAAGCCTTCGAAGCCATGCTCGCCCGCGACGAGTTTCTCGAATCGGCTCAAGTATTTGGCAACTATTACGGCACCCACCGCGGCATCCTAGATCAGGCCGCCCAGGCCGGCTGCGACGTGGTACTCGACATCGACGTCCAAGGTGCGAGACAATTGAAAGAGAAAATCCCTGAGGCCATTTCCGTCTTCATCCTGGCGCCTTCGCGCCAGATCCTGGAGCAGAGATTGCGCGCCCGTGGCGAGGATCGCGAACCGGTGATCCTGCGGCGGCTCGGGGATGCGGCCGAGGAAATCCGCAAGTACAAAGATTACGATTATGTGTTGATCAACCGGGAACTGGCCGAAGCCGAGGCCACGCTCGCCGCCATCGTTCGCGCCGAGCGGGCCCGCCGCACCAGGATCGAAGACCAGATCCGGCCCGTGCTCGAGACTTTTCAAGATCGAGGTTCTGAAACGAATGGCTGACAAAGCCCCCCGTAATAACGCTCACTGCACCCTGCCGGACGATCCCGAGCAGAGCACCTACCGCTTCATCATCGTGGCCTCCAAGCGCGCCCGCCAGTTGCAGGGCGGCGCCCGCCCCGTACTGCCCACTTCGTCCAAGAAACCCACCGTCATCGCCATGGAAGAAGTGCGCCGCGGTCTGGTCAAGTACCAGCTCACCGGCCCCCTCGCCGCCGTGCACGCCCCCGAACCGGCGCCCGAAGCCGTCCTCTAAAACGGGACTGTTCCATGAAAGTCCTGCTCGGCGTTGGCGGCGGTATCGCGGCCTATAAGGCCGCCGAACTGACCCGTCTGCTCATGCAGCAGGACCACCGCGTCCGCGTCGTCATGACCCGCGCCGCGGAAAAATTCGTCCAGCCCCTTACCTTCGCCGCCCTCTCCGGCCATAAGGTGCTCACCAACCTGTTCGCCATCGACGACGCCATCGAGCACATCGCCGTCGCCCGCGATAACGACCTCCTCCTCGTCGCGCCCGCCACCGCCGATCTCCTCGCCAAATTCGCCCACGGGCTCGCCGATGACTTCCTCTCCACCCTCTACCTCGCCTTCACCGGGCCCGTCGTCATCGCTCCCGCCATGAACGTCAATATGTGGGAGCACCCCGCCACCCAGGCCAACCTCGCCGTCCTGCGCGCCCGCGGCCACTCCATCGTCGAGCCCGAAAGCGGCTACCTCGCCTGCGGCATGTCCGGCCCAGGGCGCCTCGCCGAACCCGAAACCATCGCCCGCGCCGTCGACGCCCAGAACCGCGTCCGGCGCGACCTCGAGGGCGAGACCGTCCTCATCACCGCCGGCCCCACCCAGGAACCCCTCGACCCCGTCCGCTACATCTCCAACCGCTCCAGCGGCAAAATGGGCTACGCCCTCGCCGAGGCTGCCGCTGCCCGCGGCGCGCGTGTCATCCTGGTCTCGGGTCCCGTACACCTCGCGCCGCCCAACGGCGTCGAACTCTTCCCTATCCGCACCGCCGCCGAAATGCGCTCCGCGGTGATGGAACATCTCCCCGCCGCCGGTATCGTCATCAAGGCCGCGGCCGTCGCCGACTTCCACCTCGGCAAGGTCCCCCAGCACAAGGTCAAGAAAACCGCAGCCCGCCTCTCCCTCGAACTCGATCCCACCCCCGATATCCTCGCCGAACTCGGCCGAAAAAAAGGCGGCTACCTCTTGATCGGTTTCGCCGCCGAAACCGA
>JBBIQR010000390.1:0-4450 GCA_037442245.1 Candidatus Solibacter sp. | reverse complement strand
CAGCGGATGACGGGGGCGCAGGTGTGGGCGACGGCGGCAGACGCGGCGTCGCTGGAAGACGGGGGGAAGAGCGATTTTCATTTTGGACCGGAGTACGGGTTTCCGCCGGTGAAGGTGGACCGGCGGCTACGGGACGGGGAAGTGCTGGATTTGGGCGGGGTGAAGGTGACGGTGTACCTGCATCCGGGGCACACGCGGGGGAGCGCGTCGTATGGGCTGACGGCGCGGGACGGGGGGCGGGACTACCGGGTGCTGATCGCGAACATAGGGACGATCAATCCGGGGGTGCGGCTGGTGGGGAATGCGAAGTATCCGGGGATTGCGCAGGACTATGCGCTGACGTTCGAGCGGCAGAAGAAGCTGGAGTGCGATGTGTTTCTGGCGTCTCACGGGGGGCAGTACGGGCTGCATGAGAAGTATAAGCCGGGGATGGCGTACGATGCGCGGCGGTTTGTGGACCCGGCGGGGTACCGGAGGGCGGTGGCGGAAGCGGAGGCGGCGTACCGGAAGCAATTGGCCGAGGAGCGGGCGGGGAAGTAGGGGGGGCTAAGAATTGGGGACGGCGCAAAGACGCAAGAGCATGATTGAGCCACAGATGGACGCGGATCCACGCGGATAGAACCAAGACCGTTGTGATCGGCGTCCATCCGCGTTATTCAGCGGCTGCCAGGTGGTCGAGCGGACAGGACGTAGCGGGGCGGAATGGGGTGGACCGAGTCGCACGGAAATCAGCGCGAGGCAGCAAGCCGGCCCACGGGGCGGTCGGGATCAGGCCGGCTAGCGGCCGTCTCCATCGCCGTCTTTATCGGCTCCGGCGAGGTGGGCCCTGGCGGCAGCGCTGAGATGGACGGTGTCGGGAGGCTGATCGGACGGTTTGGCTGGTTGGCTATTTCTGGTTGGCTGCTGAGAAGGCTGAGTTCCCAGCAACGCGTTCGATTGGGAAACGGGTTGAATGGACATGAAATCCCTCCGACTACTCTTTTCGGCGGGGGGAGCGATCCCTCCAGTGTTTCCCGGTCCGATCGGGCACGAATAGCTCGAATGAACTATGCGGGGAGGGTGGACTTGCACGCCGCACCACACCTGGGTTAGTATGGAATGGTTCGCGAGAAGAAGACTGTCCGTGTGCTACCACTCGTGCGTATGGCGAGTCCGGCCGCGGCAAGGCCCCGAGGTTGGGTCGGTAGACGCCGATTCCGGCATGGGCCTGTCAAAAACTGAGGCAATCCTCAATAGTCGACCAAATTAGCGGGTGCAGGGCCGGCCCGTGACGAGCTGGAAAATCTTCGCGAAAGGGATTGGCAGGGCGGTATGCGGCTTCGCGGCCGTGCGGCCTGCCGGAACGGACGGATAACGCGGTAATGCCGCGTTAACGGAGAGAGAATTCGTGCCGACGTTTAATCAACTAGTACGTTTAGGGCGTAGACCGCCACGTTGGAAGACTTCGAGCCCCGCGCTCGACAGTTGCCCGCAGAAGCGCGGAGTGTGCACGCGCGTTTATACCTCGACCCCGAAGAAGCCGAACTCGGCGCTGCGTAAAGTAGCGCGCGTGCGGCTGACGAACGGGACCGAAGTGACGACGTACATTCCGGGGGTAGGACACAACCTGCAGGAGCACTCGATCGTGCTGATTCGCGGGGGCCGTGTGAAGGACCTGCCGGGTGTGCGCTATCACGTGGTGCGCGGCGCGCTGGACACCGCCGGGGTGGCCAACCGCAAGCAGGGACGTTCGAAGTACGGGGCCAAGAGGCCGAAGTCGTAAAGGTATCGTATGCCACGCAGAAGAAGAGCCGTTGTTCGAGAAGTAGCGCCGGATCCGGTTTACAACTCCACGCTGGTCGAGAAGTTTGTGAACTCGATGATGTGGGAGGGGAAGAAGAACACCGCGCAGGGCATCTTCTACGATGCCATGACGAAGCTCCAGGAGCGGAGCCAGGACGATCCGCTGAAGATCTTCAAGAAGGCGGTGGAGAACACCAAGCCGCTGCTGGAAGTGAAGACGCGGCGGGTGGGCGGCGCCAACTACCAGGTGCCGATCGAAGTGCCGCAAACCCGGCGGACCTCGCTGGCGATGCGGTGGATCATCACCAACGCGCGCGGGCGGGCGGAGAAGGGGATGGCGGACAAGCTGGCGAACGAGTTGAACGACGCCGCGAATCTGCGCGGCGGGGCGATCAAGAAGCGCGACGATGTGCACCGCATGGCGGAGGCCAACAAGGCGTTCGCGCACTACCGGTGGTAATGGGAACCGAGCAAGAGGGGAGCCACACTTTACTGCATGCCTAGAACGATCCCGCTAGAAAGGATGAGAAACATCGGCATCGCCGCACATATCGATGCCGGTAAGACCACCACTACTGAGCGGATTTTGTACTACACCGGCCGGTCGCACAAGATCGGCGAAGTTCATGAGGGCACGGCGACCATGGACTGGATGGAACAGGAACAGGAGCGCGGGATCACGATCACGTCGGCCGCGACGACCTGCTCCTGGCGCGACATGCAGATCAACATCATCGATACGCCGGGGCACGTGGACTTCACGGCGGAAGTGGAGCGTTCGCTGCGCGTGCTGGACGGTGCGGTGGCGGTGTTCGACGCCGTGGCCGGGGTGCAGCCGCAATCGGAGACGGTGTGGCGGCAGGCGGACAAGTACCACGTTCCGCGGATTTGCTTCATCAACAAGATGGACCGGGTGGGGGCGGACTTCTACCGGGCGGTGGGGACGATCGTGGACCGGCTGAAGGCGCGTCCGGTGGCGATTCAGATTCCGGTGGGCGCGGAGGATCAGTTCAAAGGCGTGGTGGACCTGGTCGAGATGAAGGCGATGATCTGGCGGGATGAGACGCTGGGCGCCAAGTTCGACACGGTCGAGATCCCCGAGGAACTGCAGGAGAAGGCGCAGGCGTACCGCGAGCAGATGATCGAGGCGGTGAGCGAATTCGACGATCAACTGTTTGAGAAGTACGTGCACGGGGAAGCGCTGACCAACGAGGAAATCCGCAGCGGGATCCGCAAGGCGACGATCGCGATGAAGATCTTCCCGGTGATCTGCGGGTCGGCGTTCAAGAACAAGGGCGTGCAGACGATGATGGATGCGGTGGTGGACTACCTGCCGTCGCCGCTGGACGTGCCGCCGGTGAAGGGGACGCATCCGGATCACGCGGATCGGGAACTGGAGCGCAAGGCGAGCGACGAGGAGCCGTTCTCCGCGCTGGTGTTCAAGATCATGACGGATCCGTACTCGGGACAGCTTGCGTTTTTCCGGGTGTACTCGGGGAAGATGAGCGCGGGCGAGAGCGTGTACAACGTGGCCAAGGGGCGGCGGGAGCGCGTCGGCCGGCTGATGCGGATGCACGCCAACAAGCGCGAGGACATTCAGGAGATTCTGGCGGGAGATATCTGCGCGGCGGTGGGACTGAAGACGGTCTCGACCGGGGATACGATTTGCGCGGAGGATTTCCCGATCACGCTCGAGAAGATCGACTTCCCGACGCCGGTGATTCAGCTCGCGGTCGAGCCGAAGACGAAGGCGGACCAGGAAAAGATGGGGATGGCGATCAACAAGCTGGCGCAGGAAGATCCCACGTTCCGGGTCAACACGGATCCGGAGACGGGGCAGACGATTCTGTCCGGCATGGGCGAACTGCACCTGGAGATCATCGTCGACCGGATGATGCGCGAGTTCAGCGTGGCGGCGAACGTGGGCAAGCCGCAGGTAGCGTACCGCGAGACGATCCGCAACGTGGCGGAGTACGACTACACGCACAAGAAGCAGACCGGCGGCAGCGGGCAGTACGCGCGCTGCAAGCTGCGGGTGGAGCCGAATCCGGGCAAGGGGTACGAGTTCGTCAACGAGATCCGCGGCGGGAACATTCCGAAGGAATTCATTCCGGCGGTGGAGAAGGGCGTGGTGGAAGCGCTCGAAGGCGGCATCCTGGCGGGCTACCCGATGGTGGACGTGAAGGTGGCGGTGTTCGACGGGGCGTATCACGAAGTGGACTCGTCGGAAATGGCCTTCAAGATCTGCTCTTCGATCTGCGTGAAGGACGCGTGCCGGAAGGCCAAGAGCGTACTGCTGGAGCCGGTGATGGCGGTGGAAGTGGTGGTGCCGGACGAGTACATGGGGAGCGTGAACGGGGACCTGATTTCGCGCCGCGGGCAACTGGAAGGCACGGAGATTCAAGGTTCGACCCACATGATCCGGGCGAGCGTGCCGCTGAGCGATATGTTCGGCTACGCGACCGAACTGCGTTCGCGGACGCAGGGACGGGGCAGCTTCACGATGCACTTCTCGCGGTACGAGGAAGTGCCGAGGACGATCGCCGAAGAGATCGTCGCCAGGGTTCAGGGCAAGGTAACGAAGTAGGAATTTTGCAAGGAGATTGACGGCAGATGGCAAAGGAAAAATTCGACCGCAGCAAGCCGCACGTGAACATCGGGACGATCG
>JBBIQR010000389.1:0-4454 GCA_037442245.1 Candidatus Solibacter sp. | reverse complement strand
CAGGTTGGACAGACCCGCCAGCCGGGATGCGGTACGCTGCTGCGAGGCGAAGTAGTTGCCGCCGTTGCCCGAGGGAGCCAGCACCAGGTCGGCGGGGCCTTTCGGCCACACCGAAGCGTCGAATTGGGTGACCGACAGCGTGTTCTCCCAGTACGCCCCGCCTAAGGTGAAGCGGTCGGCGACGGTTCCGGTGTAGTTGTGGGTGCGGGCGTCGGGCGAGGTCCCGATCGGGTCGAAGGCGTCGATATTCCAGTTGCCGAGGCGGCGGGGCGCCAGGTGGAGCGTGGCGGTGACCATGTGGCGTTCGCTCGCCAGCCAGTCGATCTGGGTGAAGCTGTTGATCCCCTGATCGAGTTTCTGGTTCCTGGGAAATGGCAGAGTGTAGACGTCGGTCTTGCGCGTTTCGTACTCGAAGCCCTCGGAAATGAAGAGCCGGTGGGCCAGAATCGGCCCCTCGAAATTGAGCCGCGGGGTAGCCGTGCGCAGCCCGCGCAGGTGCCAACTGCGGATGCGGAACTCGGGCAGCGGGTCGTTCAACTCCCACTTCCATTTGTCGCCGCCGCGCCGGGTCGCGACACTGACCAGCCCCGCGGTGAACCGCCCGTATTCGGCCAGGTAGGGGGTCTGGAACACATCGACCGCCTCCACGCTGTCGATGGGGACGGTCAACCCGAACTGCCCGGTGGCCGGGTCGGTCACATCGGCGGAGTTTACGATCAGCGCCGAGCGGTGTTCGGGGCTATCGGAGATCACCAGCGCCCCGCCCGGTTCCCGCACCACGCCGGGCACCAGCGGCAGGGCATCGGTCGCGGTGGCGGGGCGGTCCGGCAGGTTCTTCGCCAGTTGGGTAGTGATGGTGGTCGAGGTGGTGGCGCCCTGTTCGACCGGGGACGCCTCGGCAGTGACGTCCACGTGTGCCCGTTCGGTGGCGGGCAGCAGGGTGAGCGACACGGAGCGGGCCGGTCCGGCGCCGGTGAGATCGACCTCCTGCTCCTGCTTTTCGAAGCCCTGCAAGACGGCGCTCAGCCGGTAGCGCCCCGGCGGGATGTCGCGGAATACGGCGCGACCGTCTTCGCCGGTTTCGGCGGTGAGGTTCCGGGGCAGGCCGCCGGCCACCTCCAGGCGCACTCCGGGCACCGCCAGATTGCTCTGATCGCGGACCGTCACATCCAGCGTGCGGCCTGCCTGGGGTGCGGCCGGCAACGTGACCACCCACATCACCCACACCACCGCGGCGCCAAATCCCCTGTACAATTCGCTTCCCCGGGTCGGACCCGTTCCTTTGTAATTCAGGATACAATTCCTCGGGCCGCCGTGACACCGTATCTTTCGCCCTTTCCGGCGGGCGCCCGGCGGTCAGGAACGCCGCGGCAGCCCGGGCGGCGGCCCATGTTATGTTGAAATACAGTGTCATCGCCCCTGAATTTTCACCTGGAGCAGTACGACGGGCCGCTCGATCTGTTGCTGGACCTGATTCGTAAGCAGCAGATCGATATCAAGGACATTCCGATCGCCACCATCACCCAGCAGTACCTGGAGTACATGGACAAGGCGCGCGAGATGGACATCGACCTTGGAGCGGAATTCGTGTACATGGCGGCGACCCTGATCCACATCAAGAGCAAGATGCTGCTGCCGCGCGACCCGGCGCTCGAAACCGGGGAGGATGCGGCCGAGGACCCGCGCCAGGAACTGGTGGACCGCCTGCTCGAGCACGAACGCTTCAAAAACGCCGCCGAAATGCTTCAGCAAAAGCGCCTGATCGAGGAAAACGTCTGGAGCAACCCGCAGATCAAAGCCTTCGTCACCGAAGACGACGATCCCGGCGTCACCGCCACCCTGTTCGACCTGGTGAAGGCCTTCGGCGAGGTGCTGGAGCGGATCAAGAACCGCCCGGTCTACGAGGTGGAATCGGCTGACGTCACGGTCGGCGACATGATACTGTATCTTCGCGGGCAGTTCCAGAATATCGCGCCCCAGGAGCCGGTATTCATCCTCCGCCTCCTGGAACAGCAGCGCACCCGCCGCAGCATGATCGCGCTGTTTCTGGCGGTGCTGGAGATGATCCGCATGCAGGCGGCGGTGGTTACCCAGAAGGACCTCTTCGGCGAGATCGCGCTGCAGCGGCACGCCAGCTTCGACGAAGTATTCGCCAGCGAGGAGCCCGTGGCGGCGATCGAGAAGGATTACAACTAGGATTACGGAAGTCAAAAGCCTCAAGATGGAAGATTTCTCTCAACCTGTCGAAGCCGAAGGCGCGCCGTCCGCGGCAGACTCCGCGGCGGAACCCGCGCCCGTCGAGCCCGCCCTCTCCGTCGAAGAACTGATGCAGTCGCAGGCGGAGCCCGAGCCCGCGGCGCCGGTCGCGCAGGAGGACGTGCAACTCCAGGCGGTGCTCGAAGCCGTCATCTACGTGGCCGAGGAACCGCTCACCGTGGCGCAACTCGCGGCGTCCCTGCAACAGCCCGAGGAGAGGGTGCGCGCCCTGCTCGACCAGTTGACCGAAGAGTTCGAGCACCCGCGGCACGGCGTCTGCGTCCGCGAGATCGCCGGCGGTTTCAAGATGGCCACCAAGCCGGAGCATCACGAAGCCGTCCGCAACTTCGTCAAGAGCCTCAAGCCGCCGCTCAAGCTCTCGCTGCCGGCGCTGGAAACCCTGGCCGTGATCGCCTATAAGCAGCCGGTGACCGGGCCGGAGATTCAGGAGGTCCGCGGAGTCCAGGGGACGGGCGTGCTGAAGACCCTGCTGGACCGCAAGCTGATCGCGGTCGCCGGCCGCAAGAACGTGGTCGGCAAGCCGATGCTGTACAAGACCACCAAGGAGTTTCTGATCCAGTTCGGCCTCAAGGACCTGAGCGAACTGCCTTCTCTTAAGGAGTTCGAAGAGATCCGCCGCATGGCCTTCGATATCGAAGCGCCGGCGGCCCCCGAATCCGGCGCCCCGCCAGAGGCGGAAACCGCCCCGCCGGATGAGCCGGCAGCAACCGCAGCCACCGAGGCGCCCGCGGTCGAAGCGGCAGCCGAGTCCGCATCCGAACCGGCAGCCGAATCCGCACCCGAACCGGCGCCTGAACCGGCGCCCGAACCGGCGGAAACCGCGGCCCCTCCCGCCGCATCCGAGGAAGCGTAATGGCCGCGGAGCGTTTGCAGAAGATCCTCGCGCAAGCCGGAATCGCCTCGCGGCGGGCCGCGGAGAAGATCATCGCGGAGGGCCGGGTGACGGTCAACGGCACGATAGTCACGGAACTCGGCACGAAAGCCGATCTCTCCGCCGACCACATCAAGGTGGACGGCAGGCTGCTCCGCGCGCCCAAGCGCATGGTGTACCTGGCGCTGCACAAACCCGACGGCTGCGTCACCACCGTCACCGACCCCGAGGGGCGGCAGACCGTGATGGATCTGCTGCGGGGGGTCAAGGAACGGGTCTACCCGGTGGGGCGGCTGGACTATCACAGCGAGGGGTTGCTGCTGCTGACCAACGATGGCGACCTCGCCAACCGCATCCTCTCCGCCCACACTCACCTGGCCAAAACCTACCTGGTGAAGGTCACCGGCGAGCTTTCTGAGGATGAGGCCCAGCGCTTCCGCGACGGGGTCCCGATCCTGGGGCGGCGCACCTTGCCGGCCGGCCTCAAGCTGATCCATCGCGCGCAGAATCCCTGGTACGAAGTCCGGCTGTTTGAGGGGCGGAACAACCAGATCCGCCTCATGTTTAAGCATTTCGGCAAGCTGGTGGAGAAACTCAAGCGGATCCGCATCGGTCCGCTCGACCTGGGACCGCTGAAACCCACCGCATTCCACCACCTGACCGAAGAGGAGATCGCCAAGCTCAAGCGCGCCGTGGAACGTCCGGCCGCGCGGAACCGCCTATGAACCGCATGGACGAAATTCTTCGCCGCTCCCGCACCATCGCGGTCGTGGGACTCTCTTCCCGGCGCTTCCGCCCCAGCTACGGCGTGGCCGAGTACATGAAGCGCGCCGGCTACCGCATCATCCCGGTGAATCCCGCCGAGAAGGAGATCCTGGGGGAGGCCTGCTACCCGGACCTGGACTCGGTGCCGGAGCCGGTCGATATCGTGGATATCTTCCGGCGCCCGGAGTTCGTACCCGATATCGTGGAAGCCGCCATCCGCAAGGGGGCGCGCGCCATCTGGATGCAGGAGGGCGTCTACCACGAGGAGGCCGCCCGGCGCGCCGAAGCGGCCGGTATCGCGGTGGTGATGGACCGCTGCATCCTCAAAGACCACCGCCGCCTGGCCCAGACGGCCTGACGAAACCGCCCTCCGCGCGGCGGAAACCGCGCGCCACCCCTACAGAGACGTCCCCGCCCGGCCGATATAACGAATGTGGGCCGAAATCAAGCGCGCGCCTTTGCTACCGGCATAGATACTTTCCACAAGAGGAGCGGGCATGCTGCCCCAAACCATCGCAGGCAAGATCACCGCGGCCACGAT
>JBBIQR010000388.1:0-4465 GCA_037442245.1 Candidatus Solibacter sp. | reverse complement strand
CTCTGATTGGGTTGCGCGCCACGCCGGACTGGCCGGGGACTAGGCGAGGTCGAGGCCTTCGAGTTTGCCGGTGGCGTCGCCGAAGTGCTCCATGCGGGCGCCCATGCGGTCCATCATGCTCAGGAAGAGGTTGCACATCGGGGTTTCGCGCCGGTAGACGACGCGGCGGCCGGTCTTGATGGTGCCCCGGGCTTTGCCGGCGATGACGGTGGGCAGATCCTCGTGGAGGTGGCGGTTGCCGTCGGAGAGGCCGGCGCCGTAGACGATCATGGAGTGATCGAGCAGGGTGCCGTCGCCCTCCTTGACCGCCTTCAGTTTCTCGACCCAGGCGGCGAACTGCTGCACGTGGTAGGTGTTGATCTGCGCCACCTTCTCCATCATGTCGGGGTTATTGCGGTGGTGGGTGAGGGGATGGTGCCCGTCGCTGATGCCGATTTCGCGGTAGGCGCGGGAGGTGCCCTCGTGGGTCACCAGGAAGGTCATGACGCGGGTGAGATCCGCCTGGAAGGCGATGGTCATCATGTTGGTCATGAGGCGGTAGTGCTCGGCGAAATCGGCGGGCACGCCGTAGGGCTTGGGCATGTGGGGATCGATCTGCTGATTGTCGCTCTCGGCCTTTTCGATCTGGCGCTCGACTTCGCGGATGCTGGAGAGGTACTCGTCGAGCTTGCGGCGGTCGGTGGCGCCCAAGCCGCTTTCGAGCTTTTTGGTGTCTTCGGTGACGAAGTCCAGGACGCTGCGGCGATAGCGGGCGTTGCGGGCGCGCGCTTCGGGACTCAGGTCGGCGCCGTCTCCGAACAGGCGTTCGAAGAGGTCGCGCGGATTCAGCACGGGCGGCAGGGGCTGGGTCTCGCTGCGCCAGGCGAGGTTGTTGGTGTAGGCGCAGGAGTAGCCGGAATCGCAATCGCCGCTCTGGCGGGCGTCTTCGAGCCCGAGTTCGAGGGAAGGGAAGCGCGTGGCGCGGCCGGCTTCCCTGGCGACGAGTTGATCCATGGAGACGCCGTTACGGATGTCGCTGGTGCTTTTCTTGACGTGGACGCCGGTGAGGTAGCTGCCGCAGCAGCGGCCGTGATCGCCGGCGCCATCGAGCAGGGCGCGCCCGGTGTTGTGGGTGAGATTGCCGAGGAGGAGGATGTCGTCCTTGAAGGGCTCGAGGGACTTGAGGATGCGCGGCAACTCGCCCAGCGGGCCTTCATAGGCCGGGTTCCAGTTGCGCATGTCGATGCCGTTGGGGACGTAGACGAAGGCCATCCGGAGGGGGGGCCTGGCCGCGCCGGGGGCGGCGAAGGCGGGCACCATGGCGTCGAGAAACGGCAGCGATACCGCGGTACCCACGCCGCGCAAGAACGTGCGCCGGTCCAGATGTTTTCGCGTGATCATCGAAGCGCAATCTCCTTGGGCCTGGGGGCCGCTAGCGTGCTGACGGGCTCGCCGCGCCGGGATTGGAACGGCAGGCTGTGAACGATCTCGTAAATCAGGGTTTGAAACGGATACTGCTGGGCGGCGAGGCGGCGGGTGATGGCATCCACGGTACGCCGGTCGTTGGGCGCGATGCCGCGCCCGAGCGCGTAGGTCATCATCTTTTCGGTAACGCAGCGGGCGAACTCGGGCAACTGGGAGCGCATGGCGGCGCGCATCTCGCCGGGGGTGGCAAACGCCTTGCCGTTGGGCAGCACGCCGGTGGCGTCGACCGGGAACCGGCCGTCCATGGTGCGCCAGCGTCCGATGGCGTCGTAGTTTTCGAGGCCGAAACCGAGCGGGTCCATTTTGTTATGGCAGGTGGCGCACATCGGGTCGGCGCGGTGCTTCTCCATCTGCTGGCGGAGGGAGGCGGTGGCTCCGACACTGGCTTCATCCAGTTGGGGCACGTCGGGCGGGGGCGGGGGCGGGGGACTGCCGAGGATGTTGTCGAGGATAAATTTTCCGCGGATGACCACGGAGGTGCGGGTGGGATAGCTGGAAACCGTGAGCACGCTGGCCTGGCTGAGGATGCCGCCACGCTCTTCGGTGGTGAGGTCGACCTTGCGGAACTCGGGTCCCTGCACGCCGGCGATGCCGTAATACTTTGCGAGCGGCTCGTTCAGGAACGTGTAGCGGGCGTCCAGGAACTCTCCCATCGGACGGTTCTGGCGCAGGATGTAATCGAAGAAGAGGCTGGTTTCCTGCTTCATGGCGTCGCGCAGTTCGCTGTTCCACTGGGGAAACTTCTGCGGATCTGGCTTGATGGCGTTGAGGCTGCGCAACTCGAGCCATTGTCCGGCGAAGTTGCCGGCGAGCGCGGAGGATTTCGGGTCGGCCATCATGCGCTTCACCTGGGCGTCCAGCACGGCGGGATCGTGGAGTTTGCCGGCCTCGGCGACGGCCATCAGGGCATCGTCCGGCATGGAACTCCAGAGGAAGTAGCTCAGGCGGCTGGCGAGTTCGACATCGCTGACGGGGTGGGGGGCGCCGTCGGCGGGGTTGGGATCGTGCTCGATGCGGAAGAGGAAATCGGGGGAGACGAGCATGGCCTCGAGGGCCAGTTCGATGCCGTGGGCGGTGTCCTGGCCGTTGGCCTTGGCCAGGGCGACGAAGCGGCCTAGGGACGCGACCTCGGCCTTCGTCACCGGACGCCGCCAGGCATGATGGGCGAGGTTGGCGAGGATGCGGTCCACGCACGCGGAGCCGGCCGAGGGATCGCAGAGGAAAATTTTCGCGCGGCTGGGCGGCGGGTCCTTCGGCGCGAAGGGTCCGAGCAGGGTGATGGAATCGAGGAACTTGTTCTTCTTGCTGCTGTAGGCGTCCGCGGGCGCCATGCCGCGGACGAAATCGTCGCCGATGAACGCGGCGCGGAAGACGTGGTCGCCCTCGGGCAGGAAGAGCCGCATCTCCTCTTCGGAGTAGGGCGAGAAGTAGACGAGACCGCTGGGTTTGGTCTCGACCTGCTTGGTGGCGAGCAGCCTGCCGTCGATCCAGAAGCCCAGGGTGACGGGTTTTGCGTCGGGTGCGCGCTCGCCGGGCAAGCCGATGCGCACGGTATATTCGCCGTCGAAATCGATGCGGCCCTCGGCTTCGATGGTGCTGAGATCGACGCGCCGGATTTTCTTGTCCTTGGCGGCGAATTCGATTTTGAGCGGCTTGGGGAGCGGGTCGGCGGCGACGGCGCGGGCGGCAATCTGCTGGGCCGCGGCCAGGTACTTCTCCATCAGCACGGGTGAAATCGTGAGCACGTCGGCGATGTTATCGAAGCCGTCGCCGAGATCGTCGGTGGGAAAGCTTTTCTCGGCGCGGAACTCGACCGCCAGCAGGTCGCGGATGGTGTTGGTGTACTCGGTGCGGTTCAGGCGGCGGGCGGTGACGCGGCCGGGGTCGGGTTTGACGCTGCGGTCGGCTTTGTCGAACTCGGCGGTGAGATACTGGATCGCGGCGTCGAGGGCGGCGGGATGCGGCACGCCGGCGGGCGGCATTTCGCGGGCGCGCAGCCGTTCGAGGATGATGTCCCAGCCTTCGCGATTGAGTTTGAGCGAATCGGCTTGCGTGAAGGGGGCGATGTCCATGGCGCCGCTTGCCAGGGACGCGTTATGGCACGGGGTACAGGTTTTGGCGAGCACGGGGCCGACGGCGCTGTCGAACGTCGGGCCAGTTGCGGCGCGCGCCAGGGCGCAGGCAGCTATCAGCCACGGAATCGTTCGCAACGGGGAACCCATCCCAGCAACCCTCTCTAGAGAGAAACGACTTCTATTTAAAGAATGTTACCCGATTCCGAAACCGTTTGCGCGCCCTTCCTTTGTATAGTTCGGTAAATCACTATTGGGCGGTGCAACCAAATATAATCGGCTTCGGTATGAAACTTTCGCGCCGCGCTTTCTCGCTGACCCTGGCATCTACTACCGCGCTTGCGTCCGCCCAGGACGCCGCGCCGGCTTCGTTCGCGCTGCCGGCATGGGACGGGCCCCCGGCGGGCGGGGAAGCGTTCGGGTTCCCGATGCCGCCCTCGCCGCGGACCCGCTGGAACGTGCCCGGTCCGCCGCGCCGGTACTTCGCGGAGTGGCTTCCGGCACTATTCGAGAGGACGCTGGCGATCGACAGCGCGGAGGGCGCGGCACAGCTCCGCTGGATCTTCACGGGGCCATGCGGCGGGTTCACGGTCGAAGCCGGGGGGGGCAAGGTGCGACTGCTGACCCGCTATTACGACTCGCCGGGACTCGCCAAGGTGCCGCCGGTCGCGGCGCGCCCGGCGCGCCATCCCGGGTGGGGTGAGCGTGGTCACCCTGGAAGACGTGATCGATGGCCACCTGGCAGCCCTCGAACGCGGCCAAGCCGGCGAGCGCTACATTTTGAGCGGGGAGGACCTCAGCCACGTCGAGCTGCTTAAAAAGATTGCCGGGGTGGTTGGTGTGCCCGCTCCCCGCCTGACCCTGCCGATGGGCCTGATGGGCAGCCTGGCCCTGGGTGCGCGGCTGGCAGCGCGCTTCACCATGCTGCC
>JBBIQR010000387.1:0-4467 GCA_037442245.1 Candidatus Solibacter sp. | reverse complement strand
GCATCGGCGGCGGGGAGATCGAGACGCTCGGCGCGGAGGGAGGGGAGATCGATGAGGGCGATGTGGAGCGGGGTCTGGCGGGCGAGGTGGAGGCGGAGGTCGCTTTCGTCCATGGGGGTGACGGGGTGGTGGGCCATGGAGGGGTGGCGGTCGATGCGGTGGACCTGGGCGCCGGCGGCGGCGAAGAGATTGCCGAACAGGACGTAGCGGCGGAGGAGGGGGGCGGCGGGGACGATCGGGGACCATGCGCCGCCGAACGCCTGGCGGCCGAGTTCGAGGGCGCGGCCGATGCTGCCGGCGGCGGGGGAGCTATCGAAGGTGGAGCAGACCTTGTACTGGACGATGGGCGCGCCGATTTCGCGGAGGCGGGCGAAGATGGGGGGCAGTTCGCGGCACATCCACTCGGGGGACTGGCTGCGGCTGTGGCCGGCGATGCCGATGGCGCGGGCGGAGGGGAAGCGGGCGAGATCGTCCGCAGCGGGCGGGCGGAGGAAGAGGACGGCGTCGACGCCGTTGAGGGCGAGGGCTTCGAGGGCGTCGGTGGAGCCGGTGAAATCGTCGCCGTAGAAGGGGAAGAAGGGCCGGTCCTGGGGGAGGGGGTTGGTCATTGGAAGCGGTCCAGGGCGGCGCGCAACTCGGGGTGCGAGGCGGCGTAGGATTCGAGCGGGATGCCTTGCACGGCGGCTTCCCAAGCCTGGCGGAGGCTGAGGACGCCGGCGGAAGCGCCGCCGGGGTGGGCCATGATTCCGCCGCCGGCAGCGAAGAGGAGGTCGGTGGTGCCAAGGGCGGCGAAGGTAGGGGGCGCCTGGCGGGCGGTCTGGCCGGAGGAGAAGACGGGGAGGATTTCGCAGCCCTTCCCGGGGACGTCGAACATGGGGGTCAGGCACTCGCGGGCGGAGGCGATGACGGAGTCGTCTGGCTCCCAGAACTTGTTGGCGATGCCGTTGCAGTGGAGGTGATCGACGCCGGCGAGGCGCCAGAGTTTCTGCCAGGCGACGAAGCTGACGGCGATATCGCGGGAGCGTCCGAGGAGGCCCCAGCCGTTGCGGTGGCCGTGGATGGGGACGGCCGAGACGCGGCGCAGAGCGACGAGGGCGGGGAGACCGACGCTATGGATGCCGGCCATGACGCAGGTGCCGCCGGCGGCCACGACCTGATCGTGGCGGCGCTGCATCTCGTCGATGTCGCCGGTGATATTGGCGGCGTACATGACCATTTTGCCGGTGCGGCCGGCGTGGTCGTGGAGGACGCGCATGACGGCGGCGAGGCGGGCGTCGAAGGGGCAGTGGGGGCCGTCGCACTGGAGTTCGTCGTCCTTGATGAAGTCGATGCCGCCTTCGGCGAGCTTGCGGACGAGGGCGGCGGTTTCCTCGGGCGAGAGGCCGACGCTGGGCTTGATGATGGTGCCGAGGATGGGGCGGTTGTAGACGCCGGTGAGGCGGCGGGTGCCGGCGACGCCGAACTGCGGGCCCTGGTAGCGGTCGAGGAAGACGGGCGGGAGCTTGAGGTCGAGGAGGTGGAGTCCGGTGAAGGCTTTGAGCTCCCAGAGATTGCCGGCGACGGTGGCGAGCAGGTTGGGGAGGGACGCACCGAGGTTGGCGACGGGCCAGGAGATTTCGACTTCGCAGGCGTCCTCGGAGGTGCGGGCGACGGATTCGACGCGGGCTCCGAAGCGCTCGCGGAGTTCGTCGGTCTCGCCGGGGATGCGGGTGAAGGTGCCGGTGGATTGTTCGCCGGCGATGACTTCGGCGGCGCGCTCGGGGGGCTGGGTGGTGAGGATGGAGTAACGCGCGCGGATGCGGTCTTCCATCAGGCGTCCCCCGTGCGGTGAAAGTAAGTGGAGTACGGCTCGCGCTGGACCTGGTAGAAGGGGCGCATGCGGACGGGGCCGGATGCGGCGCGGCACTCGAACTCGAGGGGCTTGCCGGGGACGGGGTCCATGCGGGCGAGCGCGGAGGCGGGCGCCGCGAGCTGTTCGGGCGGATTCAGGGCCACGAGCATGAGGGGACCGTGGAGGACGCCGGCGGTATCGGGGTTGCGGGTGTCGACGGGGAGGACGCGGAAGGGGAAGGGCAGGGTGAGCTCGATGCGGTCGTCCTTCTTCCAGCGGCGGGCGAGGGTGGCGAAAGCTCCGGGATCGGATTTTACGCGGACGGGTTTGCCGTTGACGGAGATGCTGGCGGGCTGCCGGAGCCAGCCGGGGATGCGCAGGTGGACGGCGAAATCGGCGGGGGTCGCGGGGTTCACGCGCAGTTCGATGTGTTCGGATTCGGGGTAGGCGGTGTGCTGCGAGAGGGTCACCGGGACGGAACCGGCGTTCCAGCGCACCCGGCTTGCGGCGTAGAGGTTGACGTAGATGCCGCGGGCATCGTGGAAGTAGAGGTTGAGGGGGTAATCGGCGACGGACTGCGCGAGGGTGCCGGCGCAGCAGGGCCACTTGCGCTGGTAGTAGCGTTTTTGGGCGCGGGCCTGGTAATCGGAGTAGTAGAAGTAGCCGCCGTCGTCATCGGGGTCGAGCGCGCCGAGGATGGTGTTAAAGAGGACGCGCTCGAGACCGTCGCCGTAGCGGGCTTCGCCGGTGAAGCTGGTGAGGTAGCGGGCGAGTTTGGCGTGGGCGTAGAAGCAGCAGGGGGTCTCGAAGTGGTCGCGGGTGGAGGTGAGGCTGGCGCCGAGTTCGCCGGAGCCGGGGTGGACGAGCATTTCCTGGGGCGCCCAGGCGCCGGAGGCGAACTGCTGGTCTTCGAGCATGTCCCAGGCGTTACGGATGGCGCGCAGGTATTTTTCGTCGCCGAGCACTTCGTAGGCCTTGGCGGCGGAACTGAGGGCGATGATGTGGCTGTAGCCGTGCTTGCCGGGGAGGACGTTTTCGCCGCGGGCGAGGGGGCCGAAGAACTCGTCGAGCAGGTAGAGGCGGGCGAGGTCGAGGAAGCGCTTATCGGCGGTGAGGGCGTAAGTTTGGAAGAGGTTCTCGGGCAGGACGTAGGGTTCGTCGTAGGGCGGGTTCTTGACGCCGATGCGATCGAAGGTGTGATCCGGAATCCAGCCGGATTTGGCGCGGGCGGCCTGGATGACGCGGGGGAGCAGGGCGCGGGCGGAATCGACGCGGGCGAGAGTGGCGGCGTCGAGCAGGCCGATTTCGTACTTGTCGAGGATGTAGCAGGCCCAGGTGGAGGCTTTGGGGCCGGCGAAGGGGTCGTGGTCGCGGTCGAAGGCGGCGGCGTAGCCTTCGACGAGGCGGCGGGCTTTGGCGGCGGAGGCGGGGTCGCCGGTGTGGGCGTGGAAGCGGGAGAGGGCGGAGATGAACTGGCCGATCAGGTGGCCGGGGACGAAGCCCTCGGCGTCGTACCATCCGCCCATGTCGCGGCCGGGGGCGGGGAGGCCGGCGCGCTGGCGATAGACCTTGAGAAGGCGATCTTCGTCGAGCGAGAGGTAGTGGGCGTGGAGGCGGCGGTACATGGCCTCGAGGGGACCGCCGGTGAGGGTGACGTCGGAGTAGGCGAACTCGCGCAGGCGGCGGCGGTCCGCTGGGGGCGGAGCGGCGGGCGTGCGGCGGGCGGCGATGGCGCATGCGGCGGCGCCACCGAGCAGAGTTCGTCGCGAAAGCATCTTGTTTATTATCCATTTTGCGGGAGGGGGCGGCGCCAGGTGGAAATTTCGCACAATCGGATTCTGTATTGTGGAACAGCGGCATGGCCCATGCTATAGTTTTGTCGGGAATTCGAGCGATTTCGCCGCTTCGAAGAATTCCGCAATATGGAACTTATGAAACGCGACGCCGGAGAAGTGCAGGCCGTGGTCCGGGCCTGCGAAATCGTAAGGGCTTTTCGCCACGCGGGCGAGGAGCTGCATTTGTCGGACATTACGGAGCGGACGGCGCTGCGGCGCACTACGGCGTTCCGGTTATTGCAGAGCCTGGTGCACGGGGGTCTGATCGAGCGTCCGGCGCGGGGCGTTTACCGCTGCCCGTTTCCGCCGGTGCAGACGCGGCGGTTCCGGCTGGGGTTCGCGGCGCAGACCGACAGCGAATTTTCGCGGGGGGTGAGCGAGAGCCTGCAGCACGCGGCGGCGAAGGAGCGGGTGGACCTGGTGACGGTGAACAACCGCTACAGCCCGAAGGAAGCGCTGCGCAACGCGGATCTGCTGGTGAAAGAGCACGTGGACCTGGTGCTGGAGTTTCAGACGTACGAGCGGGTGGCGCCGGTGATCGCCTCGAAATTTCTGGAGGCGCAGATTCCGGTGATCGCGATCGAGATTCCGCATCCGGGGGCGGTGTATTTCGGGGCGAACAATTATCAGGCGGGGTTGATCGCGGGGCGGGCGCTGGGGCGATGGGCGAAGGACAACTGGCAGGGAGCGGCGGAGCAGTTGATGCTGCTGGAACTGCCGATCGCGGGTCCGCTGCCGGCGCTGAGGCTGACGGGCGTGCAGGACGGATTGCGCAGCGAGTTGCCGCGGATGGGGACGATG
>JBBIQR010000386.1:0-4518 GCA_037442245.1 Candidatus Solibacter sp. | reverse complement strand
ACAGGCTCGTCACCAGCCGGCCCGAAGCCGCCTGCAGCCGCGCCAGCCGGCTCGCCCGCGGCCGCTCGCCCGCCGCTTCACAACACGGAAAACCGTACACATGCGGATCGGCGCAGCCCGCCGCGATCAGCCCCGCAAGAATCTCGCGCAGCGCCGCCGCCGAACCGGCGTAGGGCGCGAGTTCCCCGAACTCCACCGGCAGCGGATACACGTCGTCGAGCGCCTGCGCCACCGCCTCCACCGCCGCATCCTCGCCCGGAACCCGCCGGCCGTGAGGGTTCTTCGAAAACAAAAAGCCGTCCATCTGTTGCGGCGCGATCGCCCGCGCGAGCGTCACTTCGGCGCGGCACAGGAGCGTCTGCCGGAAGCGCCGCAGCTTGCGGAAATCGAGCTCCGGTTCGGCGTCCTCGTCCGCGATCCGGCCGCGCGCGTCGAACATCTCGTGAAGGTCGGCTTCCCCCAGGTAGCGCAATCCGTGCGCCGCCGCGTGCGCGGTGAATTCGCCGAACCACACCGCGTGATTCACCGGCGCCAGAATGTCGTGGAACAGGATGTCGTCCGGCGACGCGGCAAGCGCGGCCGCTTCCTCCTGCGGCAGTCCGCCCAGAAAGCGCCGCGCGCTCCGTACCGTGCCGCCGCGCCGCAGCAGGATCTCGCGCAGCATCTGCCGCTCGTAGTGCCCAGGGTAAGCGTTGTAGCTCACGAACGCGGCGCCCTCGGGCGCCAGGCGCGCGCGGCAGACCCGCAGCAGCCCGTCGCGCACTTCCTCCGGTACCCAGGAGTAGACGCCGTGCGCCAGGATGTAATCGAACTCCCCGCCGCCGTGTTCGAACTCGCGCATGTCGCCGTGCCGCAGTTCGAGGTTGCGCAGCCCGAGAGCTTCTGCCATCGCGCGGGCGGCAGCCAGCGGAGCCGCCGCGAGATCGATTCCCGTGAACCGCGCCCCGGGCAGCGCGTACGCCAGCGGGATCAGGTTGCCGCCGCTGCCGCAACCGATTTCGAGCACCCGGCAGCGCGCCACCGGAGCCGGCGCCATGCCGAACAGGGCCGCCACCGTGGCCAGCCGCTCCGGATGCGTCTGCCGCCGCGGAAACGTGCGATACGGGACGCGGTCGTAAGGGTTCGCGCGCATCATGCGAACGTCATATCGGAGGGCGCGCGCCCCTCGCGCCGGCACCAGTCCAGATACAGGCGGCCGTAGCTCGCCGTGATGTAATCGCGCTCGCGGAAACCCAGTTGCCGCGCGGCCCGGTCGATCCACGAAGCCGGGCCTTCCAGTTCCAGGTACACCCCGATCGGAGTCTCGTCAAGCACCGCCATTCCGCGCCCCCGCGCCGGACGGAACTCGGTGCGGTACTTCTCGTAGCGGAACACCGCCCGGAACCCGAGTTGTTCGAAGATGGCGCGCATCCTCGCGGCATCGTCCACCGCGGTTTCCACTTCCTCCCGCACCTTATGCCGCGCCGGCAGCGGCGGACCCTTGAACGTGACCGTGACCCGGCGCCCCGCCGTGCGCAGCCGCAGCAGGCGCGCCGAGCGCCGCAACTTGAGGCCCGCGGTATCGAATACCAGGTTGGATTCGAAGACGCGCGCGCGGCACACCCGGAACCCCGCCGCCCGCAACAGACGGCGCGCCGCGCCCGCGTCCGCGCACGCCAGCTTGATCTCGGTCTCGTGAGTGGTGCTGCTCATTTACGCGGACGCCGCCGGACTACTGCGAGCGGCCGCCCTCATGGTGGTCGAGAAAATCGCGGTCGATCGGCTTGCGGCCGCGGAACCCCTCATCCACCCCGTGCCAGTATTCGATGCCCGGCTCCCCCAGTTTCCAGCACAGGTACACCTCGACGCCGCGAAACAGGGTCGGGAAATCGACCAGCCCGGTATCCAGATCCTTCACCAGGCAGCCCAACTGCTGCACGCTTTCGAGCGCATTGCGCAGCACGGCGGCCGCCTGTTCGCGGCGCGTTTTGGCGGCCAGCGCCTGCTGCCGGTCCAGAATCATCCCGCCGGCCAGCATGATGCGCTCGTTCATCTCCTGGATCGCGGCCTCGGCGTCGTGGTACTGCTGGCGCGCCTCGATCGCGCTATTGAGGAACCGCTCCACTTCGGGGAGCAGGCGTTGGGCTTCGTCGAGCGTGAACCGCCGGGCCATGTATGGGGGCTTCAGATGGTCGAATTATAGCAACGCCACCGCTACACCGCGACGGTTTGCGAGGCGTAGTGCGTCTCCACGTAGTGGTTCAGGATCGCGAGAAACTCCTCGACGATGCGGTCTCCCTTGAGCGTCGTCATCAGCCGGCCGTCCACATACACCGGAGCTTTGGGCTCCTCGAATGTGCCGGGCAGCGAGATCCCGATATGCGAATGCTTGCTCTCGCCCGGACCGTTCACCACGCAGCCCATCACCGCGACCTTCATGGTCTCGACGCCCGGGTGCGACGCCTTCCACTTCGGCATCTGGTCCCGCAGGTAGTTCTGGATCTGGTCGGCCATGTCCTGGAAGAAGGTGCTGGTGGTGCGGCCGCAGCCCGGGCACGCCGTCACCTGCGGGGTGAAACTGCGGATCCCGATCGATTGCAGAATCTGCTGCGAGACGATGACCTCCTCGGTACGGTCCCCGTTGGGCAGCGGCGTGAGCGAAGCCCGGATCGTGTCGCCGATGCCCTCCTGCAACAGCACCGAGAGCGCGGCGGTCGTAGCCACGATTCCCTTGCTGCCGAGGCCGGCTTCGGTGAGCCCGAGGTGCAGCGGGTAGCCGCACGCCGCGGCCATCATCCGGTACACGTCGATCAGGTCCTGCACTCCGCTGACTTTCGCGCTGAGGATGATCTGGTCCGCGCGCAGCCCGTAACGCTCGGCCGCGCGGGCGCTCTCGACCGCGCTCGCCACCATGGCGTCGAGCGTCACCTGGCGCGCGTCCTTCGGCTCGGCCAGTCGCGAGTTCTCGTCCATCATGCGGGTCAGGAGCATGCTGTCCAGCGAACCCCAGTTCACCCCGATGCGCACCGGCTTGTTGTTCTCCACCGCGACCTCGATCATGGTGCGGAAGTTGTCGTCGGTCTTGCGCCCGATGTCGCTGTTGCCGGGGTTGATGCGGTACTTGGCCAGCGCGCGCGCACACGCCGGATACTTCTTGAGCAGGATGTGGCCGTTGTAATGAAAGTCGCCGATGACCGGCACCCGGACGCCGAAGGCGGCGCAGGTCTCGACGATCTTGGGGACGGCGGCGGCGGCGGCTTCGGTGTTGACCGTGACCCGGACCAGTTCGCTGCCCGCGCGCGCCAGCGCCATCACCTGGTTGACGGTCGCCGCCACGTCGGCGGTATCGGTATTGGTCATCGACTGGACCACGATCGGATGATCGCCGCCCACCTTGACGCCTCCGACATCGACGGGTACAGTCCTGTGCCGCGGTAGAATTGCCATTCGCCCTCCTCCGGTTGGGAAACCTCAATTTTATCAGGTGGGGAGCAGGGGTCCGGTTGGACGGATCTTTTCTCCGGCGGATCGCGTATGAGGGGATATGGCATCGTTTCGCTGGCTGATTGTTGCTGCCGCCGCGGCGGCGGCTTGGGCGCAGGGGACGCGCCCGGAGTTCGAGGTCGCCTCGATCCGCCCCACGGAACAGACCGGGCAGCCGCAGGTCACGGTCGGAATCCACATCGACGGCGCGCAGGTGAACATCCGGGACCTTTCGCTCAAGGATTACATCCGGGTGGCGTACCGGCTCAAGGACTACCAGGTTTCGGGTCCCGAGTGGCTCGCATCGGCGCACTTCGATATCTCGGGCAAGATTCCCGATGGCGCGTCCCGCGAGCAGGTGCCGGAAATGCTCGCCTCCCTGCTGGAGGAGCGCTTCAAGCTGAAAACCCATCGCGAAAGCAAGGAATTTCCGGTGTACGCGCTGATTCCCGGCAAGGGCGGGGTGAAGCTCCAGGAATCGCCGCCGCTCGAAGGCGCCGCCGCGCAGGCGCCGGCGGCGAGTAACGTCAACGTCACCGCCACCGGCAGCGCGCGCGGCGTCAATATCGACCTGGGGCGCGGTTCGTACTTCGCGTTCGCCGACAACAAACTGGATGCCCGCCGGCTCGACCTCACCCGCTTCGCCGACACGATTTCCCGCTTCACCGACCGCCCCGTGGTGGATATGACCGGCCTCACCGGGGTGTACGACATCAGCCTGAACTTCACCTCCGAGGATTACTTCGCCATGCTGATCCGCTCGGCGCTGAACGCCGGCGTCGCCTTGCCTCCGCAGGCGCTGCGCGCGCTCGAAATGGGAAACGGCGATTCGCTCGGCAACGCGCTGCAGACCGTCGGGCTGAAGCTGGACGCGCGCAAGGCTCCGCTGCCGCTGCTGGTAGTCGACAGCGTGCAGAAAGAGGCTTCGGCGAATTGATCCGGCACTAGTGCCGCGACCGCTCCCTCACGGTCGCGGCTCGTTTCCGGGCCGCGCGCGTTAGCCCGACTTTCGCACTTAAATGGCATTTTGGACTTTCGCACAAGAACATTCCTTTT